>JACPMW010000003.1 GCA_016185805.1 Candidatus Woesearchaeota archaeon | reverse complement strand
AAACTCATTGCCATCCAAATCACCTAAAGAAATCGGCTCTTTTCCGTTGCCGAGATATTCCAATCCAATGCCTTTAAATTCCATATTCTCGAAATGCCTGCTTCCTCGGAATATTGATATTTTCTGCCCTGTAACTGCATTTTTGTCCTTGTTGCCTGCAAAGCCAAAGCTTTTTAGTGGAATTTTAAATTTTTTTGACATGATTTGTAAAGATCCTATGGTCGTGTAGCCAGTTTTTTTGAGAATGAAATAAGCGTATTGACCATTATCCATCTTTACATTACTTATTTCCTTTACTATGAAATCTTCCGGAAGCTGCTTGATTTTGTACATGAAATGAACAAATTTGGAATAAGATATATATCTTTGCTATGTAATTTTTTTGTTTCTTTACTAGAGCCGGCATCCTGAAAACTTTATAAATGGGAGTACAATAACCAAGGCAATATGATACGATATTTGGCCAAGGAATTCAGGGATATTGAGGAGCTTAATTTAGAGCCTGCCCGTGAAATTGCAAGAAAGAAGGAAGTGTTTGAAAGGTATCTCAGGGCAACCTCCCTGCTTAGAAAAGTAGTGAAAGGTGAAGACAGTCTAACCAATTATATGCAAACTCTTAGGGAGCTTAAATCAAAATCTTTTGTCCCCCATACAGTTGATCCACAATTAAGAGAAAAGCTTCCTGACCTCGAAAGGCTTTTGGGCCCGTTATTTACAGAGGATCATGAGACTTCAATTAATAACGCATTGTCATACGGTGTTGCAGAAATGGCCTTTGTTCCCCTTGCTGTGATAGTGCATGACACAAACAGAAGAGCAATCGACAGAAGGACTTTTCTTAGGGCTGGAGAGGGTGCTTTAGTGGGCTTTGCTGCCGGAAGCATTGCAGGAAGCTTGGCGTCA
The DNA here is from genome assembly GCA_016185805.1 of Candidatus Woesearchaeota archaeon. GTDB lineage: Archaea > Nanobdellota > Nanobdellia > Woesearchaeales > GW2011-AR4. The sequence continues at coordinate 38,895 of JACPMW010000003.1, read as the reverse complement.
GGCTTGAAATATTTGGCTTATGGCTCAAGGGAGTATTGGGCAGGCCACATACAGATGTTTGCAATCCAGCATTACAGAAAGGCCTGAATTATTTCCCAATCAGCTTAATCACATCAACCATCCTTTTGCTGAATCCCCATTCATTGTCGTACCATGCGATGACTTTTACAAAATTGCCTTCAACCATATTTGTCAGTTCAGAATCAAAAATCGAGGAATTCGGGTTTGTCCTTATGTCAGCTGATACAATAGATTCAACTGAATACTCCAAAATGCCCTTTAATTTGCCTGCAGCTTTCCTGAACGCATTGTTTACAGCATCTTTTGTTGCTTTCTTTTCAAGCTCGCATACAAAGTCTGTCACAGAGCCTGTTGCAACTGGAACTCTGAATGCCAGGCCATCCAATTTTCCTTTCAGCTCCGGAATAACTTCAGCAACAGTCTTTGCAGCGCCTGTTGTTGTCGGGATTATTGACAAAGCGGCATGCCTTCCCCTCCTCAAATCCTTGTGGGGAGCATCCACCAGTCTTTGGTCTGCTGTGTAGGCATGGATTGTTGTCATGAAGCCTCTTTTCACGCCAAAAGTATCATGCAGGATTTTGACAACAGGCGCAAGGCAGTTTGTCGTGCAGGAGGCATTGCTTACAATATGATGCTTTTTTTTATTATACATTTTGTCATTCACGCCCATGACAATCGTGATGTCGGGATTTTTTGCAGGTGCTGAAATCAAAACCTTTTTTGCGCCCGCATTCAGGTGCTGTTGTGCTCCTTCTCTGTCGGTAAATTTTCCTGTGCTCTCAACAACAACATCAATCTTCATGCTTTTCCAAGGAAGCTGCTTGGGATCCAAAATGGAAAGCACTTTTATTTTTTTTCCGTCAATAACTAAAGAATTGTCTGTATGCTCAACTTTGCCGTCATACTTCCCATGCACAGAATCGTACTTGAATAAGTGAGCAAGAGTTTTCGCGTCTGTCACGTCATTGACGCAAACCCATCTTATCCTTTTGTCTTTTATTCCTGCTCTAAGAACTAAGCGACCAATCCTACCGAAACCGTTGATTGCGACATTAATCATAAAATCAAAAAAGACTTAAGTAATATAAAAAGATTGTGGGTCAGCGCTTCAGCATCCTCATCATATCCTTCAAGCTTCTTGTGTTGATGATGTCGCTTTTTGCTGCCCATGCCCTTCTTGCTGTCCCGATTCCAATCTTCATGAAATGAAGCTGGCCTGTGCTGTGGGCATCTGTGCTTATTGCTAATTTTACGCCTGCCTTTACAGCAGCCCTTGCATCAGCATCCCTCAAGTCAATCCTTTCAGGATAGGCGTTTATCTCCATTATTGTTCTTGTTTTTTTTGCTGCCTCAAAGACTTTGTCCAAGTCAATTTCATAGCCTTCCCTTTTTGTCAGGAGCCTGCCGGTTGGATGTGCAATGATGTCAACATGCTCATTTTCCATTGCCTTAACCATGCGAGCTGTTATTTTTTCCTTTGGGTTCTTGAAGCCGGAATGAATTGCTGCAACAACAATGTCAAGCTCCTTCAACATACCGTTAGGCGTGTCAAGGCTGCCGTCATCCTTGATATTGACCTCAGCACCCTGTAATATGGTGATTCCGCTTATTTTTTTATTGATTTTCTCAATTTCTTTTCTCTGCTCAACAATTCTTTTTTCATCCAATGCCCTTGCTATTGCAAGAGCTCCTGTATGGTCTGTTATGCAAATGTACTCATGCCCCAGTTTCTTTGCAGCAATCGCCATCTCTTCTATTGTGCTGTTTCCATCGCTCCATTTGGTGTGCATCTGCAAATCCCCTTTTATGTCATTGTAACTGAGCAATTTTGGCAGCATGTGGTGCTGCGCCATTTCAATCTCGCCTTCATCCTCCCTCATTTCCGGCTCAATGTAGTCCATGCCCAGCTTTTTGTATATGCCTTCTTCTGTCACGCCAGAAATTAATTTGCCAGTTCTCTTGTCAAAAAGCCCATATTCGCTGAGCTTGAAGCCTTTTTCAATTGCAATCCTTCTCAGCATAATGTTGTGCTCCTTGTTGCCTGTGAAATATAATAAGGCAGCCCCGAAAATCTTGTCGTCAAGCACTCTCAAGTCAGCCTGAATTCCTTCCTTCAGCCTTACAGAGGATTTTGTAGGGCCTTTAGCAAGTATATCAGCCACATTCGGCATCTTTGAAAAAAATTCAACAACCTTTTCAGGGGCTTTTGAAGTTGCAAGTATGTCTATGTCCCCAATTGTCTCCTTCATTCTTCTTGTAGAGCCTGCAATGCTCACTCTCTGCACTTCCCTGCAGCTTTTCATCTCCCTTATGATTTCTTCAGCGCTTGCAAGCGCGAAGCCTATAGGAATTCTTATGGATTTTCTTGAGAATTCTATGCTTTTCAATATGTTCTTCTCAACAACAGGGCCAAGCCTTTGTATCTTTTGTATCTTGCCTTGCTTAGCAGCCTTTTCCAATTCATCAACTGTCTTGATTTTTAGCTGTTTATAGAGCTTTAGAATTGTCTTCGGGCCTAAACCTCCAACTCTTCCAAGGCCTTCCATGTCAACAGGGATTCTTTCCTTCAATTCCTCAAGATATTTTGACTTATTGTTTTTGAGGAAATCGTCAATTTTCTTCGCTATTCCTTCCCCAATGCTTGGCAGCTCTTCCAATCTGCTTTCTTTCCAAACCTGCTCAATGTCCTCAGAAAGCCCCTCAATAACCAAAGCTGCTTTCCTGTAAGCCCTTACCTTAAACCTGTCTTTTGCATCTGTGCTGAATTCAAGGTAGTCTGCTATCTCGTTGAGGAGCTCTGCCACTTCAAGGTTTTTCATCAAAATAAATGTTTTTTAAATCCTATTTAAAATTTTGGTATGAGTTTTAAAGTATTCAGAAAAATCTATATTGTGAATAAAAAATTTCAATCCCGAAAGAGACCCATGCAAAGTATATCATAATGGGTGCCCCTCATAGTTTTGCTTTTTGCATAAAAAACGGGTCACCTCCAACGCTTTTGGTTCCAGAGGTCGTTTTCGGGTTTTAAATTATATATTTATTTGACTTTTTATTGTGCTTTATGCAGAAAATTATCGGCTTTTTTCAGCAATTCCTTTGCATTGCTGAAAGTCAGCTTTTTCAAAGCATGCCCGTAATTGAGCCATGCATAACCGATATGCTCTTTTGAGATTGTCACTTCATCAGTTGCTGACTGTGCAAGAAAGAAGGCAACCTCCTTGAATATGGTTTCATTGTCTCTTTTATAATAATATGTCACTGTTTCCCTAAAGCCATCAACAAATTCAACATTCTCCAGGCCCGTTTCCTCCTTTATTTCCCTTAAGGCTGTCTGCTCCTCCTTTTCATTCTTCTCCTGGTTGCCTTTTGGAAAATCCCAGTGGCCTGATTCATAATGCAGAAGAAGGTACTTGATGCCGTCCTTGTATCTTTTAAACACTACAGCACCGCAGCTCTTTTCTTTTGGCATTACTCATTGAAATCTGGACTCATATTAAAAACTTGACAGAAACCTTTAAATACTGGCTATACTATATATTCTCTATTTTAAAATATATATATTATACAATAATAAACTTTATATATAACAAGTACTCATTCCATATGCAATAGTATTTCTAATCTATTGCAATTCATGTTTATCAGTCTCCAATATATTGGAGAAAATGGGGTGGAAAGGCATAGGAAGTGTAGAAGAAGTAATCGGGGAAGATTCTTTGGAAATAATTGAGTACCTCAAAGACAAGAAAAACATTTCTGATTTCAAGATAGCAGAGAAGGTTGACAGGGACATCCATGATGTGAGGAACATTCTTTACAGGCTTTACAACTTTAACCTTGTGAGCTATTACAGGAAAAAGGATAGGCAGAAGGGATGGTACATCAGCTACTGGACTTTCAACAAGAGGAAAGTAAAGGAACTGCTTGACAAGACAAACAGGGAAAAGCTGTCAAAGTATACCTACAGGCTCAAGGAAGAGGAAGCAAACCTAGGCAACTTTTACCTGTGCCCGAATGCATGCGTAAGGGTCGGATTTGAGAAGGCTGTTGACCTTGAGTACAGGTGCCCGGAGTGCGGGAACATACTGAACCATCAGGATAATACCAAAACAATTGAATTCCTGAGAAGCAAGATCAAGGAGCTCCAGATGAATGGATTGAGGAACGGGGCAAGCGGAAAGGCTTAGACAAGATTTTCTATGAGAGTAAATTATACAAGCAAGCTTCCAGACCAGTTTGGATTATCAGAAAGCTGTGTTTTGCAAAACACAGGTGAAATATACCCGATAAATCATGGATCAACCAACAACTTCTTGATAGGGTTAATACAAAGAAGGCCGGATGGATTTTATTTTGTTCCTGGTGCGGACATTCAAAGCTCTCTGATTGGCAAATGCCTTCGTGAAGAACCTTCAAGAGGAATTAAAAAGTTAAGGCCAAATATTGAAGAGCTTGAAATTTTTGGCCATGACAATTTTCCTATTGGAACTGTTGCCGTTTCTAAAGATAAATCCATACAAGATGACACATTAAGTCTGGATAAAAACTAACTTAACTGTTTCGTCTAATTTTCGCAACAAAGAATCCCTCTGTGTCATTATCCTGCGGCCAGATTCTGAGACATTTTTTAATCTCATCCGAATATTTCTTATTTTCAAACTCCAGGATTGCGGGGCTTTTTTTGATGCTTAATTTGATTTCTTCAATCTTTGCATTATCGTATTTATTGATTAAAAAGTCAACAACTTCCTCATTTTCCTCGGGCTCAAGAGAGCATGTTGAATAGACCAAAGTGCCGTTTTCTTTTAATAAGTTAAATCCTGCCTCAATCAGCTGCTTTTGAGTTATTGAAAGCCTTCTTACCATGTCGGGATTCCAGATTCCTATTGTCTTCAGGCTTTTTCTTATCGTGCCTGTTCCAGAGCACGGAGCATCGACTAGAATCCTGTCAAACTCAATCCCGGACTTTTTGAACCACTGGCCTTCCATCAATGTTATTATCGCATTTGCCACTCCACACCTCTGCAGGTTGATTGATAGAGGCTTCATCCTTTCATAGGTGTAGTCATTTGCTATCAAAATTCCTTGGTTTTGCATGTACTGCGCAATTTGAGTTGTTTTTGAGCCTGGGGATGCTGCAATGTCAAGCACTATTTCATCAGGCTTTGGCTCAAGGATTAATGGTGGAATCATGGAGGCTGCTTCCTGTATGTAAAAATATCCCAAAGAATGCTCAATCAAGTTTCCAATATCCCTTCTTTCCTTTTTTATGTGCTCAATCCAAAATCCTTCTTTGCACCACTGTATTTCCTCAAGATTCCAGTTTTTTTCCAGCCTTTCCTTCAGCTCTTTTACTGAAATTTTTAAGGTATTTACTCTTATTGAGCGCCTTAAGAAAGACAAAGAGCTTTTCTGGAATTCTTGCCAATTTGTTAATTTTGAGTATCTTTCAAAGAATTTTGGCTTGAAGAAAACCTGTTTGCCGCTTTCTGTGGTTGATTCCATTCAAATCCTCTTAACCATATACGGCCCTTCAAGTACATAACCAAGCTTTCTGAAATATTCCCTTGCTCCAATTCCTGAAATTATGACCATTTTGTCTTTTCCATTTTGTTTTGCAGTTTCCTCTGCTTTCAGCAAAAGATTTTTTCCAATGCCTCTGTGCTGGAAGCTGTCATCTGATCTTTTGCCAATCTGTGCTGCAGCTGAAAAAACATGCAATTCCCTAATCAAGGCAGAATTTTCGGTTATTTCGGGCCTTAAAAATTGCGATGGAAACCTCAATCTGCAAAAGCCGAATAAAACATCATTTTTCAAATCCTCTGCAGCTATGAAGAATTCTTTTCCGCCAGAAGCTTCATATTCTGTTATTGTTGTTTGGATATTGTTGAAATTTGCCATTGAATGGAATCCAGCTTCCCTGCACCTTATGCATCTGCATTTAATTCCTTTTTCCCTGCAGATTTTTTCAACATACTGCCTTAGGTTTGTTCGGTCAACACCTGCTGATGTTATATAACTAGGTATATCGCGTTGTACTCGCATAACCCTAACCCATTTTGGCACAAATTTCTTTGCTTCTGATATCATCTCAGCAGCTTCTTTTGTTGTCAATGGATTGAATTTGCCATTTTTCCAGTCATCATAAAGCTTCGTGCCTTCCATGACCATGCATGGATAGAGCTTCAGCATATCCGGCTTGTAATCCGGATTTTCAAACAAAGTTTTTAATCCAATCAAATCCATCTCCTTTGTTGTCAAAGGCAAGCCCGGCATGTAGTGCGCATTTATCTTGAATCCCAAGTCCTTCAAAATTCTGATTGATTCAATGTTGTCAGCAACTGTGTTGCCCCTGCTTGTTGCTTCAAGCACTTCGTCATAAATTGACTGTATCCCAATCTCAACCCTCGTGCATCCCAATTCCAGCATCAAATTGCCATGGTAAAGCTTGCCGAAATCACTCTTTGTCTCTATCGTAAGGCCGACGCATCTGATTAAAGCGGTTTCATTCCCTTTTTGTATTTGCTTTAATGTTAAGTTTGAATTGTTTTCTGTTTTTAGCTTGTTTTGTAGATTTTTTATTGCCAGAATATTTGCATATTCAATACTAGTTAGCAATCCATTTTGTTCTGACGCAATTGTTTCATTTTGCTGATTATTTTCTTGCTTTCCTAGCGCATTATTTTTATTTTTTTCAAAATCAAAAAACCCATTAAAAAACAACTCTTCAATATTTTTCTTAGCTTTTAAATCATCCAAGTCAAGATTTTTTATATGAGTCAATTTTTTATGCACTTTTTGCGTTCTCTCATCCTCTCCTAAAACCAGCCTTGGCAGCTCAAAGAATTTCTTAAACTTCAAAATATCCAATGCCCCATGACTGTCAAAAAACAATCTTGAGAAGTCGTTCATCGCTTTCAAGGCGTATTTTACAAAATATTCCTGATAGGCTTTCGGAAAGAAAGTGAATGTGCCACCCTGTATAATGAGCTCGGCCTTGTCAGGAATTTTGCCCATTGCGACATAATGCTCGAGCCTGTTGAATACAATGAGATAAGGATCATAATTGTTCCTTATGCTTCTTCTTGTTGAAGGCTCTTTGCCTGTATAGCTTTGGGGAACATTGCCAAAAGGGCTTCCAGGCCCACCGGGACAATATGTACAAGGGCCGATGCCTTTCATTGTGTGGGGGCATGGATACGGCTCTGACATCAGCGCAATCGGGGAAACGCCGCTTATTGTCCTGACTGGCTTTAAAGAAAGCAGCTCCCTGAATTTTTCCCTTTCACTTTCAGATGCTGCAAAAAAAATGTCCGCGTTTTTCGGGATTTGTTTTAATCCATCCGATTTGTATTTATTCAAAACCCTTAATTTTAGCTGATTCAATTCATGCTGCGTTTTTGGATTATATTTTTTAATCTCTTCAGCTATTTCAATGCACGCCTGCTCGAAGCCATTCATATACCTTAGAAGTAAAGCGCCATATTTAAACCTTAAGCATTATTTATTTCAATCACTTCATTCCTTGTCTTGTAATGCTTGCACAGCTCTATTATTACAGCCCCAAGGCTAGAGACAGCAACTATAAATAAAAACATCGGCAATTGGATTGGATGCATGTCCAGGTACTTTCCCAATGACGGAATAAAAATCGAGGCTGCCATGACGATGAAAGAGCTTACGAAAGCAAAAATCAAAAATTTATTTTTGAATACTCCAACTTTAAGCACAGGATACATCGTTGACCTTGACGCAATTGACTGGTATAATTCAAACATGCCGATTGTCAAAAATGCGGCTGTCTGGGCTTTAGCTAAATTGCCTTCTGTGAAAAATATGTAAGTGAACATTGAAAGCGCGACTGCAACCTGCGCAATTGGATAATATATGAGAAATGGATTCAATCCCTTGAACAGCGACTCATTTTGCTTTCTTGGCTTCCTTGACATTGCATTCGGCTCAAATGGGTCTGCGCTTAATGCAAGCGCCGGCAATCCGTCTGTAACAAGGTTGATGAGCAGAATTTGGGTTGCTGTCAAAACCAATGGCAATCCTGATATTATGCCAAGAAAAATTATCAGCACTTCCCCAATATTGCCCGAGAGCAAAAATCCGATGTATTTTCTTATATTGTCATAGACTCCCCTGCCTTCCTCGACTGCATTGACTATGGATGCGAAATTGTCATCGAGCAATATCATTGATGATGCTTCCTTTGCAACATCAGTCCCTGTGATGCCCATTGCGATTCCTATGTCGGCTTTTTTAAGCGCAGGAGCGTCATTAACCCCATCACCGGTCATTGCAACAATATGGCCTTTTTTCTTCAATGCATCTACAATCTTTATCTTGTGCTCGGGATTGACCCTCGCAAAAATTGCAATGTCATCAACCCAGTCTTCAAGATTCTTGATTTCATCAAGCTGCTGGCCTGTAACTACTTTGCCTGCCAGCCCAATCTCTTTTGCAACAGCTTTTGCAGTTATTTCATGGTCGCCTGTGATCATGACAACCTTTATGCCTGCGTTATTGCATTTTTCAACCGCTATTTTGACTTCGGGCCTTGCCGGGTCAATCATTCCCTGCAGACCTGCAAAAATAAGATTTTTTTCAGGGTCTTTTTCAGTCACAATGGTCTTGTACGCAAACCCAAGAACTCTCAATGCGTCATTTGCAAGTTCCTTGTTTATCTCAAGAATTTCTTTTTTCATGTCCTCTGTCAGTTTTTTGGCCTTGCCATTTATAAGGATGTAACTGCATAATTTCAGGATCACTTCAGGGGCGCCTTTCACAAAGGCAAGCTTTTCGCCATGGCGATTATGCAAAGTGGTCATCATTTTCCTTTCGCTTGTGAACTCTATCTCGTCAGTTCTCGGATATTCTACGTCCAAATCTTTTTTGCCAAGGCCGGCTTTTTCAGCGCTCACTATCAAAGAGCCTTCAGTGGGGTCGCCTATGACATTGCCTTCTTTCAGCTCGGAATTGTTGTTTAATGATCCTATGAGAAGAAGCTGCTCGATTTCATCAATCCTGACGGGCTTTCCTTTATATAAGAACTGGCCTTTTGTCTCATATCCCGAGCCGGAAACATCAATTATTTTGCCGTTCGCAAAGATTTTCCTCACTGTCATCTGGTTCATTGTCAATGTGCCTGTCTTGTCGGTGCAAATCACGGTTGTCGAGCCAAGCGTTTCAACGCTGGGGAGCCTTCTTATCAAGGCATTTCTTTTCAGCATTCTTTGAGTTCCAAGCGCCAATGACATTGTGACTATTGCGAGCAATGCCTCGGGAATTGCAGCAACCGCAACCGCAACCGCAAAAATCAGCATGTCAAGCAGCGGCTTTTCACGGAAGAGCATTCCAACCGCGAAAATCAAAACTGCAATTGCTATGACAATTTTTCCAAGGAATTTTCCAAGGCCGTCCATCTTTTTCTGCAATGGTGTCGGCTCGGGCTTTACTTCCTCTATCATGGTGGCTATCTTGCCTATTTCTGTATGCATGCCTGTTCCGGTCACGATTGCCTTCGCCCTTCCGCTTGTGACAATAGTGCCAGAGAATACCATATTTTTCATGTCTGCCACCTGCGTTTTTTCAGGCAAAACATCCGTGTTTTTCTTGACAGGCTGCGATTCGCCTGTCAAGGCTGCTTCCTGCGCCTGCAAATTAAAAATTTCCAATAATCTTGCATCTGCAGGGATTTTGTTGCCTGTTTCTATGGATATTATGTCGCCAGGCACGAGATGCTTTGCATCAATCTCCTTTTTTTGACTGTTTCTTATGACTGTTGCCTTCAACGATGACAATTTTTTCAACGCCTCAATTGCCTTTTCCGCCCTGTACTCAAGGATGAACCCAAGAACAGCAATGAGGATGATAATGACCAGAATGACTATGGTGTCTATGTATTCCTTCAGAAAAGCTGAAATCAGCGTGGCTGCAATCAGAATCCACAGCACAACGCTCTTAAACTGTTCCAGAAAAATCTTCCAAGGCGGAATCTTTTTTGACTCTTTTATCTCGTTCAGGCCGTATTGCTTAAGTCTTGACTCCGCTTCTTTCTCGCTCAAGCCGTCTGCTGATGCATTTAATTCTTTGAGAACCTGGGCTGCTGATTTTGAATGCATTTTTAGAGAAAACTGCCCGCATTGCTCACATTGTCCTCTTTTGGCCTTTTCATCTCCTTCATCTTGATTATAAAGTATTCCAAACAGTCAAGGCCGCAGAAGCTTGCCTTTTTCTTGAAGTCATCAGGCCCAAAAACCAAGGTGTAGTTGCTTGTCCTGTAAAAATTCAGATTGCTCGAGCACGTTGCACAAATTTTTTCATGCTCTTTCAGCTTTTTCTTTATCCTCTCCTCAAGCAGCCTTTTAATAGTCAGTGCGCCGCTGTCCAAATCGTTTTTAAAGCGCATCAGCTCATTGTAATCCAGTATGTCCATTACCTCTTCAAAGCGCCTGCTCATAAGCCCACCTCGTTTTCAAGTTTTTTATTTGTTTAAATTTATCAATTTTAATTTTCAATCTGCCTTCGGCCAAATTTGTGCTCGCCCTCGCTTGTTTGAGATGCGTGCGAGAACGCTCGCACGCTCGCGTTCAACTCACACGCTCGGTCTCGCCTATACATTCAATACTCCATAAAAAGCGGTTCACTTTCAACTCCTTTTGTAGCCAAAAGTCGCTCTCGGGTTTGATTATTTTTAAATTTGAATTTTACAGTCTTTTGTCCAGCCCTTTTTTATCACCTCTTTCCTCAAACTTGATGTACCATCTGTTTGAATCCTCATCATAGGCAAAAACCACATTGTACTTCTTGTTCTTGTCAAGAAGCATCAGGATTGGCATAGGGATTGTTGTTTCAAAGCTTGAGCCTCTCTTGTAAAGTTTTCTTTTAAACTCAACCATTTTACTTATTTTTTTACTTATTAAGTTACTTATTTATAAATATTTGCTATTTAGAATTTTGATTCTGCTTTCAGACTATACTTATTTTATTACTTATTTAAATACTTATCTAAACTTATTTATATTACAATTCTTTTTTCCATTTATGGACATTGCAATAATTTCATCCTCCAAAGACCTTGCAGGAATCAACATAAGAAACAACTTAATAGAATTATTTGACTTTGTGAAAATTAAGGAAAAATTTGATAACAATGATATATTTGAATACTCCGAAATTCCAAATAAAATAATAAAATCATACTTAATTGAAGATGACTTGATTTTCTCTGAAAACATTGATAAAAAAATTAATGCAGACATTCTTATCTTTGCATCTAAGCACCGCTCAAAAGAAAACACAAAATCATTTGCAGTCCATGCAATCGGGAACTGGGGCAAGGCTGAATTCGGAGGGCAAGAGGGGAAATTTTGCCCAAGCTCTGCAGTCTTATTAAAGAACCTATTTATTGAGCTGAATAACATTGCCGAAACCTCCGGCTATGAGCTTACAATGGAAGCAACACATCATGGGCCTTATGTCGAAAAGCCAGCTGTTTTCTGCGAGATTGGAAGCACAGAAGAGGAATGGAATGACAAAGGTAACGGCGAATTGATGGCAAAGGCAATAATCCAAGGGTTAAGGAATGAAAATAAAAATTATGAAATTGCCATCGGCATCGGCGGACCCCATTACTGCAGCAATTTCAACAAGGTTGCATTAAGGACAGATATTGCTTTTTCGCATTTCTGCCCGAAATACCACTTGGACAAGCTGGATGAAAATTTATTGGTGCAGTCAGTTGAAAAAACAATAGAAAAAATTGATTTTGTTGTATTGGACTGGAAAGGGCTTGGAACAGAAAAGCAGAGAATTGTGGAGCTATTGAAAGGCTTGAACTTGGAATTCAAAAGAACAGATCAGATAATTTAGGCTGCTATCCTTTCTAATGTCTGCGCACTCCTTGCCTGTGCAAATTTCTCCTGGAATGCGGCAGCAGCCTGCTGGAACTCCTGATTCATGGCTATTTTCACCTGATTGAGGTTTGTTATTATCCTTTCAAGGGAGTCAAGTATGAATTTTTTTGTGCCTGTTGTCAATTCAATAAGAGTGGCGAGAATCTCAATGTGCCTCTCAATCGCAGTTTTTGAATCCTGCAACGTATTACGTGTTTTTATGAAAAATCCCTTGACATCTTCCGCTAAAGTTTCTTCGCCTCTTGCTATTTTTTCTTCCATTTCATCAAGGTTGATTTCGTATTGAAGAGATTCTGCTGATATTTGCTCTGCCAGATCAGAGCTTTTGACCAGCTTCTGCAGGCTGCCATATGATTCTATCATTCTTTGGAAGTAAGCCTCTGCTATTCTTGTTGCTTCTTCCGCCTTGAAGGAAACTTCCACTGCATTTTGCACTGTTCCGACTTCGCTCAAGAGTATATTGCCGTCTATGCTGGAAATCTTGTTCAACATCTTGATTATTGACTCAAATACTGCAGCACAATCTGCAGTCAATTGAAGAACAATATCATCTACTGGCCTGTCATGCATTGTGGGGAAGCGCAATTGGATGGTTGATGCGTATTTCTTAAGTTTTTCTCCTTCATCGTCAACTTCTCTCTCAAGCTTCTCCATTTGGTTTGAAAGCTTGTGGGCAGCGCTAAATAGCTGCTGCGCTTGTCCTAAATCAGTTATTACCCTATTGAAGGTGCGGACCATTCTTGAGCTTTGCTGTCCCAGCTGCTCGAGAAAGCCTGTTAGCATCGTTACATTTGACTTTGTCATTTCATATTTGGCAATTGCTTGCCGCATACTAAATCTTGTACCAGCCCCTTTTCTTAAAGTGGCTTCCAATTCGCTGGCTCGCCTCTCTGAATCTTTCAATTTCTGTTTCAACGCTTTTGCCAATGCCCTAATCTGTCGCCTAAAAAGCCTTGTCAGCCTCTTTTCCCATCGCCTTGCCCTTGCCTCGACAGTAGCAGCCCTTTTGGATGAGGTTTCGCAAATATCGAGCCATTTCCTTGTTGCGTCAAAAGCCTGCCTTCTTATCTGAACTTCAAATTTCTCGCTGTTTGCAAGCTGTACAAGCGCAGTCGTCAATTGCTCTCCAATCTCTAGAACAAACTTTTTTGTTTGCTCACTCAGTCCATTCACCCCGACATTTTCTGCCATTGAATACAGTTCGATTATATACTGCTTTATTCTTGCATCAAGAGCTATCCTGTATTCATGATCCTTTATTTCCCCATTAGTAAGTTTTTCCACGAGCTTTGCAGCATTCCATGAGGCAGCTGCTTCATTCATCAAGCGAGCCTCTTCGGAAATGGCAAATCCCTCTTCCCTGAACAGGTCTTTGACAGTATTGCCGACAAGCTTTCCAAGCTTAGTTTTTGACACCGCTATTCCAGCTTGCCCTGCCAGCGCAAAAGACATTTTTGCCCCTGCCCGCAGCCTCTTGGCCATTTGCCTGCCGCTCACTAAATGGCCTCCAGCACCAAAATTTCCCATGTTTCTTAAAGGCCACATTTCTCTCCATGGTGGAGTATTGCTGCTTCTTGAAGCAATCCATATTATTACAATAAGCGCTATAACAACCAACCCTATTCCAACATATCCAAAATTTACAGAACTAAAGACGCTGCTTGCAGAGCCAAAAAAACTTGATATACCTTCATGAAATGCCATTAACTAATTCTTTAAAATCCAACTATAAATACTTTTTTAAAATGTCGGAATTTTCCACTAGTTTATAACTAGTGGCAGAATACTCTGGCAAATACATTGCGAAATTCCGAGCATGCTCAAAAACGGGATTCTTTCTTTGCTTCAGCTGCAGGGGCTGCGGCTGGTGCCGCGCCTGGCGCTGGGGCTGCTCCTGGTGCGGCTGCAACGCCTTCAACCGGCAATAATTCCTTTATCATTTCATCTGGGATGCCTGCCTGGGTTAACTTTGCCTTTATCTCTCCCCTTGCCTTGCCGACCATCTGCGCTATTATCTCTTTGGCAATCTTTTCAAACTCTGCCTTTCTCTTTGCAAGCTCTTCTGCCAATTTCTTTTTCTCCTCTTCAAGCCTTGCAAGCTCCTCAGCAGACAACTCTGTCTTTTCAAGCCTTATTTCCTCGTCAAACATGCCTGCCTCAATATCCCTCATCGTCTCCTTTGCAGGCTTCCCTTCCACAAGAATTCCCATTGACTGGCATGTGCCAACAACTTCCTTCACCCTTTCCTTGAGTGTCTTTCCAAGCATGGCAGTCTCTTTCATCTTTGCTATTTTGATAATCTGCTCAATTAGAATGTCTGCGACCATTTCATGCTTTGCCTTGCCTGATGCCTTCTCCAGATTAGCCTCTTTTTTCACAAGACCAGATGTTGGAGGGGTTCCAATGAAAATTTCGAATGCTTTTGTATCTGAATCCACTTTTATTTTTATAGGTACTTGCATGCCTGAAAAGGAAGCTGTTTTTTTATTTATTTCACTAACTACTTGACCTATATTCACTCCTAATGGCCCTAGGGAACTTCCCACTGGAGGGGCGGCTGTCGCCTTACCACCTTCCACTAAAACTGCAACAGTAGTTTTTGACAATTTAATCACGCTTATAGTTTGAAATTTGTATTTGTATATTATTATTCTTAGCTAGATTAATTAACTTGTGAACAAGCATAGCTGATGGTATTCTCGTACCATCTTTGTATTTTCTAACGCTTCTAGTATTAATTCCTAAGCAATTAGCTATTTGTTCGTCGCCGATTTTGGCTGATAGGTCTTTAGTAAATATGTTCCATTTAAATAGGTTTCGAAGTTCTAATCCTTTAAGCAAGTAATTATCGATGTTAATATGGTGTGAAAAATCATAATTTTCTATACCCCAATGGAATGGTAACTTTACGTTACTGATGTCCATTTTAATCATTTCATTTAAGGTTTTCATTAAAGGGATTAATCCTTCTTTCTCGATCTTTGCCTCGTACCTAGATATTCTCCACAATAAGAACCTAATAATATGTTTTATATTTGAAGTTCCAACAATGGAAAAGAATCTCAATACTTCTTTCTTATTAAGAATTCTTATCCTATATCTTCCATCTTTAGTATGTTTGATTACATGATTAATTTCCAGAAAATTTAATGCTGTTTTAATGTCATAAACTAACTGTGTACACTTATCAGAAAATCTGCCATACATAATTTCTAACGAGCCACCGCAATATGCAAAATATCCGTCTGTATCAAACAAGCCTCTCAATACTGCACTAGCAAATTCTTTTCTTTCTAAACACCATTTAGGGATTCCAATATTGCTCTTAGATTTGCTTCCACATTTTATTCCACAGTCTTGTTCCAAATATCTTACGAAAGCTATATTATAGAATGAGAATCTCTTGTAGCTTTCAAACCCAATATTGCTTGCTAATAAATTTTCTTCACTTTTTTCTAAATTTAATTTATTGAATTTTTCTCTGCTTAAATATTCATCAACATAATTGTTTCCAATTTTTATTAATTCTTCAACATTAAAGTTATTTTCTTTTATAAAAGCGAGAATCTTACTAATAGACTCATCATTTGGAACTCTTTGTTTTGCCTCAAATCTGCTAATTGATTGTCTGCAAATTCCTAGTTTCTTGCTTAATTGTATTTGGCTCAAATTCAAGGTTTTCCTTATACCTAAAACTATTAAAGTCCATTCTTGGGCATCAAACTTCACATTGTATTTATTTAACAATTCTCTATTTTCCATTTTTTGATTATGCATTTTAAATCACCGAGTTATCTTAGTTGAGACTGAATAATTGATTTTTGTGTTGAAAACCAAAAAATTATAATTTGGCAGTTGAACATTGCTTAAGGTGATTTAAAATATTAAAATCCCAAAAAATGAGTAGAATTAGTTTAAATATTATGCGTGAAGATGTCCAGTGGTACTAGAACATATAGTTTGTAGTATAAATTAACCCAATCAATATTTTCTCTTTTTCTTTTCATAACCACCAAGAAAATTAAATATTGCGTCGGTTGTTTCTTTTTTTCTTTTTTCGGTCTCTTTGTAGTCTTTTATCGCACGCATTTCCCCGATTTTTCTATGGTAAGCTGCTTTTTCCTCTAAAGAGTGAAATTTTAGTTCTTTTGGTTCTAACTTACCTATAGAACCAAAAAGCTTGAATAGGAAAAAGAGAAAGATTAATACAATAATCCCACTTATAATAGCTATTATTTCCATGGCAAACTTACCAATAATAAAAATAACGAGAATAACTATTATTGAATAGACCATCCATTTAGTTTTTTTTGACTTAAAATTAAGTATGTCTATTTTCATTGAATTGTTATAATTTTGCTTTAAAAACCTTTATATGTGTCTTCGCCTGTCTCTTCCTCTTCTTTTGCAGCTGTTTCTGTCTCCCTTCTTATAACCTTTACAGCATCCATCTTGACAGTTATTGGAATTGGGACTGCAGCTTCGAGCAATTCAACAACAACCTCCTCTTTGGTCTTGTCTATTCTCGTGACTTTTGCATTTTCCCTCTTGAACGGGCCGCTTATTATTTCGACGATATCGTTTTTTTGGATATTCATTTCGTGCTTGACCTGCTCAAGCATGTGCTCTATCTCCGAGTATTTTACAGGCTGGGGCAAAATTCCCCTTGCATAAGGGATATTAAAGGCAGCCTGCTCTGCGTCTGTTTTTGTTGCAGCTTCAATGAAGATATAGCCGCGCATGCCGTGCGGCCTTACCACAGAATAAACCTCAAGCTTTTTCTTGGTGGCATTGCTTGCAACAAAGTCCATAACTTGATCTTCCCTGTTGGCAGTTGTCCTCAACGCCCAAATTGTCTCATCTTCCCTTGTCATAAATTTCCCTCGGTGGGCTTGAACGAAGTGAAACCCACAGTTTTAGCCAAGCTTTTTCTAAAAGGTTGGCAACACATTGTCTCATCTCCCCTTGTCATTTTTAAGTTCACGAACTAGCCCCTTTTCCACGAAAAGAAACCAGAATTTGGAGTATTGGGTAAATGTGCCCCTTTATAAAGATTGCGATGCCTTCACCTGAAAAACAGCAATTTAACCATCTGCACTATAAATCCAATCAACCCAATAATTAAAATTCCCAGTCCGCTTACCTTGACTATTGTCTTGAACTCAAATGCATCGGGCTTTTTTGTGACTTTCAGGACTCTTAAACATTCACCGATAAAAGATTTTATTTTATATTTCCACGAAGATGTGTTCTCTTCTTCCATTTTTAATATTTTGCTTACAAAGATTAAAAAATAATTAAAAAATTTATCTAATCCAAAAATTCAATTCCCAAATGCTGCTCGATTTCCTTCTTTTTCTTCTCGGCTGTTTTCTTGCCCGAGCCGAATATCTGCGATGATTTTACTCCAGTCACTATGAGCATTGTCCTTATCGTCTTTTCCATGTCCTTGTAGATTTGAGCGCCCCATATCACTCTTGCGTCCTCGTCAAGCTTCTCTGTTATGGTTTCAACGACTTTTCTTGCTTCATCCAGAGTCATGTCTTCCCCGCCAATAACATTGATCAAGGCGCCATTTGCCCCTGAAATGTCAACATCAAGCAAGGGATTGTTTATTGCTTTCTCAACAGCCTCAACTGCCCTGTTTTCAGTATCAGATTCTCCAACGCCAATCAAGGCAACCCCTCCTCCTTTCATGACAGCTCTTATATCAGCAAAGTCGAGATTAACAAGGCCTGCTTTTGTGACTAGCTCTGCAATGCCTTTTACAGCATTTGTCAATATTTCATCTGCGACCTTGAAAGCTGTATGCAACGGCAGCTCAGGAGCCAATTCAAGCAGCTTGTCATTTGGGATGACTATCAAGGTATCAACAACCTGCTCCATTTTCTCCAAGCCAACAACCGCATTTTCATACCTTCGATGGCCTTCCATTGCGAACGGCATTGTGACAACTCCCACAGTCAAAGCTCCCAGTTTTTTTGCTACTTCAGCTACAACAGGAGCAGAGCCAGTTCCTGTCCCTCCTCCAAGCCCGCAAGTGACAAAAATCATGTCACAGTTTTGAAGGGCTTTTTTTATTTCAGATTCATTTTCTCTAGCTGCTTCCTCTCCCAGCCTTGGCTCGGAGCCTGCTCCAAGCCCCTTTGTAAGCTCCCTTCCAATGAGTATCTTTTTATTGGCTGTTGTATACAGCAAATCCTGTGCATCTGTATTGACAGCAATTGTCTCAACGCCCACGATGCCCACTTCGCTCATCCTGTTGATGGTGTTGTTTCCCCCGCCGCCACAGCCTACAACCTTTATAGTGGCCCTTTGTCTGGACAAAAGCTGCTCCAGCTCTGCGTCTATGCTTGCAACATCCCTGTCTTGATGCACCTGTTTCCTGTCTATAGAAAGAAGCTTGGGATTGTCATTAGCAGCCGCCTCCATCGCCTGCTCGATAATAGTTGTTACCACGACATCACCTGTTTTGCCATTCTAGAATGGTTATAATATTTAAAGCTATTTATTTTTTTCTTCAGCAGCCTTAAAAGCCACGCTTTTTGCGCCGATAGCCCTTTCAGCAATTTTCCTGAACTCCTCCTGGGCTTCACTTGGGATTTCATCCTTCACCTTAATGGTCAAAGAGCCATCTTTTGCCTCAACTTCTGCATCGTGCATGTGAAAGGCCGTGTGCAGCAATGCCTTGACCTTTTCGGCATCATCCTCAATAATCCTTTTTATCTTGACATCGTAAACAATGTCCTTGCCTGCAAGCGGATGGTTGAAGTCAACCAAAACCCTTCCTCCGCTGACTGTCTTTACAATCCCAAAAACGCCGTCAATGTTTAGCTGCAAGCCGGGCATCGGCTGGATTTTTTGGTGCTTGAACTTGCTTAATGGAATCATCTGTATCAGCTTTGCGTCTTTTCTTCCAAATGCCTTGCCGCTTTCCATCTCAAAACTGTATTCCCTGCCGGTCTCCTTTCCTATAAGCCGGTCTTCAAGCTCCTTGAGAATGTTGTTCTCGCCTATGCACACAACCGCAGGATGATAGTGCATATTCTGGTCGTAAACGCCACTTTCTTTTGCAACCTTTTCTTCAGTAGTGTCGAACACAGCGCCATCTTCCTTGAGCCTGCCAGTGTAATCCATTTCCACAAAATCGCGCTTTTTTATAATTGGCATAGAATTAAATTTTGGACAATCGGGTAATTTATAAAGATTTCTGCTTTGCTTTTACAAACCTCATTATCTTTTCAACAACCTCGCTTGGAGTAAGCCTTGTGGTGTCAATCATAAGGTTGTACAGGCTTTTATCCGAGTAGTCAATGCCGTAATATTTTTTGTACCTTCTTTTTTCGCTTTCCTCCCTTGCCCTTATACTCTTTAGAACCTCTTTCAAATCCCCCTTTTCCTGATGCCTTCCGGCTTTCATTATCCTCTGAGCCCTTATTTTGTCGTTTGTTTTGAGAAAAACCCTTGCATCTGCATTTGGGATGAAATAAGAGGCAAGCCTGCCGTCAACAATAAAATTGTCCTTTTTTTTGCCGAGCTCCTTCAGCTTATTGTCAAGCTCGAAGTCTATGGATTTGTCTTTCTCGGCCAATCTGTTCAGCTGCAGCAATGTCATCTTTTTTTCAGAGGCCATCGAGCGCATCAGGTCGCCTATGGAGTAATGCCTGAGCCTGAGCTTTTCGGACAGCAGCTTTGCAACGGTGCTTTTTCCGGAGCCTGCCTTCCCGGATATCGTTATTCGCATGAAAGCTGGTTTACTGGCGTATATAAAAATATTTAGTTTTAAACCTAAGCCAAAAACCTTGTTTTCCAATTGAATCTTTATATAATTTATAAATTTTTGAATTTAAATTTTTCTTCAAATTTTAAAAAGATTTTTAAACAATAATCCCTTCTTTTTTCCTAATGAAACAGACTTTGCTTGACAAGGTAAGCATCTTTTTGTTAAGAAAGGGGTTTACCCTGAAAAACCTGACTAGAACATGCTTTGACATTCTTGCAAGGAGAAACGAGCAGATTCTTCTCGTCAAGGTTCTCGAGGATGCAAATTCCATAGGCAGGGAATACACAGAAGAGATGGTTGCAGTCGCCTCTTACATAAGCGCCTCACCATTGATAATATCGGAAAAGGCAGGCAGCAAGCTTGAGGACAACATCGTATATTCAAGGTTTGGCATATACACGCTAAACCTTGCCACTTTTACAAACTCAATCCATAACAAGTTTCCTTTCATAAAAAGAAGCAAAGCAGGATTGACAGCCTCTGTCAGCGGGAAAAAGCTGAGGGAAAAAAGGGAGGAGCTTGGGTTTTCACTCAATGCACTGTCAAAAAAGATTGGAGTTACGAGCAGGATGATAATAAAATATGAGAATGAGAACTCCGAGATAACGATAAACAGGGCTATGAAGCTTTACGACCTGCTCGGCCATGACGTTTTCAACGAGGTCAATGTTTTCATGAATTCCATGCAGCTCAGGAGCAAATTTGAGACAGAGGTTTCAAAAAAATATGTGGAGCTTGGGTTTGAAGCGATGGAAACAAGGAAGACCCCTTTCGATATAATTGTGAAGTGAGCGACAAGGTAAACCCGCAGATGCAGTCGCTTTCAAAACTGCTTGAGGCTGATAATCTTGTCATATTCCACAAGAAAAAGCCGAAAAACATGCCCTCAATGACAAAGAAAGAATTCATGGACTTTGACAAGGCTAACGAACTTGTGAAGTTTTTGAGGGAGTTTTGAATTAACGCTGAAACGCTCTTTGAGATTCCAAGAAATAACCCAAATCTTGTACTTCGTCATCTGTTAGTTCCCTTTGTTGATGCGCCATTTCTTCTGATAAGATAAATCCCCTATCCAATTTCTTGGCTTGTTCAAATCTCTTTTGTTTTCTGTTTTTGATTACTCTTTTTGAATAGGCTCTTATCCTTTTGGAAAGTTGTAAGTCTTGCCGCAATGTATTTGGCGGTCTTGCTTTCCTATCAACAAGACCTTCAAAATGCTGAAGGAATATAGGCCACATTTTTGGATAGGCTGCAATTCCTCCATTTTCATATGTAACTGCTTTTGAGAAATCAGTTACGACAGGATTTCCATTGGCATCTATAAGCACCGATTTTGGATTGTCATAGTTTAGCTTGGCAATGCCTTTGCCATGGATGGTAGCCACAAGCCCTCTCAAATCTTCGAAATATGATTGTGATAAAATCTCCGCTTTAGCTAACGGCTTGCTAGAAGTGTATTCAAAGCCGTATGATGCCCCGCCTAAAAAAAGTTTAGGCACCCCTTTAACATCTTCAAGTTTTCTCAAAATTGTCCTTTCATGCTCAAACCCTGAAAAGTCATAAGGGTCCATAAGAGGCTTTCTTCTTACAATCCTCACGCAGTCGCCATACTGATAAGTTTGAGTCTTTGGGAATAGCCTGTCAACTACGGCAGACAATCCATTATAAATCCTAGATTGCATAAAACTCATAGTACATCAGTAACTTTTCTAATTTTTAAACCTTTCTATTTTTTACCTTTATATAGTGATAACAGAATTTATAACCAAAAGATTTAAATATACATCCTTGATTTTATAGCATTAAGAATGGCGCAAGGCAATAAAATAAGTTCAATAATTTCTCTGATTATGCTAGTGCTGATTATCGTGGTGCTGTAAAGCCCACCTTTGATTTTTATAAAATTCTATAAAATGATTGAAGGTGACAAAAAATGACTGCTACAACAGGCTATGCAACTGGTCAGCAAACAGGCCAAGGATATACAAATGAGAAAGTTTTAGTACTAGTGCATAATGGACATGGTAACGGACATCTTCCTGGTAGGCTTGAAACAGAAGTTTCTAGAGATTTAAGATTTATAGGTTTTATAAATATACCAACTGAGGCTGTAACAGAAACAAGATTTGGCTATAACTTTTCAAGAGTAGGACTGCCTGCTCCTAGTGAAGGCAATACATTGTATGCAAAGCTGATAGAAAAGGGAGACAAACCATTGTCTGCACTTTTATATGAAGGACCTAAAATAAATGAAGTTCCAAAATTTCATGTTACCTCAAAAAGCCGCTTGTATAACATACTATACAGGCTTAAAGAAAAAGCTAAAAATCTTTATGTCATAAAATGATACTAAACAAAATCAGAATCTCGAAATCGTTTATCTTTTCACTAATCATTATCCCTAAAAGGCCGATTTTTTCTGGCTTTTGAATCTAAAAGCAAGAGATAAAAACTACAAAATATGAATGAAGGTTAAAAAATGACAGGAAAAATAACGACAGTAAGACAGTCTTTGGAAAAAACAGCTGGAGAAGCACCAAATGGCTTTCCGAGAGAAGAGATACTTTATAGGGATCCTCTTGGAGTATGTATTCCCTTTAGTGTTCGCGGCGCTGCCAGCTGGAAACCTGTAGATCTTTGTCACCCAGCCCGTATAAAATTAGATAGTACAGTTCAGCCAGATGGATATAAAATTGACAACGCTGTTTTCATGACATTTCCACAACTTGATTATGTTGATGATGGGAGAGGCTTGACAGCTATTTTAGGCGATCCTGAATTTATTAAATAAAATGTTACCAAAATTCCAAACAATAAACCTGAATGATGTAATGGAAGATTTCAAGGAGAAATAAATTTTTCAAATCAAAATCTTTATATACTTCTATTTTTCTATTTGAAATAAGCTGTTTAAAAAATAGATTAGTTTATTCGTAAAAAAGAGGCTGGTGGAAATGGAAGAGGAACTGTACAAGGATATTTCTGACATTAGGAAAGGATTGGACGCTATGAAGGGGAGGAAGGATATTTCCTCAAAAGAATTGTATGATGCGGTGCAGAAGCTCAACACAACAATAACAGACATGCTTGAGGTGTTCGGGGCAGCAGCCCAGCAGATGAAGCTGGAGGAGCAGAGCTACGAGGCAAGCGCAAAAAAGCATGAGATGATAGTATCCAAGCTGGACAAAATAATCGACCAGAACAAGACCATTGCAGAGGGAATGGTTGCAATTGTTGACATGGTAAAGGAAAAGATGATAGCTCCTGCCAAAGAAGAGATGAGAAGGCCTGAGCCAAGGCCGTTGTTCAGGCAGCCAGAATGGCAGCCAAAGCCGGAGCAAAGGCCAATGTTTGCGCCGCAGCCACAAGCTTCTCCAATGCAATTAACTCCCCCAATCCAAGCAACACCGCCAGAAATGGGAATGCCCCCTATGCAGCCAACTGACTTGGATTTTCCAGAGCTGGACTTGGGGGAGGAAGAGCCGAAGAAAAAAGGCTTGTTTGGAATGTTCAAAAAGTGATTTTTAATTTTTGAGATTTTTTTAATTTATTAAGTAATGCGCCAAGAGGAATGGAAAACAATAAAATAAAACATTTCGCTTGCTTATAGAAAAACATAGCAAGACTATTAACAGAAAAATGCTTCAAACCCAAAACACACAATCTTTAAGGCATTTTGCAAGGCACCTCTTTCTTGTCAGCAATGTATACGCAGGAAGAAAAAAATCAAAGGAGGATGTTGGCGAGCATCTACATAAGATGAGAAAAGCCATCATCCGAATGAGCCTTAGCTACAATGACATAGACAGGCTGAAGGAAAAAATTGAAAATTTGACTGATTGGGAAAGGAAATATGCGAAATTCTTCAAGCCCGCTGACAGCGAAACGGAAGAACTGGAGAGCCAGATTGCAGCGCTTGAGAAGGAATTAAGCAATGAAAAAGAGGAGAAATTAAGCATAATCAGCGAGAACAATGAAAGAATGGCGCAGCTGACAAGCTCGTTGGAAAGCGTCAAGAACCAAGCTAGGCATTTGCACATGGAAAAGGCAAAAAGGCAGCACAGGCTTAATGCATTGGAGAAAAAAATAAACGAGAAGGTTGATTTGCACAGGTATTACAGGTCATAAGTCCCTTGCCATTATTGTGTTTCTGGAATTCTGCTTTGCCCTCTTGCACGCATTTTCAATGTCTTTCCTGACTTTTTCCTCCAATGCCTTGTAGAACTCTTCTGCAACGCTCAATTCCTTTCCATCAAGTTTTGCCAAATCTTTCACTTGGGATTTTACAATAACGGATTTTGTCATATCCTAATTTTTTTTATTATGCTTAAATACTTTCTGATTTTTTATTCTCTAACATATATTTTAGAGTAGCAATGGACACTGGACATTCTCATGTGAGATTTATAAAGAATAAAATATTCACATTAAAAATAAAAAGCCGCCCAATCTGGCGGAACAGAAGCTTCAGACCCTTCAATCATAGTATTGGGAAACATATATATAAATCTTTTCATGCCGCGGTCGCCCAACTTGGTGGGGCGGAAGGTTCAGACCCTTCTGCTGGAAACAGCATCTGGGTTCAAATCCTATAAAAGGACGCCTTTTCTGGGTGAGACTCCCAGCCGCGGCGCATTATTATTCTTTAACTTCAGGAAAAAACATTCCTGAATAGCCGCATTTATTGCACTTATATTTGTTGAAAACTGAGCCTTGAGCGAAAGAATGGGCTGAAAAATCTGCTTCAATATTTTTGCTTTTGCACTTTGGACAAATTTTTTGATTAACCATGCGTGTACCAAAACACCAGCTTATCAACTTTTTTGCTGTCCAGTTTGCAAAAACCAAACCTTGTGAACTGGACAATATCACCAACTTTCAAGTTTTTCACTAATGGCTCAGCCAATCCTTTTGCAGTCTTCTTGTCTGGCATCAAAACTTCTACTTTAACTAAACCTTTCTGCACAGGCAGCCAATGTATTATCTTGTCGCCATGCTTTTTGTATTTGTCGTATTCTAAAGAGTCAAAAACAAACTTGCCTTTTTTCCTGGCAAAATTCAGGCAGTCCATCAATCTAATTAATTTGCCTTCCTTGAATTCCTTTAAATCCTTTTCAGCTACATAGAACCTGTCTTTTGTCTTGAATTTTCTTGCCCCCCTGTCTTTGAACTCAGGATGCAATTTCAATTCACAAGATTGTTCAGGCGCATTTTCTATCTTTATTTCCTTTGGATTTTCAACAAAAAAATACCTGTTGCATTTTGCATCCAATAACCTTCTATTGTGTACTATCAAGTCATCCCAAGTCAATACAGACTCTGTTTTTGTCAATCCTGTTGAAAGCACGAATTCCTTTATTGCCTGTGGTAAAAAACCCCTTCTTCTTAGCGCAACTATTGTCGTCAATGATGGGTCATCCCACCCAATTAATTGTTTTTTTTGCATTTTTTCCCTTATAACCCTTCCAGAGCTTTCAACGCCTTCAAGATTGAACCTTGCAAACTCGTAAATATTGGTTTCAGGAAATCCAGCCATCGTTTGTATGAGCCTCTGCAGCTCATTTCTAAGCTCGAATTCCTTGCTTCTCAATCTGTGAGTTATGCCCTCAATCCCATCCATTATCGCGCTTTCAAAGTCATAATTTGGCCAGAGCCTGTACTTTTTCTTTTTTCTGGGGTGGCTTTCATCAACAACCCTGAAGATGACAGGGTCCCTTAATGTGGAGTTGGGGCTTTGCATATGGCCCTTCAGCCTCAATACATATTTTCCGGCTTTTGCCTTGGGCATCTGCTGCCAAAGCTCAAGATTTTTATCAGGCTGCCTGTACCTGTGCTCGCATTCTGTGCCATTTTTCCTGTTTTCCTTGATAGTTTCCTGCTTGCAGCTGCACACATAAGCGTGGTTTTCATTGATAATCTTCTCAGCGTATCTGTAGAACTCTTCCATGAAGTCCGATGCATAGTCAATCTTATCCGGAACTATCCCCAGCCATTTGTAGTTGTCAAGATGAATCCTATAGAATTCATCATCAGCCAGCTCCGGGTTTGTGTCTTCAAATCTAAGATAGAATGTGCCGTTATGGCGCTTTGCAAGCTCATAGTTAACAATAATTGCTTTTGCATGCCCAATGTGGGGATATTTGCTCGGCTCTGGTGGAAATGCTGTTATGACTTTTTGCCCTTCCCTTATGTTAAGGAACTCAAAGATGTCTTTTTCTGCCTTTTCCTTCTTTTCCAGCAGTTCTGGAGCCAATTCCTGAAGCTTTTTCTCCTGCTTCTCCAAAGGCAGCTTGTTGATTTCTTTCACCACCTTTAAGGCTTCACTGCTTATCTCCTTTGCATTTTCCCTCAATCTAGGGTTCTCAGCCAGTACCTTGCCTATGACCGCGCCAGGATTGGCCTTGCCCTTGTATCTTACAGCATTCTGCAGGGCATACTTCTTTATAGCGGTTTTGAGAAGCTCATCCATGAAAATTCCTAAAATCGAAAGTTATTTAAATAACTTATGTTAGGTTTCAGGGATACACAAAGACTAAGGGGTTCTTCTTGAATTTTCTCCCTTATATCTTAATTAATGGGGATTTATGGTTGCGGAAATCAAAGATTTCCGAAACCCCGAAAATCGTGATTTTCGATGGGAAGAAAAACTTCTACAATACCCAAGGCATCTGTCGCAAGAATCCTTGTCAAGGCAGGGGCTAAAAGAGTTTCACAGGATGGAGTTGATGCTTTTGCCGAAGTATTGACAGACATTGCATTAAAGATCTCCAAGAAAGCGGCAGATATATCAAAGCACGCAGGAAGAAAGACGATACATGAGGGGGATGTAAAGCTCGCTGCAAAGAATTAAGATTTTTTTGTTAAATCTCATTCTTCAATCTGTTCTTCACTCACAATAATTTGTGCTCGAGTGAGATGCGAAAGCTCGCCTTTCGCTCGCTTATGCCACTGCCCCTATTGCCAAATCGAGTGGAATATGAGCGAGTGAAACGAAGCTCACTCGCATGTCGGGCCTCGCCTATTTATTTAATAATGAAATCAAAAGCGGTTCACTTCAAACTCCAATACTTTCAGAAGTCGCTCTCGGGATTGAAATTTTTTAATCTTAAGCTGTTTTGATGTTTTTTAAGAAAATCTTTTAAACCATCATGATTTCTTGCAAATTAATGGGCCGGTAGTTAAACCTGGCATAATGCGCCCATGGCATGGGTGAGGCTCCGAGTTCAAATTGCGGAAAGCGGGCAGCGCTTCGCATTGCAAGTCTCGGCCGGTCCATTTTTTTATTAAAAATGATAAAAGCAATTCTATTTGACAGCGGCGGTGTTATTGTTGACCAGAGGCTTTGGTTTGAAAGATTGAATAAAATATTCAGGCCCAAAAATAAGAAGAAATTTTGGCGTGAAATAAATATAGAAGCAATTCCTTTGTGCAAAAACTTAATCTCTGAAAAAGTTTTTTGGAAGAGAATAGCAAAATTAAATAAAAAAGATATTAAAAAAATCCCCAAAAATCTATGGAGACTGGGTTATGAGAATTTGACGAAGGTAAAGCATGATGTTCTTGCTATAGCTCAAAAATTAAAAAAGAAATATAAAATAGGAATCGTATCTAACTCGATAGCATATCATGAAAAAATTAACAAAAAAAGAGGCACCTACAATCTTTTTGATGCAGTAATTTTATCGCATAAAGTAGGTCTGACTAAGAACAATAAAAAAATCTTCTTTCTTGCTGCAAAAAAACTTAAAGTCAAGCCAAAAGAATGCATTTTTATTGATGATGTAAAAGACTTTGTTGATGTAGCTAAATCAGTCGGCATGGCAGGAATTGTCTTCAAAAACAGTAAGCAATTAAAATCTGATTTTAAAAAGTTTATTAAATTTTAAAAATGTTCAAGCTAATCTACTCAGCAGACCTTCATGGAAACGAGGAATTCTACAGAAGATTGTTGAAGAAAGCTGAGGATGAAAAATGCAGCGCTGTTGTCATTGGCGGTGACTTATGCCCGAAAGGAGGAAATTCTGTTGAAGAAAGAGTCAAAATCCAAAAAAAGTTCATTGAAAACATCATGCTACCATTGTTCAAGAAGTTCAAGGAAAAGAATAAAAACACTGAAATCTATGCAATAATGGGCAATGATGATTTCAAGGCAAACCTCAATGTGCTGGAGGATTCAAGAATCTTGAAATCAATACATAATAAATCAATGAAATTCAATAAAAATATCAACATTGCAGGATATAGTTTTGTCAATCCAACCCCATTCAGGCTGAAAGACTGGGAAAAGCCCGATTTTGAAAATGATAAAGGGCCGCTGCAATTGTTTAGTGAAGAGATAAGAAGCGCTGAAAAAGAGAGCGGAACAATTGAGGAGGATTTGAATAATCTGAAAAAATTAAGCAATCCAAAAAAGACAATTTATGTGATTCATGCACCACCTTATAACACGAATCTGGATATAACATTAAAAAACAACCATGTCGGAAGCAAGTCAGTGAAAATTTCATAGAGAAAGAGCAGCCATTTTTAACGCTGCACGGGCACATACATGAAAGCCCGCAGATGAGCGGCTCATGGAAAGACAAGATTGGAAATACGATATGCATCAATGTTGGAAGCAGCTATCCCGAAGACAAAGTGAATTGTGCCATTATTGATGTTGAAAATTTAGATATAAAATATTTCGAGGTTTAAAATGGAAAAGAATAAGGAACTGATGCATCGCTTTTATGAGGAGGTATTTAACAAGGGCAATTTGTCCGCTATAGATGAAATTTTTGATGAAAACTTTGTCGACCGCAGCTTTTACGGAAAAGAGGCAGGAATTGATGAAATAAGGAATTCTTTTAAAGAATTACGAAAAACATTCCCGGATGCCAGGATAAAAATCGAGGACATGATTGCCGAAAATGACAAGGTCGCAACCAGATTCGTGTTTAGCGGCACGCAGAAAGGGGAATTTATGGGAATTAGTCCAACGGGGAAAAAGATTTCCATGTCAGTGATGGACATCATACGCATTAAAAACAACAAAATAATCGAGCGCTGGGGCATTGAGGACAATTTAAGCTTGTGGAAACAGCTCGGTATTGAGCCTCCGAAGCAATAAGTAGAAAATTGATTTTAATTCCTGTTAAATCCTTTTCCCATACGCAAGTGTGGGAAAATTGCGTCCGCAAAGTAATTTTTAGTGGCTCGTGTTCAATCAGGCGAACAAGGTGAGCAATAAAGAACAAGTATCAAGGGGAACATTTCGTAATTTAGTCGTTAGTTAGTTGTAGGGGGCGGGTGTTTGTCCATTTGCTATCCCTGCTTTTTCAATTCCTGGCGAGCTTCTGTTGTAAATATAGAAAGAGAAAAAAGGTGTTTATATAAACATTATGTTGAGAATTAAAAATCTGCCAGTGCTTACTTAACCCGCTCCACGGTTAGCGACCATGCCAGTTGCCTTGATGTTCTTCCTGGAGCTGCGCCAAAAGCATAAGTGTAAGG
Source organism: Candidatus Woesearchaeota archaeon (assembly GCA_016185805.1). Taxonomy (GTDB): domain Archaea; phylum Nanobdellota; class Nanobdellia; order Woesearchaeales; family GW2011-AR4. Next base: position 9,678 of record JACPMW010000003.1, on the reverse strand, counting down.
GTTGTTATCTTCGTATTGCCCTGTCAGTGTGCCACCATTGGTATCGAAAACTGCCTTTCTATAACCGCCCTCGCGGACAAAAGGTGATCCTATTGCCATTTTTTTAAGGATGTACTCTGAAGCACCTGGACTATCGCAATTCAGTTTGGATATATCTCCTGCTTCAAGATCAGGATTATCTTTGATATACGCATAGTCAATATATACACTAAGCCCCGACTCGTCTAATTTAAGTTCTATTGGGATTTTAAGGTCATAACTAGCGCTGAAAGAATCTGCCTTGCATTCAATTTGGCTGCGACCGCAGAAATCATGTGAAGTTGAAGCGCTGCCAGATGCTTTCACAGGCACTTGCAAATGCCTAAAATTATCTGCACTGGTGTAGCCGTACTCATCTACCTTTGCATCATATTCATCTGAAGTGAAATAGCCTCCTGCATATGGCTGTGTAAGTGTTACAACATTATCGATTTCCCACGTTAGTGATCCCTTTTCCCTAGCAGACCCGCCGCAAAAATTAAAGTTAACCACTTCGCCACTATAGTCTAATCTTGATTTCAGGCTTAATTTGTATCCCAGTGCAACATTTTTCTTCATGTTAAGCTTAACATCCTTGCAGTCTTCAACACGTGCCGAGTCTATCACACATACATTGAATGTTTTGTCTCCTTCTTGCGCCTCTTCTGGTATCTTTCCGCTTAACTCCCCATTAGGGCTGAGGAAAATCCCCAGCGGCAGGCCAGTAGCAGAGAAAGTATAAGGAGCGCCAGCGCCGCCTGAAATTGAAGAACTGCTTACACAATCTAATGCGGTAGGATTATCGCAGAAACTGAATGAATACGCCTGGCCAACACCAGCTTCTGGCAATTCTGGTGGTAAAAATTCAGGAGGGCCTACACTAACCGGCAGTGTAGCATCAAAAGGCCCATAGGACTTTCCATCAGCACCCGTAATAGAGAACTTAAAGGAAAATACTTTCTCAGATACTCCTAAAAGTGTTGGAGCAGTTCCAGTTAAAGTGCATCCATTGAAACTAAGGCCTGTTGGAATCACTGAATCAGGCGTTGCAACACAACTGAATGGCCCTTTGCCTCCAGATGGAGCAGGTATATCATAAGAATAATCCTTCCCTGACAGTGCTGCAGGCAAGGCACCCGGCCCAGAGCCGCAGCCAGAAATGAAAATAGCAAAAAATATTATTAAAGTGATTAATGCCTCTTTTTTCATAATCTCGCTATTATTAGATTTAACAACTTTAAATATTTTTCTAGTTTTCAATCAGATGTTTTTCACTTTCATTTCAAACCCACAGTTCTTTTTAGTCGTTAGAAATGTCCCCCTATCTATGTTTAGCCACTAAAAATTATTGAGTTTAACCCTTGTTAAATGCCTTTTGAGCTACGAAGTTCTCAAAAGTTGCGTTCCGCAAAGTTAAATTTAAGTTTCCCAATAAATTCGAGCGTAGCGAGACTATAGTTTAGGGAATTCTCTCTTAGTCAATTATATAATTCAAAACAAATGTTTAAATAGGCATTGGTTGTTATTGTTTTTATGTTTAGGATATTTACAACTGAGGAATTTGATAAAGATTTTGAAAAGTTAGACACTTCTATTCAAAGAATGATTGACAATGAAATTAAGCAGTTAGAATCAAATCCTCATGTTGGCAAGCCACTAGGCTATAAATTTTTGAGGGAGAAGAAAGTAAGAAATTACCGCTTTTATTATTTGATTTATGATGAATATGTAGTTGTGTTTGTTGTTGCAATAAGCGGCAAAAAAGACCAGCAGAAAGCAATTGACAAAATAAAGCTCTTAATGCCTTATTACAAGGAAGAAATAAGAAAAAAACTTAATCGGTAAACTTGCTTTTCCAAGGCTTTATTCTTCCTGCTTTTATATCTTCCAGACCCCTTATTAGTTTCATTAATAAGTCTTCATCCAACTCAGCTTTCTTTTTCAGGGTTTTGTATTCTAATTCTGATATGGTTACTGTTTTCATAATATTGGATTATGGGGGTGCTAGTTTATAAATTTTGCTGTTTATAAAATTCTTGTGATATTTTAGATAGTTAATCTAGGAGTATTAACAACAATAAATACTAAACGATAGTATTGTGTATACTATTATATTAATAAATAGTAATATGATAGACAAACCAAACATTTTGAAGTAAGGGTATAGACACGGTAAAATTTTGGATAATTTGATGTGTTTTTGTAAATTTAAGATAATATGAATCATTATAATTAAAATGAATGTTGCTAATATGTAAAATCCATTTATGTTGCCTAAATTTTTTGTTCCTATTAGGATGTGTATGCTTGTATTTTCAGTATAAGTGAGATAAATAAAAAATAATGTAAAAACAAAAGATGTGGCAGAAGTAATTTTTAAGATTTTATTTTGTCCTATTGGTAGGTCTTTATTTAAAATAATAAATCTTATAGCTAAAAAAGAAAAAATAAATATTATAACAAAAACAAAATAAAAATTGCTTATGATTTCACCACCCGGATACACCAATTGTGGGGATGCAGCAGCATAACTAACAAAAAAAGCAAAGCCTAAATACATTAAATTGTTTTTAATTTTATTCATTAATTCCTTAATATTAATTTCTTTATTAATAACTCTTTCCATTTTTGTTAGCTATTTACAAATCAGAGAGAATTCCCCTATCATTGGAAACTTAAATTTAATTGCATTTAATTCCTGTTATACGCCCCGACTGAAAGGAGAATGCAATGGGGTTGCAAAGCAAAGTTTTTGCGAACGCCGTCTATCAAAAGAGCGAAGCGATACATCAAGACAATATTCTAGGGCTTTGGCATAATTTTATAAACACTTCTTTGTTCTATATCTTGAACAACAAATGAATACCATTAGAGTAACTGAAAGCGTCCCTTTTGTAAGGAGGGTAGTTGATGTAGGACAATCTATGCGTGAGTTCAAGGAGATTACAGAGCTTATAGAAGGTATAGAACTAACTGGTATAGTGCCAGACAAAGCGAAATTGTTTATACATGGTGGAGAAGGTGATTATACTATTTACCCAATTGGTTGTAGAATCACAGGATACACAAAACGACAACCAACTCCCAGTCAAGGTTTCCCTATTCCAGTTAAGGATACCACAACAGAATTTGATAATGGTGTTCGCATAAAGAGGACAGACGTTTTTGTGAGTACTCAAGTGACTCTTTATTACCAAGCACCAGGAGAAATATCTCAACGTTTATTAGAAGAGAGAGTTCACTGACTTCTATATTCTTAATCGCTAATGCCAAAGCCCTATCTCGTTTAGGCGTTCGCAAAAATTGCGTATAACCCTTGTTAAAATCGTTTCCAGTTACAAAGTTCTGGAAACCTGCGTCCGCAGAGTTGAGAAAAATCCCCTACATAAGCCCACATCCAACATATTTATATAGAACATTAAATATTTAGTTTATAAATGGCACCATACATAAGTTCATCAGCCTCAGCATGGATTATTGGAATCACCGTTGTCTGTTTCGTTATACTTCAAGCTGTCGCTCTTGTAATGCATGAAACCTTACCAGAAATGTTTTATTTCATAATCTATTCAACAATTATTGGATTAGGAGGGATTGAAGCAGGCAAAAAAATGGAACAATTTGAAGGGGGAGGAGAACAATGATTTCCTTCCCAAGATTTATAATGAAAAAGAAAGAATTTTTAATCATAGTACTACCTATAACTATAATAATTTACTCCATTTTAATTTTTGTTTTTCTTTTTGATAAAAAGATTGAGTTTGTAATGCCAGCAACGTCAATTTTTGAGATAATTATCCCCGTTATGTTAGGATTAATTCTTGCCATGCAATTCTCTTTATATGGTAGGGCAATGAAAAGAAGGAGAAAAGAAATAGAAGAACTAAAGAACCAATTATCTAAATATAAATCAAAAGTAAAAAAACTTAAAATTAATGAAGAAAAGATAAAGAAAGAATTAGATAATCAATTGAATTTTAAAGATTACAATTACTCCATAATTAAATTATCATTCTTGATTGAGAATGAATTACAGAGATTATTGAAAAAGAAAAAGGTGGATGGTGAAAAACTAATTAGTATTAGAGCTATGAGTGATTATCTCTCTAAAGTTCGAAATAAAGCAGTACACGGTGTAAAGATGTCAAGAAGTGGAATGATTGATTATGTTAAGGTTGGAGAAATTCTATTAAATATCTTAAGAAGTATTAAGTAGTGTGGGCAATAGGGGGATTTTTCTCAATTGATTTTAATTCTTGTTATACGTAGCGAGGCTTTGATGCCGAGCGGTGTTTTTAAGCCACCGAAAATGCGTTACTGCCGTAGTTTTTGATTACTTTAGTTATAATAGATTTCTGCGTAAGCAGAGTATATGTCCGCAGGACTGGGGGAGTTCCATTTTATCAAATGAGCGAAGCATTACATTAAGAAAAATAAGTTATCTCTAAAGTCCTATCAATTTAGAATATTCCTTACCAAATCCATTCATTTCAGCGTATTCACAACTCAATATGTTACAAGTATCCTCTTCTTTACTCTCACCAGGAGTTTTAGGATGCTTATAATTATCTTTATTCCATTCACCAATCTTAAATTTATGATGCGCGTATTCATGGATAAATTGAGCTATTAGAAACTTAGCATGTACTTCTTTTTGAATTAAGATAGATTTCCATCCAGAAATATAATTTGACTTTCGCTCTTTTTCGAATAAGTGTTTAAATTCCGAATCTAATTTTTCAATTTTTATATCTTTTTCAAGTAATAAACTAAAAAGTTTATCAGGAATATACTCATAATATTCATGATTACTCTCAGCAATATCCAATATTTTCATTGCATTACTATCTAATTTGATAGGTTTTTTATTTTGATGTAGGTATTCCCATAAAATTTTATTTGCTTTTTCTTGATTTTCGTCCATGTTTAATAAGTTTCATATTTACTTAATACCTACAGAGTTGTCTTTTTTACATTTTGGGCATTCAATATTTATTTTTCCTTTTATTTTTAGTTCAGTAAACTCCGAGTCATCCAAAGTAAATTCTTTTTGGCAGGACTTGCATTTAAACTCTCTTTCTTTCAGTTTTTTGCATGACTTTGAGTGCTCAATCCTTTCTTTAACTGTGTCAAATGTTTGCTTGCAACCTAGACAAGAATAAGCTTCTTCTGGTAGACTTATTGTCAGTCTACCCGTACATTTAAGACAACACAGTTCTTGAACTTCATTTTTTCTAGGGCAACCATCTAAAGAATCTCCAATTTCTGAACTGCATAAGGGACAAACTATTGGGAATGAATCCTTGTCTAAAAAATCCCTGTCTAAACTCATGGTTTGAGTATGTGATCCCTTCTTCGTGCCCAAAGAACTATTAATTTCCGATACTACATTCTTAAGTTTATTTTTATCCCAAAGCTCAACCTTATTGCTTCTTGCTAATTCAATGGCACTTTTAGTAAAATTTCCAGTAGTTACAACCATTGCTTTATTTGCACCATAATGCTCTTTTGATGCAACAACTTCTTGGACGGCTTTATTAGTTACATCACCAGAATACTTTTTTGCTTGAACAACGGTTTTTTCGTTGTTCTTCTTTATAATTAAATCTGCCCCTTGGTCGCCACTTAGTTTTGTTCTAATAACCTGATAGCCAAAAATAGAGAAAATTTCTTTTAGGTAATTTTCAAATTGATGTCCACTAAGATTTTCAAAATCCCCTATTTGTTTTTTTTGTGTTGTACCAATATTTTCTTCAAAATCTTCAATTTCTGCGTCTTCAATACATTCTGTTAGTAGTTTCGTTACTTCCTCATGAGTGTAAGAAAGCCCAAATTTATCAAATAAAAATTCAATAGTCATTTCATCTTCCGGTTGGAGGATTTTGAGAAATTCCTTAATTATTTGTTTTTTATCACTCGTAATTTTAGAAATCCGTTGGTACGCAGCAACTGCAATTTTTTCCCTCCTTTTTTTCTCATCTTCATTCACAATATCTGCCATGAGTTTGATTATTTTGATATAGTCTGATTTAATTCCTTTTTTTTCTGATATTTTCTTAACCTTTTCTAAGTCCTGAATAAATTGCAAGGCATTATTATAGGTGTTCTCTAAAGACATCACTTCGTCATATTCCTTAGAACTTGAAGGAGAACTTTCTTGAGTTTTTTGATACAATTTTATAAACTGTTGTTTTAAGAAATCTATATCTTCCTTCTCAACTAGCCCATATAATTCTTTATTTTTGTATATTCCCGAGATTATTCCTCTGAAATCATAATCTTTAGTTGTTAAATATTTTTTACAAATCTCAGAAATTTCCTGTGAATATTTTTCCTGTGCTTTTTGCTCTTCTAATTTTTGTTTTTCGATTTTCTTTCGTTTCGTTTCAGCTTCTTGTTTTTTATATTCTTCATTACATTTTGAGCAATACTTTATAGTATTTCCGTGCTTATTCTCATAATCATATTTTTTTTGAAATAATCCTATTTTCTCTCCACATTTTGCACAATTTACCATATTGACCTATAGTGCTTATAAGCAAGATTATAAAGTTTTCTAGAAACCCCCCCGTTCAAAGTAATCAAAAATTTGGGAGAGCGTAAGCGAACCGTTTAACGCTTGTTAGACAAAGTTTTCAATTTTGTCGTCTTTAGTTTTTCTTTATGGCGTTAAACGAAGGCAGTAACAATTAGCATTTTCGGATTTATCCCTTGATTTCTCGAAGAAAACAGAAAATTATCAACAATTTACATTCTACAAAGAGTGGAGAGGGGGATTTGAACCCCCAAACCCTTGACCGTGAATTTCAACTTATAGATTATTGCTGCCTCACTACATCAGAGTCTCCACGGCCAGGGTCACTCCAGCTGTAATGATTTTTGTTTCCATTTTCATGTTCACCATAAATTCAAAGAACTTATGGAGAACCAATGGAGTAAGGCAAGCTATAAGGGCTATAAGCCTAATCTCCACATAAATTATAATAAAAACATTAGAACTATTTAATATTTTCTAAGATAATCATAACTGTTGATAATTTTATGCGATTTTTTTGCCTGAAAAAATCTTTAGTTCTAAAAAGCTTTGATGGTTTTTAGAATTTTCATCGAGAAATTTTGAGGAGGTTATCGATGATAAGGTGGCTTATAACGGTATATAACCTAAAGTCTTTAGATTTTAGGGTTATAGGGCTTAAATGCCTTGGATTTGATTGGCCATAACCTGTTTTTCTGTATTCATTGCGGAGTTGGGAAATTGGCTGATATCAATTCTTTTCAATATCGTAAATAACCACTGGACACTGGACATCTTCGCGTGAATTATTTAAACCTTAGATGCATCATGGATTAATGTGATTAAAATGGACATTCCGGAATTAATAAGGAAAGAAGGGCTCAGAAGGGGATTAAGCCACAAAACAATAAGGACTTACAGGTATTGCGTCAGAAAATTCTTCAATTGGTGCAAAAAAGAGCCAAATGAAATCAAGAAAGCCGATGTCAAGTCCTACCTTGACATCATGATTGGGAAAGGCACATGCGGCAACACAATTAATGTGAACTTAAACGCATTGAAGTTTTTTTATGGCAGTGTCTTAAACCGGCGGTTAATGGTCAATATAAGATACTCAAAAACCCCTAAATCACTGCCAATAGTTTTAACCAAAGAAGAAATTGCAAGGCTGATAAATTCAATAAGCAATCCTAAGCACAAGCTTATGGCAAAGCTGATGTATTCTGCCGGGCTAAGGGTAAGCGAGCTTGTTCACCTTAAGCCGGAAAATCTTGACATCAAAAATGGCTATGGGTGGGTGAGGCACGGCAAGGGCAACAAGGACAGGATGTTTGTCATAGCAGAGAGCATCAAGGAAGAGCTAGCTTCATACATTTCAAAAGAATGCACGTCACCTGATTCTTATATTTTCAGGGGATTTAATGGCCACCTTACAACAGCGTCCGTAAGATCCGTAATAAAAAATGCACGGAAACATGCCAAATTATCCAAGCATGCCCATCCGCACACTTTGCGGCACAGCTTTTCAACCCACCTTATAGAGAACGGAAGCAGCGTTGCAGAAGTCCAGTCATTGCTCGGGCACAGCAGCGCAGAAACAACAATGGTATATCTTCATATTGCATCTCCCAAAATGATTGGCACAAAAAGCCCGATAGACAGCCTGCAAATAATGTAGTTAGCCAGCCTCCTCAGTAATCAAAAGCAATAAATATGACTATGGGTTGACAGGCAAATATGGAAAACTGCATATTCTGCAAGATTGTTGATGGAAAGATACCGGCTGCCAAAGTCTATGAGGACGAAAAGGTGATTAGCTTTCTTGACATAATGCCGGCCAACAAAGGGCACTGCCTTATCGTGCCGAAAAAACACTCCGAAACTCTGGCGGAGATAAGCGACGAGGACCTGGCTGCAATTATAAAAGCTGCCAAAAAGGTGGCTAAGGCATTGTCATTAAGCCTCGGAGCAGCGTTTAACATTGTAATGAACAACGGCAAGGAGGCAGGCCAGGTTGTGAACCATTCCCATATCCATGTAATCCCCAGATTCCATAAAGACAGGCTAAGAATCAAGTGGAGCCATCTCAAGTATGAAAATGATGAACTGAAAGAATATGCTGACAAGATAAGGAAGTTTATTTGATTAGCAACTTTTATAAAACATTATCTTATTCTCGGAATCAAGCCGGTGTAACTCAGCCTGGTAGCCTTTTGCAAGAGGACTACAGATGTCGTGGGATTTCACCTGAATATCCCACTGGAACGCTTTTGGTCAAGCTTTTCGCAAAAGGTTGTGGCAATTAGAGTGATGCTCTCATAAGGCAACATCCTGAAAGGCATAAGTCGGGAGTTCAAATCTCCTCACCGGCATTATACTTATAACCGCAATATTTTAATAAATCAAAATATTAATATTTCGTTAAGGTGATTTTCATGGAAACGAACATGCAGAACCAGAAGCTGAAATTCTTGTTTTTGTATTTATGTGCAACCACTGCCCTTATGTTCAGGGAAGCATTGAGAGGATAAAGGCCATACAGGATGAGTACGGAATTAAGGGCGTGCAAGTCGTGGGAATCAATTCAAATGATGAAGTTAATTATCCTGAAGACAGCTTTGACAAGATGGTTGAATACAGCAAGATGCAAAAGCACAATTTCCCATATTTGAGGGACGAAGACCAGAAAGTTGCAAATGCCTATGGGGCCCAGTGCACTCCCGAATGCTTTGTCTTTGACGGGCACAGGACTTTGAGATATCACGGCAGGATTGACAACTCCCCAAAGGATGCAGCGGCTGTGCAGACCACAGACTTGAGGAATGCAATAGAGGCACTAATCCATAACCAGAAAGTGGCTGTGGAATTGACGCCTGCAATAGGATGCTCGATTAAATGGAGATAGTCATTTCAAATTCTTCATACACTCTTCATAATTGTACTTTAATGCCCTGTTTTCTGGATATTTTTTTAACTGCATTTCCAACAGCTCTTTTGCCTGTTTAAACCTGCCTATTGACATATAAACAACAGCCAAGTTGTTTGCTGGTGAAGGATTGTCATGGTTTTGCCTCATGCTTTTTTTGAAGTACTCTATTGCCCTGTTCTTGTCATTCATCTGCAAATAGATTTTGGCTATTTCAGAA
>JACPMW010000036.1 GCA_016185805.1 Candidatus Woesearchaeota archaeon | reverse complement strand
AGCCCCATGTCCCTTGCCAGCTGCATTATGGATTTTCTGGTTATGCCCGGCAATGCGCTCCTGCTGTTTGGTGTTGTCAAAGCATTGTTTTTGACAATGAAAATATTTTCCGCGGGCCCCTCTGCAATATTGCCATCATCATCAAGCATCAATGCCTCATCATACCCTTCTTTTCTCGCCTCATACATGGCAAGTATTGAGTTTGCATAATTGCCGGATATCTTTGTCCCGTAAACAGTCTCCTTTTCCGAGTGCCTTACATACCTAGATGTCATTACTTTCAAGTCTTTTGAATAATAATGTTCGAATGGCACTGTTATCAGTGCAACACTTATGGGCACATCTTTTGGGAAAACCCCTATATTGCCATAGCCATAGTATGCCAATGGCCTTATGTAGGCATTTCCAGCTTTGTTTTTCCTGACAAGCTTTTTAATGGAATCCTTAAGCTGCTGTTTTGTGAATTTGAGCTTCATGCTGATTGCATTTGCCGAGAGAAAAAACCTGCCAATATGCTCGTTCAGGCGAAAGATTGCGGTTCCTTTTTTCGTTTTGTACGTATGGATGCCCTCAAATACCGCTGAGCCGTAGTGCAAAGAATGCGTAAGGATATGGATTTTTGCATCATTCCATTTCACAAATTTTCCGTCCATCCAGATGAATTTTGCTGCTGCTATGCCCATATTGCATTCAGGCTCCTATTTGACATTTTTATGACTGCCTTGCTGCCGTTTTTAAATTTATGCTCTTTGCTTACGGAGTCAGCCACCAGAATGCCGTCAAGCATTTCAGAATTGATGGTTATTCTTTTATTTTTGCCAAGAATCCCGTGCTTTAGCCTGTAGTTCCTGAAAACCTTGCCCTGGTACGGCTCCCTGACAACAAACTGGTAGTTTTTTGAATTCAAGGGCAGCGTTTTTCCATGGTATGATTTTGCCCACGCATAGCTTCCCAAAGGCGTTGTTATCAAAATGCCGCTGCTCTTCTGCCTTTCTTTCTTATTTCCGATTTTTATTGTGTATTTTGCAGCATGGTAAGATTTCTTTGGGCCCACAAAGAATTCGTTTAAGGCTGGCGTGTCAGCCCTTTTGCCGTTTATATTGGCTTCAAGCCTTGGCAGTTTTTTAATTTTGAATTTATTTTTAATTATCCTTTTGAATTTGCCCTCAAAATCTGTTTTATCAGATTTCATGAAGAAGCCTTCCTTGTCCCTAACATCGGAATTGACGCCGAAAATAAGCTGGCCGCTGACAAATTGGGCTGCCCTCAAAAAGGTTCCATCGCCCCCTATTGCTATGATTAGGTTTTTGTTTTTGAATTGTTGCTTTTTAAGCCTGTTCCTGTTCGCCAGCTTGAAGGTTATGTTGTGCCTCTTTAGTGTTTTTTTGACTATCCAAAAGGTCTTTTTTTGCTCTTTGTTCCTTGGCGCAGAGTAGACAACAAGGATTTTGGCTACATTCATAGTGAATCCTCTAATTTTATACTGTTTAAAAGAGTTATTATTTTCTATATAGGGATAATAAGGTTTTTAAAGGTAGGACTGTAAATTCTAATAAAATGCAAACTTATCAAATGCCTCTTTTTTACAAACCTGGAACTTACAGGATACCGACACTGCAGATAGGTGATGAAGTATTTATCAAAAATGTTGAGGTTAGTGTTTTCAGCGAAAGACCATTTCCAAGACATCAGATAATTGTAAGTTTTATGGGATCTGCGGGAAAGGAGCCTGACGCATCAGGAAAAATAAACGAGCCAACTCAAAAGGATAAAGAACTTGGCCATTTGGTGGGAAGGGTAGTAGCGGCTAACGGCGCAATCTTAAGCAATGGTGCTGTTTATGGCAAGCCATATTTTCCCATAAGAGGTGCTCAATTAAGTAGAGCTTATACTCTTGGAATTTCCCCATTTCCCAATAGGGTTGCTCATGAGAAGACAAATCCAATAAAACACTTTGACTTGATAGTTTACGTGGGTAAGGATTTTAGGCTATACTATCCAAGAGCTAATTTCACTTTTAGGGATTGGTTCAACACACTACCAAGTGACGTTGTAATATCTTCGGGTGGTGTAATTGGAACTCCAGACGAGGTTATGCATGTATTGGAGCAGGGTGGAGTGTATATTGCTATTAGAGGGAGCGGCGGAGCAACTGATTTAATAGTTGAAGGAATTGAAAAAGAGGTGCTTAAGAAGGATACAGGTGGTAGAATAATAATTGCTGACTATACGCCTCAAAGCCTGGAATGGGCAATAAATGAAGGCGTAGCAGAGGCTAAAACAAGATGGATGAAAGAAGGCAGAACTGCAAATAGATTCTCATATATTGTTGATGAATTGGAAAAAGTAATGGGCATTAAATAACTTCAATCTTTCTCCATCCCCTTAACAATCTCAGCCAATGCCTCATTGACAGGGCATTTTACCCCATATTTCTTTCCAAGCTCCGCAACAGCCCCGTTCAAATAATCAATCTCTGTCCTTTTTCCTTTAATCAGGTCCTGCTGCATTGAGGAGATGTTTTCCGATTTTTTGAATGCGCTGTTCAGCCTTTCAACGCTATAGTCAATATTTACCCCGTCTTTTCTTGCAACCTTGGCGCATTCTTCAATAACAAGCCGCTTTAGCGGATTCAGCCTTTCGTCGGCAATTTCCCTGTTTTTGATTTTAAGGATAGAGGTTATTGGGTTAAGGACGCAGTTCAAAGCCAGTTTTTTCCACATGTCATGCTTTATATTTTCAGACATATGGCCGTTCAAACCGCATTTCCTGAAATTTTCCGCAATCTCCTTGCTCCTTTCATTTTTTTCGATTGCAGTGTAGCTGTAGCTGTTGTACTTTACAGCACCTGGCTTTAAGAAGGCTGCCCCAAAGTTTGTAACAGCCCGCAATACAAGGCATTTGCCTCCTGTGATTCTCTTAACAATATTCTCGCTGTAAAGCCCGTTCTGCACGCACAAGATGGTCGTGTCTTTTCTGACCATCCCCTTTATGCTGTTTATTGCCCTTTGGCTGTCAGTGACCTTCGTTGTCAAGAGTATTAAAGTGCCTCTATATATTTTTTTTACTCTGGTAGCGGCCTTTATTTTATAGGTCTTGCTTTCGATGCCGGTAACCTTTAGCCCGTTCCTGTTTATCTTGTCAGCGTGCCCTTTCCTTGCAATCAGCAGCACGTCATTTAGCCTTGATAATTTGGCTCCGAAAATGCTTCCTATGGCTCCTGCGCCAAGCACTATTATGTTCATCTCATTCGATGAAAAGCAAACCTTTTTATTTCTTTTGCAAGAGCTTTTGGGCAATGAAGGGATGGAGGAGAAACTGGAAGAAGATATGGCATTTCATCTGGGAAGACAACAGCATCTGGAGCTGGCTTGCCAACATAGTATTGGCGTTTGTCCTGATCAAGTACATTGTTTATCCTGGCTTGGGGTTCTTGCTTGCAACTACACATCCCGTTGTCGCTGTTGTCAGCGAGAGCATGGAGCACAATGCCGATTTCAGCGAATGGTGGGAAAGCTCCGGCAAATGGTATGCATCAAATGGCATAAGCAAGGAAAATTTTTATGAATTCCCGATGAAAGGCGGGTTCAACAAAGGCGACATAATTGTGCTCAAGGGCAAGGCTCCTGGAAACATAGGAATAGGCGACATAGTGGTGTTCTGGAGCGCCAAGAAAGATCCAATAATCCATAGGGTTGTGAAGAAATGGCAGGAGGAAAGCATATACTATTTCCAGACAAAAGGGGACAACTACAAGACGAACCCTGTTTCCATAAGAAGCTCCATCCTTGACGAAACTATGATAAACCAGGAGCAGATAGTAGGCAACGCTGTCTTGAGGATTCCTTTCCTTGGCTACATCAAGATTTGGTTTGTAGAATTCTTGAATGTTTTAAAGGGTGTTTTTGCTCAATAATATCAAATCTACGTTACTAAAAATAAATCAATCCTGAGAACGAGTTGCTTGCGAGAACACGAGCACCGACATGCGAGGCTCGCGAAGAGACTCGCTCGCCAGCTACCTCGCGTTCATCTACCTCTGAATGCAAGCGATTTAGAGGAAACCAGTTTGTGCTACCTAAATCAGATATTGAGGGGCACCCTCATATATCCAAAAAGTCAAAAAGGTTAAGTTTATATATGATTTCCAAACGTTTCCAGATTTAAGATGTTTTGCCCGAAATGCGGCTCTATACTTGTGCCAAGGAAAGAGGACAGCAAAAAGATGCTGGTTTGCTCCTGCGGATACAAGACAACGCAAGTCCAGGGAGCTACAGTAAAAGAGACTATTCCAAAGGTCGAGAAGGAAGTCGAGGTAATTTACAAAGGCGAGCTGCAGACATTGCCGAAGACAACCGCTGAATGCCCGAAATGCGGCCACAGGACAGCTTATTTCTGGCTTGTCCAGACAAGAGCCGGGGATGAGCCTGAGACAAAATTCTTAAAATGCGAGAAATGCGGCCATACTTGGCGAGATTATGATTGAATTAAGGTTTAGGTGGTTCCAGTTTTCTTTGTCTGGCTTTTTCAATTATAGGATAAATCACTTCTTTTATTAAGAAAGGCTTCATAAGAAGACTCTCACCTGCTACTGCTCTTGCTTCCTCTAATAAGGCACCTCCACCAGTCATTATATAAGCTTCGATGCCTTTTGAAACCGCCGTTCTATATACTTCTATACCTGATGGCTGTTGCATCAAATCTGTAAATAACAAATCATAACGTTTTCTTGTCATTAAATCAAGCCCGTCTGCTGTAGTTTGTACAACATCCAACCTTACTCCTTTATCTTTTAGAGTTTGATAAAATGATAAAACAATACATGGTTTGTCATCGATTACCAATATTTCAAGTTGTTGTTGCTGAGTCATTTTATTAAAATCAAGTAAAGGGTGTATTAGGACTTAAGGATTATGACTGTTTCAAGTAGTGTTAATGTTTGGGACCTTTAATATTTGCTCTAACTTGTGTAAGAAAGGCAAAAATATCGTTTATGTCAAATGGCTTATCCAAAAATCCATCAGGTTGTAACTCTCCTCTTTGGGAAGAAATTTTAGCCCAATCTTTTTTATTAGCGGTTACAACATAGACTGGTGTTCCTGGAGATTCTTTCTTTACTCTAGAGACCACATCGTAACCAGTGATTTGAGGCATTGACAGGTCTGTTAAGACTAAATCATAAGGTTTTATATCTGAAGATTTGCTAGTTCTTGCCTCTTCCAACCTTTGAATAAATAAGTCTATACCTCGTTGACCACCATTAGCGAAAGTAGCATTATCTCCATATTCCTTAATTATCTCCGCAAGAACTTTCCCTACTTCTACTTCATCATCTACTACCAAAACATCCAAAGGTTTTGGAGTTTCTATTTCTTGTGTATCCATACAAATCAAACAAATTACTCCATTTATAAACCTTTCTATTATTGTTATTTGAAAGTAGTGAAAATAATTCGGAATGTTTAAATGTTGGCAACTTTGTAAAATAATATGGGCATTCAAGGCAAAAGATTCAAGCTCATAGTAAAGCCAAACTCAAGGGAAAATAGGATAGAATCTTTTGACAATGAAAGGAACGCCTACAGAGTAAACATCAAGGCAAAGCCAGAAGGCAACAAAGCCAACATTGAAATTATAAAATTCCTTTCAAAATTATTGAAAAAGAAGGTAAGGATTGCTGCTGGCCTCAAGTCAAGGGAAAAGCTCATAGAAATCATCGATTAAAAACAATAAAGTATTTAAAAGCCTAATAAAAGGTTACTGAAAAAAAGAGGTAATCATGCTGTTCTCTAAATTAAAGGCTAAAACTGATGAATTACTGCCTCCGCCGCCTCCATTTCCAAGCATGGAATTGGAAGAAGAGAAGGCTAAGCCTGCAAAAACCAAAGCTGCTTCTAAAGACGAGTTTGAGGATTTATTCAAGGAAGTTGAAAGCCTGAAGGTTAAAAAAGAGCCGATACCTAAGATAAAGGTCCCAAAAACAGAAAAAAAAGAAACAAAAAAGCCAATTGCTAAATTAAAAGAAAAGGCAAAGCCTGCCAGGGTTAAGCCAGCTACATTTAAAGAAACTAAATTGGTTAAGAAGCTGCCGGAAATCAAGATAAAGGCTAAATTAGTAAAGCCTGTTAAAGCTGTGAGGGAAAAAATCCAAGAGCCTGAGCCTAAATCTGAAGATTTTGAGTTTCCCGAGCTTGAAGAAAAGGAATTGGAATTTGATGGCATTGGTGAAATCGAAGCAAGGCCAAATGAGCTTCAGGAGGCAAAAGACGAGATAAAAAGCGCGATAGAAAAAATAAAGGGGTGGGACACAGGCAATTCACAAGCGCCGGAAAAGCAGTCTTTCTTCCAAAGGTTATTTGCAAAAAAAAGGGAAACGCCTGAAGAAAACCTGTCCGAAGCAGGAGATGATATTTCATTGATAAAGTCGCATATAAGCCGTGCAAGGGAATCTTTGATGAAATTTGACCTTGAATCGGCAAAAAAGAATTATATCGAGATAATGAAAATCTACAACAAGATTTCTCCGGAGCAGCAGGCAAAGGTTTATAGGGAAATAAGCGACCTCTATTCAGAAAGAAAAAGCGCAGAGGAATTGAAAATTTAGATTGTTAGTATTTCTCATTTTACAGATATTGAGGGGCACCCATTATAGCTTGCAACACATGGGTCTCTTCGGGATTAAAATATTAATTATAATTAAATTTTCAAAAGCTTTAATAAACAAAACAAAAATCTCAATCTTATGAAAAAAGGCTTGTTTATAGTTGTGGACGGCATGGACGGAAGCGGAAAAAGCGAGATAGTCAAGATGCTGCACAATTACCTTTTCTCAAAGCACAAAAAATACAGGCTCTTGACAACAAGGGAGCCCACCCATGGAAAACATGGCAACAGGATAAGGGAAATGCTGAGAAAGGAAAAAAACCCTGAAAGCGGCAGCAGAAAGCTTCTTGAGCTTTTCATAAGGGACAGGCAGGATCATTTGAAAAATACAATAGAGCCTTTCCTAAAAAGCTCAAGCATTAGCGAGATTAATATAGTTCTTTGCGACAGGTATTATTATTCCACCATAGCCTTCCAAAGCGCTCAGGGCTTGAATACAAAAGATATTATCGTCTTGATGTGAAGCCTGAAATTGCCATGGAGAGGATAAGCCACAGGCAAAAAGAGAAATTTGAGCAGCTGGAATTCATGAAAAGGATAAGGGCTTACTTCCTGAAAATGCCAAGGCTGCTTAAAGACAATATAAAGGTAATGGACTCAAATAAAAGCCTGAATGAAGTCTTTGCAAGCATAAGAAAAGAAGTGGATATTATATTGGAAAAGAATTAAGTTTGTTTGATTGCTAAGATGTCAAGTTGGTCTTTGCAATCTAATTTCTGTGACAGGCTCCCATCTTGGATCACTCATAACTACTACTATCTGCGTAAGGCCTTTTTCATCTCTATAATGAAATGTAGGCAAGGTATAGTTTCTACCAACTTGGAGGACTCCTAACTCCCTTTCCATATCAACATTTTCGCTTATAATACTGTCTAAAGATGCTACAGCACAATTTGCTCTGCGATTAAGCCAAATTCTAACTTGATTTCCAGTTTTGTCTTCAAATAATTGCATAAGATATCGAGAAGCATAATGACGACCATCAAATTCTACTAATGAGCCTAAAGGCAACTCACCAAGCACCACCCTGTTTGGCCTTTCTAATCTAGTCTCATCAATTTCTGGAGCTGTTAGGTATGTTTCAGATGGTGTAAAAAGAGGAGAGTCCATTTTAAGAAAAAATTTAAGGCGTCCTTATGTTGCTGTTTGATTTGTAGTAAGGCTCTGAAATATCGTTTGCTTCCTTCGGCTCTTTCA
The DNA here is from genome assembly GCA_016185805.1 of Candidatus Woesearchaeota archaeon. Taxonomy (GTDB): domain Archaea; phylum Nanobdellota; class Nanobdellia; order Woesearchaeales; family GW2011-AR4. The sequence continues at coordinate 13,033 of JACPMW010000036.1, read as the reverse complement.
CTTCAATCTTTTCTATAACCCTTGTTTCCTGCCTTGGGCTCTTAAAAATCCATGCAGCAACAATTATTGCAAACCCAATAATCAACGCTGGCCAAAAGAAATTATATTCAACAACTGTCTTCTGTATTGCAGGGTACTGGTGGCATGAAAAGTCAGAGCCGTTACAGCCCTTTTTAAACTTTTCGTTTATAACTACTATAAAGTGATAAGAATTAGTCAGATTTCTCATCCTTCACATTCTCAATATTTTCCTCGACAAACTCCGCTAATTTAGTGTTCTGCTGTATTGTCTTGAACCTTATCGGCTTGCTAGTATCCTTTCCCATCATCACACCTCTTTTTGCTTGCAAAAAGAGACAGTTGAACGCGAGCTTGCGAGCGTTCTCGCAAGCAGCTCAGCAAATTCGTAATTTGCGCTGCCTCTTTTTTAATCCAATCCTGTGCTTCCAAATCCTTTGTCGTTTCGCGTTGTCACATCCAGCTCGTCTGCCTCTTCAAAAATGGCTTCTTCGATTTTTGCAAAAACCATTTGGCCTATCTTCTTCCCTTTCTCTATTTTATACGGCTTGCTGCCCAGGTTGATCATTGGAATTTTTATCTCGCCCCTGTAGCCTGAATCAATGGTGCCAATGCAATTGGCATGGGTTATGCCATGCTCTATTGCTAGGCCGCTTTTCGGCCTTATTTGGGCCTCATACCCATAAGGAATTGAAATCCTGATGCCTGTTGGCACAAGCTTCCTTTCCATTGGATTGAGCAGGCATTCTTCCGCAGAGTACAAGTCAGCTCCGGAATCGCCTTTGTGCACATACAAAGGCATTTTTGCATCACTATTTTTTTTGATTTTAATCTTTAAATGCATTTTAACCACAGAAAAGCCAAGTTTCTTGCATGAAGCTTATATTTAAACAATTCGCAATTAAGAAATATATAATGAAGAACCTAAATTTTTAATATTCTGTTCTTCATTATATTCTGCCGAACATAAGTAATCAATAAAATAGTTATGTTCGGTGTTATAGTTTTGTTCAATTATGTCAAAAACCATTAATTACTAACTATTGAGGTTTCTGCTTAAAAGCCTATTCAAATGGTTTTTTGAGCATGCTCAGAAATCCTCGATAAATTGCAATGCAATTTTCGATGGTGCTCGGAAATCTGCGATTTCCGACATTTTACAAATTCCATAGATAATAAAATTTCTGACAGTTTGCAATCACTCTTTTCTAAAAGAAAAGACCGAGCTTATGTTGTGCTCCATTATCTTGCCATTTGAGGCATTTATCTTCATGTTCAGCGTGTTAAATGCTTCTGTTATGTAAGTGATGTTCCACACGTTGCCAAACTTTCCGATATTTTGGAGTATTGCAATTGTCTTTATGCTCTTGTCCTTTGGAAAATTCTTCTGCTGGAACTCGCTTGCCTTCGCAATTGCATTTTCAAATGTCAGCTTTATCTTGTCAACCTGTATCTCGCTGACTTCAGTTTCCTCTTTCTTGAAAATTTCCTCTTCCGGCCTTATCCTGATGCCTTCGTTTGATATCACAAAAGTGGTTATTCTGTCTTTTTTCCTGTCATAGAAGCCAAATTGCCATTCATTTGGCATTTCCTGGGGTATCTTGAAGGCGTAGGAGAAATAAGTGAATTTATGCTCATTGCGCCATTTTTTGAAGTCCTTGCTTTGCCCAAGCTTTTTAAGCGCTGGCTTTAAGTCCATGCGTTGTCTTGAAAACTTAAAGTTTATATAGATTTGTGTCTTTATATATTAATAACAATACTTTAAAAATGGCAATTGCAGATGTAAAGTTGATGCTGAAAAAGCAGCAGTACGAGGCTGTTGGAAATCACACAAGAGTCAAGACTTGCCATTGGACAAAAAGCGACTTAAAGGGGGAGGGAGGCTGCTACAAGAGCAAGTTCTATGGCATAAACAGCCATCAATGCATCCAGATGACTCCCACTTACACATGCAACAATGCATGCGTTTTTTGCTGGCGTGACTTGAGATATCATACAGCGCCTGCAATGCAGGATGGGGTTGACGAGCCTGCAGACATCGTCGAAGGCACAATTGAAGCCCAAAAAAAGCTGCTTTCAGGCTTTGGGGGCAATGAAAAAACATCAAAAGAAAAATTTGAAAGGTCCATGGAGCCGCAGCACGTAGCAATTTCTTTGGACGGAGAGCCAACCTTGTACCCAAAATTGCCGGAATTGGTAAGGGAATACAAAAAAAATAACTTCTCAACTTTTGTTGTCAGCAACGGGTTATTGCCTGAGAGGATAGAAAAACTCATGGATGAGCCTCCAACCCAGCTTTACATTTCAGTTGATGCCCCAAATGAAGAATTGTTCAGTCTGATTGACCGGCCAATAATAAAAAATGCATGGCAAAACTTGCTCAAGACATTAGGCATGCTTCCCAGACTAAAAGAAAGGATGAGGACGGTGTTAAGATTTACTTTAATCAAGGGGATGAACATGGTAAATGCGGAGCAATGGGCTGAAATCATAAGATTGAGCCAGCCAATGTTCGTTGAAGTAAAGGCTTACATGTGGGTCGGCATGTCAAGGGAAAGGCTTGAACAGGCAAACATGCCTTTGCATGAGGAAGTGAAGGAATTTGCAGAAGAAATATGCAAATATTCCGGCTACAAGCTGATTGACGAGCATGAGCCTTCAAGGGTTGTTTTGCTTATGAAGGAAGATTTTGAGGGAAGGGTCATGAAGTTTGGTGCTTAGCAAGTATTTTTTCCTTGAATTTTTCATGAACTCTTTGCCTAGTTGTTTCCCAGTAAAAATCCCTGAATTTTTTAATGACAGGGTTAGTCAGATTCAGCTTATACATTTTGGCTTTGCCGACTGTTCTAGTTTGAATAACTATATTATTTTTTTCTAACCTGCTCCAGAATAATTTTAGAGTAGAGTATCCGACACCAGATAGGCTAGCTATATCCGTCATGCTATAGTCAAAATCTTCATTGACAATTAAAAAATCCAATACTCTCAATGTTGGGCTATCTCCAAAAGTTTCCAAAAAGGCTGTTTTGTTTTCCATAAAGGTTGTAGTGTTTTACAAGTATATAAATATTTCTATTTTTAGCTTATAAAGGCTATAAATTTTAATCAAAATGGTAAAGGTTATATAGGGCAAAGTCAAGATTTTTTCTTAATGTCCAAGAAATTATCAAATCAAGATTATCAGAAAATAAGGAAAAATGTTATTAAGAAGTTATATTCAAATCAAGCCTTCAGCAAAGGGCATCTTTTATATGAAAGATTAGCGTCTGGTATTCCACCTCATTTAACAGGCTTTGTAAAAGATGTCCTTAAAGATCTTCTCAAAGAAGAGCTAGTCTTGTATTATGGAAGAACAAAATATGGAGATGCCTATCAATTAAACATTAAAAAATTAAAGGAAATTGAGGAGATTATTCTTTAACTACCCCATTAAATCTCAACAATCTTTCCAAAGGGTCCGGGATTTATCATTTTTGTTTTTTTTATCTTGTCTTCCTTGCCAAAATTCTCATGCAAATGCCCGCAAATCAAAAAGTCAATCCTGTTTTTCTCGATGAAATTCCTTATTGACTTGTTGCCGCAATGGTCATGCCCAATCCTATCAAGCCTTGTCTTATAAGGCGGCGCATGCGTTACAAGTATCATTTTTTTATCATTGTTCTTTTTTATTAACTTCTTGAATCTTGAATTTGCAGTTTTCTCAAATTCCTTGTCTGTCATTGCAAACCCTCCGCCGCCGTATCCTAGGAAAATGGCATTATTTAGAATAAAATGGGATTTATGAATGAAAAATATATTTTTGAACGTCTTGGATAATCTTCTCAAAGTTGAGTCATCCTCATGGTTGCCATGGACCATTATGATTTTTTTATTTATCCTATTTAGTCTTTTCATTATCCCGGCGATGTCTTGCTCAAAAACAGATATGTCTCCTGCGCAAACCAGCAAGTCAGGCTTTTGCGTTTTGACTTTTTGCGTTATTCTTCTCAAGGCAGTCAAAGAGCCATGAGTATCTGTGAAAGCAAGGATTTTCATAAAGGATGGAAAATAAAAGCTATATTTAAAGATGATTGTTACTACTATATAATAAATATTAATAGAAAGATTTATAAAATGCTAAGATAAGGGGTCAAAATATGAAACGCAGGTTGCCTGTAGAAGATATCGTCAAAAGGTCCGTACCATTTGCAGGACTTTATGATTCTGGAGGATTTGTTGAGAAGGGAAGAATTGGCGTGCCAAAAGGCCTTGTGCTTACTTTAAAAGCAAGGCAGGAGAGGCAAAACAATGGCGAACTTCAGCTTTATTATAGGGTTCATCCTGGTGAAATGCCAAAATATATGGAGCTTACAGATTTCTTCCCTGAAGGCAGAAGTCCAAATTTTGCACGTTATAGGCGTGTTTACGATTTAGATGAAAGGTGTCGTATTTTAATCCCTCCTGATGACTGGAGAAAGGTTGGCATTGAGGAGCATATGCCTGTAATTTTTTGGGGATCTGGAAATAAAATTTTTATTTATAAACCAGACGATTATGAAACATATAGAAATACCAGTTATCTAAGCCTCGATGCAGTAACTAATCTTGCAGTAAGAGTTAAGGAGAGATTTACACTACCTCCTGTTAAATAATGCTATAATAATCCTCCATCACAATCTGATCTACATTCCCTAAATCCCTGACAATATATAGCCTTCCCTCTCCAATCTCTGCAATTTTTTCTGCCAGTCTTCTTCCTTTGTCGTCCAAGTCTATTCCAACCAGTGATATTGTTATGCCTTTGCTTCTTGCAATTGATGCCTCTTCCAAAGTTGATTTTTCAGGCTCGTCTCCCTTTGTCGGCAAGGCATCAGTCAGCAGTATCAGGTGCTTTGTTATTTCTCCGCTTGGAAACAATTCAATTGCCTTTTTAAGCGTCGACACAATGTCTGTCTCTTTTGAAGCCCTTATTCTGGTTATTTCCTTGAGCAATTGAGTAAAATCAGATGTTGGCTCAACAACCTCTTTTATTTCAGAGCCAAAAACAATCAAGCCAACCTTGTCTTTCTCATTTATTGCCTTGTACGCAAGCGCTATGCCAGCTTTCTTGCATGCCTCAATCTTCTTGCCTTTCATCGAGCCGGATGCGTCAAGCGCGTATACAATATAGGTCTGTCCTTTGCTTTGCCTCTCATGCACTTGTAAATCCTTACCCTCAAAATCACGATGACCCCTTCTTATGGCAAGCTTCGCGGATTTCCTGAGCGCAATGTCCCTGTACCTGTCACCTCTTTTATACGCTCTGGAATTTTCCTTGTCCCCATAAATAAAGGCTTTTTTGCCCGTTTTCTCTCCAGAAACCCCTTTTGGGATTATTTTGTCCAGCTCCTGAAAATACAGCACAAGGGAAGCAAGCTCAACTCCTTTTTCTGACAATGAATTGTCTTTGCCAAGGAAGCCTTCATCCTTGAGCTCCTGGATTTTTTGCTGTATTGCTTCCTTTAGCTCCTTTTGGAACTCCGGAATTCCGATATTCTTTTTTACATAATCTGGCTCATACCCCGAGACAAGCCTTATTATGGATTCACCGTAGATTTGCTTTGCCATGGTGTAATTTTTAACAATCTGCTCGAACATCAAGTCTGGGGAAAAGGATGACATTCCCTGGTTTATCGCATCGCTTATCAGCTTTCCAGAGTCTATCGTTTTTCGGTCATTCTCAAGCACAGAGTGCATGAACTTGTCTTCCAATTGCTGAAATGCAAGCTTGCCGCTTATCTCGTCTGCTTTAGAGAATTCTTTAACTTCAGGCTGATCGCTACCGGTACTCACCAGATTGCTGCTCTTCTTCCAAATGGTTTTGCCATTTTGCCGATTCTATGTTTTTATGAAACTGCTCTTTAATGTAATCCTCGATGCTTTGCAAATACCTCACAGAGGGCTTGAGCCTTATCCTGTGGGACAATACAGAAATAACAGCGTCTTTTATGTCCTCAAACTGCACATTTTTCCTTCCCTTAAGCAGGGCATTTGATTGCGCTCTTTCATACAAGCCGATTGAAGCCCTTACGCTTGGCTTCTTTTCCAATTTTTCATCCTGTCTCAGCAGTCTTATAAAATAAACTATCAGGTCAAGCAATTCATCGCTTACGCTTGCCGATTTTTTTCCTTTCATCGCAACAATTTTTTTCTCGGTTTTATTGCTTTCAGGGTACTCCATGTAAATAATGTCAAACCTGTCAAGCAGGACATCGCTTAGTTTCTCTGTTGCCGTGTCTTCGGGGTTGATAGTGCCTACAAAGATAAAATTTACATCAAAGTCGACATCATAAGAGCCGATTGTGGCTTTTCTCTCCTCAAGAACCTGCAGCATTGCGTTCTGCAGCTTTTCAGGGCACCTGTTTAATTCATCAAAAAACAAAATGCCGTTGTTCGCCTTGAATATCTTGCCAGGCGTAAAAGCCTCCAGGCTTAAAGGGCCGAACTTCAGTGCTTTTATCGGGTCAATGTCCCCCAATAAGTCTTCAACTGTCAAATCTGGTGAGCCCTGCACCCTTATAAAGCGCTTTGCCCCATCCAATTTTATAGTATTATGCTTCTTATTCTGCTTGCACGATGGGCAAATTGGCTCTTCTGTAGTGCAATGATAAGAGCAGCCTTCAATTACTTCGATGTCAGGCAATAATTTTGCGATATTCTTTGCCAAGGTTGTCTTTCCAATTCCAGGAGCTCCAACTATAATGATGTGCCTGTCCATAAGCAAAGCTGACTTGATCCCCTGCTTTGCGTTTTCCTGGCCAAGTATGTCCGCAAATGGATCCTTGCTTTTCAGGAAAATTTCCTTAAGTTGTTCGCTGAGCATTTTGTTTAAAATTTTAAGCCATAGGGAATAAGCAGTTTTGTTTATAAATATATTGCATTAGGCCAGCCTTATCAGCCAGACAGCAGCCCCTGCAGCAAAAGGCACTATCAGGTTGTCATCAACCTGCTGCGCGCCTATTTTTATCTCGACCGCTTCGATTGCCATAGCTGCAAGTGAGGCAAAGAAGGCCTCGTGCCACGGCAAAAAAAATAGAGCCCCTATAAAGCCAAGTACAAACCCGGCAATCGTGCCCTCCAGAAATTTTTTTTTTGAAAAAGGATTCTTCAATTTCCCGTAATGCAGCCCGTAAAGGTGGCTTGCAGAGTCTCCAAGAGCCAGCACCATTATCGAAGCCATCGCAATTTCCTTTGGAAACAGCAGCAAAACAATGTAAATTCCGATAAAATAAAAGATAATTCCCTTGCCTGGGAATTTTGCAATGTCATCCTTGCGCTCGAATTTTTGCAATAATTGGCGGACTATGGGAATTTTTATTCTTATGCTTAAATAAGACAAGATAAATCCAGTAATTATTAAAATCAATATTATTCTTTTGTCGATAAATCCGAACATCAGCAGGGCAACAATAACAGTGCCTAGTAAAATGTGAAAAAGCTGCCTGTTCCATTCAAATTTGGTCGAATGCGAGTTTTGTTTCACTCGCTCACAATTGACTATCTCCATAATTTTTTCTCTTCATGCAATTTGAGCAATAAGTATCCCATAAAATACCCTGACAATGCCCCGAAAACAACATCGCTTAGGTAATGAAATCCAAGATAAATCCTGCTGAAAACCGCAAAAAGGCCGAAGCCTATCCAAAAGTATTTGTGCCTTGCCGAATATTTCGCCAAAATTGGCAGCAGGGAAAAAACAGCCATTGCATGCATGCTCGGAAAAGAGTAATTTATTATGTTGATGAAAGGGTATGTAAATGCCTCCACAGGCCTTTGCCTCAGAAAAATAAGCTTGATAATAAATGCTGAGGCAACAGAAGCAAAAAAAGCTATCCATAATAGATAAACCAGTTTTTTATTTTTCTTGTATAAAATAATCGATGGAAGTGCCAGCATAAACAAAACAACTATGCCGAAATTCGTAATGGCGCTGAATGCCGCATCAAATAGCGGAAATTTCACGCTTTTAAAAAATAAATTGACTTGCTGGTCGTAATTATAGGATACTAAGAGAAGTGCAATGCCAATTATTAATATTATAATATCATTTATTTTTCTCATTTTTCCTTTTTTTATGGTGCTTCCATACAAAATAAATCAAGAATAGGACAACTGCAATGACAAAGATCATGTCAAGCTCTCTTGAATATTCGTGGATTTTATCCCAATGCTCTCCAAGCTTGAAACCTGTGTAAAGCAGCGCCAAATTCCATAAAGTTGCCCCGGCAAAGGTGTATATCGCAAATTTTTGCAAAGGCATCCTGGCAATTCCAGCCGGGATTGAGATTAAATGCCTTACAACAGGAACAAACCTGCTTATGAAGATTGTCTTGCTGCCCTGTTTTTTGAACCATTTTTCAGTCCATTCCAGATGCTCTTCCTCCAGCAGGAGATATTTTCCAAATTTCAGGATGAAGGGCCTCCCGAGATAGGATCCCATGTAATAAGACAGCAACGAGCCGAAAACCGAGCCAAGGCCGCTGGCCAAAGCAGCTGCCCAAAAGCTAAATCGGCCTTGCAGGACAAGGTAGCCGGCAAACGGCATCACAATCTCGCTTGGCACAGGGGCTACCATGCTTTCAAGGGCCATGAGCATGAACAAGCCGAAATATCCTCCGACAGACATTCCCAAAACTATGTACTCGGCTATTTTTTCCACTATCATTTTAGATCGTGCATGATTGTTTTGCCCGATATTGTTTTATTCGGCCATATTTTGCAGTTTTTTGCAATCACATTTTTAGCCTTGACATTATCTGCAATGACTGCGTTCAGCGCATTGCCTTTGAAATAGACATGGCTTGCTATGATGGAGTCCTCAATAAGCGAATTTGCACCTATCATTGTGTTGTCCATGATTATTGAATTTTTGACTTTGCCTTTTATCAAACAATTGTTGCCAATGCTGGAATTTTTGACATTTCCATGGATTTTTGAGTTTTTACCGATGATACTCTTGTTTTTTCTTAAAGCTATATCTGCCTTTAAAAGGTCAGAAGGGTAGCCTATTGGAAGCCATTGTTTTGATGTGGCACAATAAACTTTATTTTTCTTGGCTAAATCCCTTATGGCATCTGTAAGCTCGTATTCCCCCCTTTTTGATTTTTTGAGATTTTTTAGGATAGCAAAAATTTTTTTATCCAATTTGTATAAGCCTGTGTTGGCCAAATTTGAGATAAATTTTTGTGGCTTCTCAATGAGGTCCACTAGGATGTTATTTTTCTCCGCTACGATGCCAAATGCTCCGGGATTTTCTACCCTTTTGACTAAAATTGAGTATTTATTTTTAATAACATTTTTAAAATCCCCTTTAGAATAAATGTCATCCCCATGCAAGGAAATAAAATCATTTTTGACATGCTTTTCCACGGCCAATAAGGCATTTCCCGTTCCTGACTGCTGCTTTTGCTCAACATATCTTATTTTGAGATTTTTATATTTGCCTTTGAGGAATTTCTTGACCATTTCTTTTCTATAGCCAACCACCAATATTATTTCATCAGCAACCCCGTCCAAATTATCAAGGTTGTGCTCCAGCAAAGTCCTGTTTGCCGCCTTGAGCAGCGGCTTTGGCCTTGCAATCGTCAATGGGTAAGTCCTTGTTGACTTTCCTGCTGCCAGAATTGCTGCCTGCATTTTAGAGAATTTCAGTTTTTGCCGATTTGCTTCTTTCCTTGACAAACTGGTTTTTAATTATCGAGTTTAATAATCCTTCCGGATGTGTAAATTTTCTTTTTTCGATTGCATAAATTTTTCCATCTTTTACAAAGGTTTTTTTATGCGCTTTTTTGAAATTTTCAGCATGCTGCTTTATCCTGACCGGAGGCCCTTCAAATTTGAAAGTTTTTGCCAATGGCTTCCTGTCAAATAAAAAATAGAAAATAGCATCATTTTTCTTGTCCCATTCCCAGTCTGTTTTGGTTGTTCTGAAATTATTCTTTTGAAGCTGCTGCTTAACAAGCTCGTAAATCTTCAGCAGTTTGGTGCCAACGACATCTGTCTTTCCGCTCAAAGGCCTGATTTTTGCTATTGCCAGTTTTTTTTCCTTTGTTTTTTGCCTTAAAAATGCAGGCAGCAATTCCTTTTTTCCGAAAAACTCTTTTGAGGGCTTTTTCAGGAATTCCTTCGCTGCTTTCTGGAATGCCTCGAATTTCTCTTTGCTTAGCGCGGCTGCCGCATTCCTGTCCTTTTGCACGGGATCAATGACTATCAGCGGCGACTCCAATTTGGACACGTTCACAAGCCTGAAGACGTCCTTCCCCTTGTAATGCTTCTCCGCGTCAATCACGGCCTTGTCCTGCCACTTGGCTGCGTTTCTCATCAATCCAAGAAAAGAGCCATAATGAACTGTCAAGATTTCGCATACGTAGCCGGAAAAACCTCTTATATAGCTCTCTGCCCCGTACACATTCTGGGCCTGGCAAAACTGCTTTGTCAGCTTCATCTCATTTATTAAATTTTTGTGCTTTTTCACCCAGTTTGAATGCAGCGGGCTGACATCTGTTATGTTTCTTGCCTGCTCTGCCTTCTGTATTTTCAGGATAGGGATTATCTCAAAAGTAAAATCATTGTCCTTTATCTGGAAATAGTCCCTGGAGCCATGAAGCCTGGCTATGTTCCTGAATTTTTTCCTGAGAATTTTTTCCAGAATATCGGGCAGCTTATCGCTTTTTTCCCTGAATTTTTTATAGTCAAAAAGCACGAAAATGTCCGCGTCAAATGTCCTCAGCCAAGTCCCCTTTGCCCCCGATCCTCCAAGTATTGCCCTGCTGCCTTTTCGCCCTCGATTTATTTTTTTGATTATTGAGCCTAGCCTTTCGAATATCTCCTTTTCATATTTTTTGTCGGGCTGTATTTCCAGCAACACCTCATCCAGTAGTGCTTTAATATTTTTCATGGATAGAATTCAATCTACGTCGATATAAAAAGATTTGGGTTATTTGCCGTCCTTTGCTACCTTGACTGCCCTCACGACTTTGTCGTTTTCGTCCAGCTTCATCACCATCACCCCTTGGGTGTTTCTGCCTATCATTGAGATGTCCGCTGCAGGCACCCTTATAATGATCCCGTTTTTGCTTATAAGGATTACATCCTCATTTTCTGCAACATCGCATATGGAAACGACCTTCCCATTCCTTTCGCTGCATTGTATGTTAATGACTCCGGAGCCTCCCCTGTTTATGAGCCTGTATTCTGAAATTGGCGTTCTTTTTCCATAGCCGTTTTCAGTCACGCTGAGCAAAGTTTTCTCATCGGATGCGACAACCATTCCAATGACCTCGTCATTGCCCCTCAAGCTGATGCCTCTTACACCCTGCGCGCTTCTTCCGGTCGGCCTGACATTCTTTTCCTCGAACCTGACAGCGTTTCCGTCTTTTGTCGCAAGAATTATGTGCTGGTTTCCGTCAGTCATCGCAACATTGATCAGCTCGTCTTGCTCTTCAAGGGTGATTGCAACAATCCCGTGCTTTCGCGGATTGCTGTAAGCCATGAGCTCCGTTTTCTTTACAGTTCCTTTTTTTGTTGACATGGTGAGATAGTGCTGGCTGTCGAAATTCCGTACAGGCACGAAGGCTGTCACAGTCTCATTGCCTTGCATTTCAAGGAGATTGACAATGGCTTTCCCTCTGGCTTGCCGGCTTGCCTCTGGTATGTTATAGACTTTCAGCCAATATACCCTCCCTTTATTTGTAAAAAACAATATGTAAGAGTGGGTGCTTGCAACAAAGATGTCCTTCACAATGTCCTCATCTTTTGTTGTTGTCGCTATGACTCCCTTTCCCCCCCGGTGCTGCAGCTTATAGGTTTGCAGCGGCAGTCTCTTGATATACCCTGAATTGGTTATTGTTATGGCCATCTCCTCGTCTTTAATCAAATCTTCTGTCGCCAGCTCGACATTTTCCAGCTCGATAATCTGGGTTCTCCTTTCATCATTGTATTTCTGCTTCAGCTCATTCAATTCTTTTTTTATTATATCAAGTATCTTTTTGGGGCTTGAAAGTATTGATTCAAGCTCTTCAATCAGCTTCAGCAAATCAGAATGCTCCTGCCTTATCTTTTCCTGCTCAAGCGATGTTAATCTTTGCAGCCTCATTTCAAGTATTGCAACAGCCTGCTCGCTTGTAAGGTTGAAACTTGCAGTCAGCGCATCCCTTGCGGACTCGATGGATTTGCTCTCCTTTATGAGCTTGATGACATTGTTTATGCTTCCCAGCGCTACAATCAGCCCTTCCAGAATATGCGCCCTTGTCTGCGCCTTGTTCAAATCAAACAAAGCCCTTTTTCTTACAACATCTTTCCTGTGCTCGATGTAACAGTGGATCAGCTGCTTTATGTTGAGTACCTTGGGCTCGTTGTTCACAAGCGCAAGCATGATTATTCCAAAAGTTGTCTGCAGCCTTGAATGCTGGAATAGTTGGTTGAGAACGACATTTGAATCGGCATCTTTTTTCAGTTCTATCACTACCCTTATTCCATGCCTGTCGCTCTCGTCCCTCAAGTCAGAAATTCCTATTATCTTCTTGTCCCTGACCAAGTCTGCAATCTCCTCAAGCAATTCTGACTTGTTGACCATGAATGGGATTTCGTTCACAATAATTGTTGATTTGCCCTTTTCCTGCTCAATTGTTGTTTTTGCCCTCAGAAGAATCTTGCCCCTTCCATTCGAGTAAGCTTCCTTTATGCCATTCCTGCCGTATATTAATGCGCCTGTGGGAAAATCCGGTCCCTGGATAATTCCTAAAAGTTCCTCAACGCTCAATTCCGGATTATCAATCTGCCTTATTGTTGCATCAATCACCTCTCCAATGTTATGCGGGGGAATATTTGTTGCCATTCCGACTGCAATTCCAGAGCTGCCATTAATCAGCAGATTTGGAAGTTTTGAAGGCAATACAACAGGCTCTGTAACGCTGCTGTCGAAATTTGGAATGAAGCGGACTGTCTTTTTGTCGATGTCTTCCAGCATCTCCTCTGCAAGCTTTGTCAAGCGGCATTC
>JACPMW010000035.1 GCA_016185805.1 Candidatus Woesearchaeota archaeon | reverse complement strand
CGATTTTCTTAGGAAGAAAGACAAGAGCAAGAAAGGCTTTATAGACAAAGACGCTGTTAAAATTGTTAACTGCATCAATTCTAAGAGTGACTATTATACTACAAGCAGCTGCGCGGGAAGGATTGTTTTATTGGAGATGAAATCTGAAAGGAAAAATGATTGTGATTGGATTTTTTCAAAGCATGATAAAATAAGATTTAAAGAAATTATTAACGCGTTGAAAAAAAATAAAAATCAATCCCGAGAGCTTCCTCTGAAGGCAGGCAAGAAGGAGGAGACCAGCTTTGAAAGTTGCTTTAAGCACCCTGTCTGGTTCAAGCAGCAGCCAATTATTCTGCATGTTGCGTGCAGGAATCTTGATGCTGCAAAAAGATTGCTTGATTTGGCAAGGAAAGTTTTCAAGCATTCGGGAATTTTAAGCATTACGGACAGAAAAGTGACAATACAGATTATCGGCAGCGAAAGGATTGACACAATAATTGCTGACAAAAACTTTGCTGCTGATGAAAAATATTTAAAAAAGCTTTTGAAATATGCTAATAATAATTTTAAGGAGAATAAAAGGAAAAGCAGGAGGTTTTTTAAGATTTTGAGAAGCAACCTTTAAATACCTGCTAAATATTTATTATGCTATGACGCAAGCATTTGATGTAGTTGTCAATGAGGAATATCTAAACAAGAAAAAGGTATTTGTAGCACATTGCCTTAACTTAGGTATTGCAAGCCAGGGAAATACTATAGAAGAAGCTATGGCAAACATCAAGGACGCCATTAAATTATACTTAGAAGAAAACCCTGAAGAAGCGCCTGACACTGAAGACTTACTGCCGCCAATGGCAACAAGGATATTCTTGTAAATGAAATTACCCATTCTTTCAGCCAGAGAAGCATTAAAGGCATTAAATTCCATTGGATTTCAGATTTCAAGGCAGTCAGGAAGTCATATAATCCTAGTAAAATTTGTTGACGGCAAGAAATTCACTATTGTTGTTCCAAGGCATGACGAAATAGCAAAAGGAACTTTGCTCAGTATTATTGCGCAAAGCGGATTATCAAAGGAAGAATTTTTAAGACTGCTAAAGTAACTTATCCTAATGCTAAAGCAGCTCGAAAACGAAACCAAAAAGTATTCGCATCCTGAAAAAGCCAAGGACGAATGCTGAGGTATGCGATAGAGAGATTGGGAGGGAAGATGTTTTTATATGAAAAGATGATTCTATTTCATTAAATCTTTAAGGTTAAATTGTGGTAACTTATCTTTACTAAAATTAAATATATTTGACCACATTGTTTTATTCTCTTTTCTATAATTAGAGTGAGCTATCTCTATAGCCAAGAAAAATTCAAAAAATCCTTCAGAAAATGAATTAGCATCTTTTACAGGTGAATTCCCAGATAATTGCCAATACTTAACAATACTTTTTAATTGTTCATAAATATTTATAGCTTGGTTTCTTGTTAGCGATTGCCCCCTTATGATTTTTGCTTGTTCTTTTAGAAATAAAGAAAATTTTTCTGGATCAAATTTATTTTTATCCATCTCTTTCTAAACCCCAACCTGCGCATCGCTCAGTCCTTTCCTGCTTTTGATCTCTTGTATTACCTTGTTCTGCAATTCAGTTGGCAATCTTTCGAAGCTCTGGTCCACAAGGGATGAAACTCCTCTTCCTTCAGTGGCTGAGCGTAATTCTGAGCTCCAGTTGAGCATGTTCATGACTGGCAGTTTTGCCTTTATCATTGACTGATTGCCCTCTTGCGTCATGTCAAGCAGTTGCCCCCTTATGCTGCCGATCAGTTTTGTCAGGCCTCCAGTGTAGTCAATGGGCGCTTCAATGAGCATGACCTGCATCGGCTCGAGCATTATTGGGCCTGCAAGCAGCATTGCGCCCCTTATTCCTTCACGAATTGCAGGATAAACCTGGGCAGGGCCTCTGTGAATAGCATCTTCATGAAGTGTCATGTCTGTCATAGTGACTTTTACGCCATTGCATGGCTCCCTTGCCAATGGCCCTTTGTTCATGACTTCCTCAAACATGTCCAAAACCATTTCCAAAACTTCAACAAGATGAACTTGGCCTCTTGTCGTCTCGATAAAAACATTGCCCCTGTAAATGCCTTTCACTTTTTCAGCTTCGTCAGAATCCATCCCTGCTGCCATGAATGCCTGCCTTATCTCAAGATTTTTCTTTTTAATTCTGCCTTCAGGAACTTGCCCTTCCTTTACTAACTTATACACTTCAGGAGTCAAAGGCTCAACTATGAAATAGAACTTGTTGTGCTTGTTTGGAGTCTTTCCCTCGATTTCAGGGGATTTTTTTGTTATTGATTCTCGAAAAACAACAATTGGGGCAGATGTCTTGACTTCCACATTCTTCTCTGTTATTATCCTGTTTTCTATGATTTCAAGATGAAGCTCACCCATGCCTGAAAGCAGATTTTCTCCTGTTTCCTCGTTTATCTCGATTACAATTGAGGGGTCTTCCCTTCCTACTTTTCTCAGAACTTCAATCAATTTGGGAAGATCACTTGGCTTTTTCGGCTCAATGGCTTTTGTGATGACAGGCTCGAAAATATGCTTCAATTCCTCAAAAGGCTGCTCAGCTTCATAAGTTATTGTTTCGCCTGCATTTCCTATGACTCCTGAAATGGCGCAGACATTTCCAGCTGGCACCATGTCAGTCAGTTCCGGCTTGATGCCATTGTAGACATACAGGTTCTGTATTCTCTGGCTTTGCTTTGCATTGTTAAGATAAACATTCTCGCCGCTTTTTAGGGTGCCTGAGAATAACCTGCCGGCTGCAATGTCCTTGCCTGACCTTGGGTCAACTACAATCCTTGTTATTACAAAAGCAATCTTGCCATTTGGGTTGCAGTTGATCAAGTCTTTTCCGAATTCGCTCTCCAATTCCCCCTTCCATATCTTTGGAATGCGGTATTTCTGCGCCTCAACGGGATTTGGATGGTGCTTGATGACCATGTCCAGAATGACTTCATGCAAAGGCGCATTTTGCCACACCCATTCCTTTCTTTCTTCCTCTCCCATTTCATAAATCTTCAATATGTCCTTGAAGCTTATGCCTTTTTTCTGCATGAAAGAGAATGACAATGCCCAATTTTCCCTTGCAGAGCCGAAAGTCACAGAGCCGTCCATTATGCTGACTTTCCACGCCTCCTTGAACTGTGGCTCGGCAATATCCTCTACGAGCTTGTTGAAATTGCCGATTAATTTAACAAATCTTTCCTGGATTTTTTCAGGAGTCAATTTTAATTCCTTCACCAGCCTGTCAACCTTGTTGATGAACAAAACAGGCTTGACCCTTTCCCTCAAAGCCTGCTTAAGAACAGTCTCTGTCTGCGGCATTATGCCTTCAACAGCGCAGATAAGGACAATAGTTCCGTCTATTGCACGCATTGCCCTTGTGACATTTCCCCCAAAATCAACGTGGCCTGGCGTGTCAATGAGATTGATTAAGTATTCATTTCCATGAAATTCATGGACCATCGAGACATTTGCAGCGTCAACTGTTATCAATCTTTCCTGCTCATCCTTGTGCTGCCAAGTAACCATGCCTTCATCTAAGCTGCCTGCATACTTTGTAGCCATCAGGCCGGCTGCTGCTATCAAATTATCAGTCATCGCCGTTTTTCCGTGGTGGATGTGCGCAGAGGTGCATATATTCCTGATGAACTGGGGATTCTTCGTAATCCTCTGCACCATTGCAGCCATGCTTTCTGCCATTTTTTAGTCACCGATAATATTAAGAATTTAACAAAAAGAATATTATGTTTATTTTTAAATGTTTAGATTCCATGAAAATCCATTTAGAATTTATTCTTTTTTATATAAATCACCACTAATCACCATCAAAGATATAGATCGCATACTTGCTCGTGCCAAATACATATTGTTTTTTGAAAGATAATTATACACATAACCCAAAACTTCGTCGTTAGGATTTTTGGCCTTGTCCATTCTCACTTCCTCTACCCCAAATTGAGTGCAAATCCTTAAGATTGCCTCATGCGGAGTCAAAACAGGATGGATGTATACAAATCCTTTTTTGATTAATTGGTCAACAACTAATCCCAAATCTTCAATTGGGCCTGATGTGATTCGTAGGGATTTTTCCTCAGATTGTGGCATTTTATTGTTATTATATCTCTTCATCAGCCTCTGCCTTGCTGCCTGAAGCGTGAATTACATTTTTTCCCCCTAATCCTTTTTTTGAGGCATATTCCATGCTCAAATGGGCAAAATCGCCCCTTATAGTTCCGGGCGCTGCCTTATGGGGAGATGTGTCTCCAACTAACCTCCTTACATTATCGACCGCATGAACCCCTTCAACTACAAAAGCGACAACAGGCCCTTCTGTAATAAACTCAACAAGCTCCTTGAAGAATGGCTTTTTTGTGTGGGCCACAAGGCTTCTTTCAACGCCATCAGGCTTGATGATGACCAGGCTTTTTTCAATCATTCTGTTGCAGCCTCCTGCTTCTCCCTTTTGAATTTTTTGCTCCACCTTGTCTCGAGGAATTTCCTCCCGAGCTTGATGTGGTTTTTCTCGCATTTAGTCGAGCAGAAATATAAGATTTTCGCATCTTTCTGGACATACATCTTTCCAGTCCCCCTTTCCAGATTTTCACCGCAAAAAGTGCACTTTGCCATTTTGGATTATTTAGGATATATTTTAATTATTTTAATCCGTTCGCGCTATCGCGCTCACAACATTTACTCTCGGCTCTCGCTCTCTGCCATACGCTCGAGCCTCGCCTATTAATTTAATAAATCATTTAAAGCGGTTTACTTTTATCACGCTTTCTTGTAAAAGTCGCTCTCGTTTTTTGAATTTTTATTTCGCAATGAGCGACTAATTGAATTTAACCGCTGCCTCTGCCTCCCTTGGTTAATTGGCCTGCTTCGAATTCTGTCTCCCTGAGCATCAAAATGTCGCCAAGCTGGATAGGACCCTTTACATTCCTTCTCAATATTTTGTTTTTATCTCGTCCTTCCATGACCCTGCACCTTATTTGTATGGCTTCCCCCCTTGCGCCTGTCCTTCCTATTATCTCTTCAACCTTGGCTGGAGTTGCGAATGAAAAATTGACAGAGCCCTTTGCCTGATCTTCCGGCCTTTCGTCCCTTCTCGGCCTTCTTACCTGGCCCCTTGGCTCTTCCCTTAAATGCTTTGTAGGATCCTCTTTTGCCATTTTACTTCATTTTATCGGAAATTTCCTTGATGAGCTGCTTTGCCTCGCCTTCTTGCACTACAACAACGCTTCCTGTCGGAACGTCAATGCCTGCCGCCGCCCCCAATTCCTCCTTGCTTGGAACCTGCACGCATGGAACTCCTTTTTCCTCTGCAAGAAGGGGGATGTGCATAGTTATCTCCGGAGGGTTTACATCCTTTGCTATGACAACAAACTTTGCAAGCCCCTTTTCAATCACCTTTGTCGCTTCATTTGTGCCTTTCCTTATCTTGCCAGTTGCTTTTGCCACTTCAATCGCTTCATAAACCTTGTCCAACAATTCCTTCGGCGCTTCAAAAACCATTTTAATCTTACTCCACCTTGATTTGGATAAACAAAGAACTTGCTTGCTTACCTCTCTCAGCCAAAATTAATCGGCTTCATCAATCACAGGTACTGGTTGGGAATAAAATGCTATTTATATAGGTTTCTAAAAATTTTCGAAATCTCCGAAGATACATGATTTTCTATAGGTTGTGCTGAAATTTTTAAAATCTATATATTTATAAATCTTCGATTTTTAATTACAATAATGGGATATCCTTGGCTTGGCTCAAATTTCATGCCCGCAATCATTACCTATTCAATTTCTTTCATCGCCCTTGTAATCGGCTCAATTACAGATTTGAAGACAAGGGAAGTGCCTGACTGGGTTAATTATGGTATGGTATTTTCTGGCTTAGGACTGAATTTGCTGTTTTCGGTCATCTACTCAAATCCATCTTTTGCAATCAACAGCATTCTTGGGCTGGTAATATTTTTCGGAATTGCATACATAATGTTCTATGCCGGGCAATGGGGAGGGGGAGATTCAAAGATGCTTATGGGCTTGGGCGCAATGATTGGAATTGATGTTGGGGCATTGTCAACCCAGTTTTTATCCGGGTTTATAATCAATGCATTG
>JACPMW010000001.1 GCA_016185805.1 Candidatus Woesearchaeota archaeon | reverse complement strand
CAAGTTGAGGCCTTCACAGGAAAAGTCGGTAAAAAAAGGGCTCTTGGAAGGAAGAAATCTCCTGGTTTGCACTCCTACAGCTTCGGGAAAGACCTTGATAGCTGAATTGGCCGCATTGAAGTCTATTCTTGAAGGCAAAGGTAAAGCCATTTACATTGTGCCTTTGAAGGCGCTGGCTTCCGAAAAATACAGGAATTTCAGGAAAAAGTATGGGAACATAGCCAAAGTTGCCCTGTCCATAGGTAACATTGACAGTTCTGATTCCTATCTTGCTGAATATGACCTTATTATTACAACATCCGAGAAGCTTGACTCATTGATAAGGCACCATTCGCCTTGGGTTTCCGGCATCAAAACGATAATCGTGGACGAAATCCATTTGCTTAATGACGCTGAAAGGGGCCCTACACTGGAGATTTTGCTGACGATATTGAAGCATTTGCTGAAAAATGCGCAGGTAATCGGCCTTAGCGCCACTATCGGGAATGCAGAGGAGCTTGCGGAATGGCTGCAGGCTGATTTGATTGTAGATGACTGGCGGCCTGTCAAGCTGCACAAGGGGATTTACCTGGACGGGAAGATAGAGTTTTTTTGAATCTTAATTTAAGGATGCTTCCCATTTTTCCAGTGTGGTGTTTATGACTCCTCTAAAGTTTGTTCTGTCAAAAATGGTTGGGTCTTTTTTTATCATTCCTGCCATAGCCGTTATGGTGTCTTCCAAGGGCACTTTTGGAGAATAACCATACGATTTGGAAAATTTATCTGATGATATATTTAGGCTTCGCATATCCCCTTTTCCAGGCTTAAAATTAACATGGAATTGCAATGGGCTTACAGTTGCAGCAAGCAGAGCTAAAAATTTCCTCTTTGTCAAGTTGTGATGTCCGATATTGTATATCCCGTTCTGCCAAGAAGGCGCTCTCAAAACCAAAGCGTAAGCATCAATCAAATCCGCTATGTCAACAACAGCCCGAGACTGATCCGGATTGCTAATTGGCAGGTATCCTCTAGCAACTGCCATGTATGTAAAATGGTTTGGCAACAGGTCCAGCCTCATCCTAGGTGATAATCCTCCAACCGTAGCAGGCCGAAGCATTACCCATCTAAAGTCTGGGTGGGCTTCTGCAACTTTAAACACATGCCTTTCAGCCACCAATTTATTTGCACAATATTCATCAGAGCTTGATAATGGTGCATCCTCGCTAAGAAGTCTAGGGTCTTTAATATCTCCATATAAACTTGAAGTAGAATTATAAACAAACGCTGCATTATGCCTTTGGGTAAGATCAACAACTTCCGCAGTGGCAACCGCATTAACATCCCTAGTCTCATTTGAATTTAGCCCACATCTGTCAATGCCCACTAATTCACCAAAATGAAAAACTACATCAAATTTTCCTTGAGAAAATAATTTTTTTAGTTTATCATAATCCCTTGTATCTCCTTTAACAAAACTAAAATTTCTTCCAGAATGATATTGGCCTACATCTAGCAACAATGCTTCATTAACAGAAACGCCTCTTTCCAGCATGGCATCTAATCTCGATAAAGAAGTTTGCCCATACATCAATGAATCATAAATTGTTACATTATGCCCTTCTTTAATTAGTCTTTCTGCTAAAGCACTTCCTATGCAACCTGCCCCTCCTGTTATTAGTATATTAACCATTTTATTAAGCCAATCCCAAGTTCCTGATTATAATTTCGGAATCAAAAGCCTGCAAATCGCCATATTTCTGCCCTGTTCCCAAATATAAGATAGGCTTCTTTGTGATGTAAGAAACAGAAACTGCTGCCCCACCTTTCTCATCAATGTCCGCTTTTGCAAGTATAATCCCGTCAATGCCAACTGCATCATTGAATGTCTTAGCCTGCTCCACACAATCGTTGCCTGTAATGCTTTCACCCACAAATATCTTCAAGTCGGGCTTTGTGACCTTTACAATCTTTTCCATTTCACGGACCAGATTTACATTGCTGTGCATCCTTCCTGCAGTGTCAATCAAAACAGCATCAATGTTTTTTGCCTTTGCATGCTTTATTGCGTCAAATGCGACTGCTGCAGGGTCTGACCCGTAATTATGCTTTATCAGATTCACGCCAATCCTGTCCGCATGATGCTGCAGCTGCTCTATTGAAGCAGCCCTAAATGTGTCAGAAGCTGCCAAAACGCACGAGATTTGATTGTCTTTCAGCATTTTTGCGAGCTTGGCTATGCTCGTGGTCTTTCCGGAGCCGTTTATGCCAAAAAAAGCAACGATATAGGGCTTTTCCTTTTTGCTTCTTATTTGCTGCATCAAGTCCAAATTGCTTGTTTCAAATAACGCCCCTATGGAATTTTTCAAAGTTTCCTGGATTGTTTCCTCAACTTTTGTCCTTTTTATAGGCTTTTCAACAAGCTGTTCCTTGAGGTCATTCTTTATCTTTTCAACGACTTCCACAGCCACGTTGTTTTCCATAAGGGCCAATTCCAGCTCCCAAAACAATTTCTCGAACTGGCTTTCGTCTATTCTTGTTGTTATTATCTTTTCTTTTATGGCAGCGAAGAAACCTTTTTTCTCGGGCTCGGCTATTTTTTCCTCTTTTGGCTCTGTTTTTTTTGTTTCTTTTAATTTTTTGTAAGATTCTTGAAATTTCTTACTAGCCTCTTCTTCAAATTTTTTGTCTGTATGTGCAGCCTCGGCTTTTTGTAGCATTTCGGGAAAACTCTTTCCGAATATTTCCGGATGTTTCTTTATCACTTCCTTTACTATTTGGGGCTCAAGTCTTGGCTCTTCCTTTTTTTCTGCCTTTATTTCCAGTTTTTTATCAGAAATATCCGCTTTTGGCTTTGACTCTACTGGCTCTTTTAGAATTTTGGAATCGTCTTTCTTTTTTTCTTCGACTTCCTTTCCAACAAATTTTTCTTTAATTCTTGTAAAAAAGCCTTTTTCCTCCTTGGGCTCTTCAGCTGGTTTTTCTATTAGTTTTTCTTCTACCTTGCCTTCTTTCTCAATACCCTCAGAAATCTTTGATATTGCGCTTTTCAGCTTTTCTTTCAGGAATTTGAACATTTTATTAAAACAGCAGACAAGAATTTATTCTTCCGAAACCAATTTCTGCAGCTGTGCCTCGATTTGAGACGCATGGCCTGTCATTTTTTCCAGCTCTGCAACCATGCGGGCTTGTATTATTTTCAGCTCTTCTATCTGGCTTTTTATAAGGGTCTTTGCCGAATCAATATCTTTTTTAACAACTGTATTTGCCCCGACATTCACAAGCAATTCGGATGTGTCTTTTATGCTTGCCTTTGCAAAGATACCCGAGCTCAGGGGCAGGAATATTTCTGTTCCTGCATTTATTCTCTTGAATTCATCAAGAGAGTTGCTTGTGGAATGCAGCTCAAGAAGCTGGTGGGTGATAGCCTCCAATTGAGCCTGCATCTGCTTTATATGCTGCTCAAGCACCTTGAATTCCATGTAAAGCTCCTGGGCTTTTTTTTCCTTGGCTTCCATTATCTGGTCCTCGCTTCTATCTTTTTGTACATGGTCTCGTAGACAACTCCCATTGGCAAGCCCTCATGCGTCCTTTTTATGGTCTCCCCCAGCAAAGGCGCGATTGATATGACTTTTAGCTTGCTTGTCATTTTTTCCTTTGGTATTTCTATTGTGTTTGTAACTACAACTTCCTTAATTGGCGAATTTTTTATCCTTTCAGTGGCTGGATGCGACAGGACTGCGTGGGTTGCAAATGCATAAACCTCCTTGGCACCAGATTTCAGCAATATGCCTGCTGCTTCTGTCATTGAACCCGCTGTGTCTATCAAATCGTCAACCAAAAGGGCTGTTTTTCCTTTCACATTCCCAATTACATGCTCAACTTTTGCAACATTTGCCTCGGGCCTTCTCTTGTCTACAATCGCTATAGGTGCATTCAATACCTTTCCGAATGCCCTTGCCCTTGAAGCCCCTCCTGCATCAGGGGATACAATAACTATGTCTTTCAGCCTCTTGTCCAGTATGTAATCAGCAAATACAGGGATGACATCTAGATTGTCGCTTGGTATGTCAAAAAATCCCTGAACTTGGGCAACGTGCAGGTCAAACATCATGACCCTGTTGACGCCTGCTGTCTCAAGCATGTTTGCCACAAGCTTTGCAGTAATCGGCTCTCTCGGTTTTGTCTTTTTGTCCTGCCTGCAATAGCCATAATATGGGATTACTGCAGTAATCTTGTCGGGAGATGAGCGCCTTATGGCATCAATCATGATGAGAAGCTCCATCAGATTGAGGCTTGCGTCAGGGGAGGTGGGCTGTATCACATATACATCGGCTCCTCTGACACTTTCCATCACCCTGCAGTAAATCTCCCCGTCATGGAAGCGCTTGATTTCGACAGGGCTGAGGGGGACTTTTAGCACTTTAGCTATCTCCTCTGCCAGTTTTCTGTTTGCAGTCCCCGGTATAAGCTTGAAATGCTCTTTAAGCAAAATTTCCACCCAAGATAGCCTTATAGGAAAATTAGCTGTTTAAAAAGATTTGGGTTTTTTAAGAAGAACTTTCTATAGGGTTATTTTTTGCTTCAATTTGGGCTTCTTCTTCTCTTTTCTTCATCAAAATGCTTATCTCGCCGAAAGGAGCCTCTTGAACAAGCTCTATCTTGTTTTGCTGCGCCAAATGCAGCAATGGGATGAAAGTGTAAACCTTGTCTTCCTTTGATTCAGAGGGCAACAGCTTTGAGAAGGTGAGGTTGTCCTTTAATGTGGTTATGAAGAATGACTTTATTCTGCCATAAACATCCCTTATGATTTGGGTTATATCCCTTTTCTTCTTGGGCGCTTCAAGGTTTAATGGAGGTATTGAATGCAATAATCTCCTCTTCTTGACTTCCAGAGCCCTTTCCAAAGCATCTACAAGGTCAAAAATCGACACTTTTCTCTTTCTTGGCTGTGGAGTCCTTGGAATCAGGGAAGGAACTTCTCCAAGCTTGGGTATTTCGCTTGTTTCCTCAAAGCCAAGCTCTTCCATCTCCTCTTCAACCCCCATAAGAAGCTTGTCAAGCTCTGTCAAGTCTTCTCCAACCAGCTTGGTGGATTTCATCTTGAGCAAAATAGCGGCAGCAAGGAGAACTTTGCCTGAAATCCTAAAATCATGCTCTTTTAAGGTGCGAAGCATGTCTATGTATTTCTGCGCTATTATGCCCACATCAATATCCCAGGGATCCATCTGTTCCGTCTTGACAAGCTCATAAAGTATGCTCTGCCATGTCACTTCATCTGCTTTCGAGAATATAATGTTAAAAATCCTTTCGTGAGGGTCCATGAGTTATTTTTAGGGGAAATACTATATAAATTTATTCATTAAAGTTCCACAAAATGTGGATTTATTTTCAATATTGAAGTAAAACATATAGTTACTTGAAAGCTATAAAATAAACTTAAAAATATCTTACTCCAATTGCAAATGTTTAAATATAACCTTTCAAAGTAAATTGTTGTGTACTTAAAGAGGTGCTTGATGGTTAAAAGCTTTGAAGGGGTTCTAATTACGTCTTTGAGTAAAATACTTAACTACACCTATAGTTATGTTAATTACACATTAAATTTATATAAAATTAACCCATTCTATTATATAAGGGGTGAAATTACTAGATTTAATGACTAAAGTGGGCGAACAAAAATTAATTAAACCTGAATATCAAAATGTAATTAACTTTTATAATGATTTTAATATTTGTAATCCTTTCCCATCTCGTTCTGCCCATAAAGAAGTAATAAACGCCATAGCTAGAGTAATTGATAATATTCTAAAATTACATAATGAGCGTGACGTTTTACTAAAAAGCGAGGAAGATTATTTTGTGTATATAAAGAATTTACTAAAAAAGAAAAGAGTGAAATCTGGAGATGGCAAGATACTCAGAAAGATGTTAATAAAATCAATTAAGGACAGGTTAGAAGATATCAATAATTTGATTGTTAACTCATTTGGTGACAGAGAGATGGACGACTATTTTAAAAAAGTTATTTATTATAGTGCATTGTTCATAAGGATTATAGAAATTAATGAATATAATTATGGAAATAAATTTGAACTTTTTACTGGAGATAAACTACCAATTATATTACAATTTTATGCCGCTTTCGTTTCAAATCTAATTAATGAAGACCAAGGCATGTTAAAAGCTGATGAGGCACTTTCAAGTATTCTTTCATATAATGAAATACTAAACTATCGAAGAGAAATTATTTCATGATTAGATATGAAATCATTTGATACCAATATATTTATAATCTCTATCAGCGATAAAGGATTGTATAGTAAACTAACTGAATCACTAGCAAATCAGCATTCTTGTATAATACTACGAAGTATTGAAGAAGAGATTAAAAATAATTTTGAAAAAATTATACCATTATTAACAATATTCAAAAATGACATTAAAAAAAGAGAATTAAATTTGATAAATTAATTACGACTACTTTTTTTGTCGAGTTCGAAAAACAATATGAAAATATTGCACTTTATATAAAAAATAACACCTACGATGACGTTTTTGACGAACTAGTGGAATTAGTAGGTTTCCTAGATGTTTATGTGCGATACTCAAAAAATCATTTTCCAACTACTCCAGAAGAGTATAAAGACATATCTTGCACAAAAGAGTATAATCTGCTATTGAATAAAATTAAACTTAAACATGATCAGAAACATTTGATACTTTTAGAAATTTATGGTTGTAGGTCAAATAGACAAATAGATTTTATTTCAGAAGATAAAGATGTAGTAGGTGAATCGGCCAAAGCTGGTATTATGGAAGTATGTCCTCATGTTAATCCTATATCATTAACCGATGCTATAAAAAACAAAATATTTTGAAAATTTGAGAGACTGGATATTCATAAAATTTTTACCTCAATTATCTCAAAAACCGAAAGTTATATATAGCACTAATCTCAAGATTTATTATTGGCTAAGGCTGGGTGATAACATCAAGCTGTCCAAGCATGACAGGTATGTCCTTGAATTGAAGGACAGGATAAAAAATAACTATGATTCTATGTCTATCAATGTGCCCTTGAGGCACTCCAAGCGCTCTTTTGGGGAAATTGATATAATAGCGCAGAAAGGCAACAGGTTTGACTTGTATGAAGTCAAGTGCTCCTTTAGGATTATGAAGGCAAAAAAGCAGCTGGACAGGCTGAAAAAATACCTGAAATTGGAAAATTCAGGAAGCTATTTCTACTGCGGAAATTCAAAATCGCTCGTAACAGTGTAATTTATTTTTTCCAGAGCAATATTGCAAGGAGTATGACGCTTATCGTCACAGCGCTGTCTGCCACATTAAAGACAGGCCAAATCCTGAAGTCAATGAAGTCAATCACAGAGCCACGGAATATCCTATCCATCAGGTTGCCCAATGTCCCGCCCAACAGCAGCCCGACAGCTAATTGAAGCAATTTTTCGCTTTTCACGATTTTTTTAAGATGGAAAAAAATTGCAATAATGACTGCTATTGAGAATAAAATAAAGAATGCATTAAGGCTTTTAAACAAGCCAAAAGCAGAGCCTGAGTTTGTTACATAGGTTAAATGGAGCAAATTTTTTATTATTGGGATTGACTGGCCCAATTGAAAGTTTTGATTTATTAAGAGTTTGGTCAATTGGTCTAAAATAACAACGAGAACTGCTACAGAAAAAATCAAGATATTTTTTTTATTCATTTAAATAAATCAAAAAATCAGGATATAAAAATGTTTTCTAGTAATACCTTTTTCTCCTGTTGTCTTCTTGCTCGCCCCTTGCAATCGCCTCTATGTTTGCAAGCCTTTGGTTGATGCTTTCCATTGTTGCACGAAGCGCATCTAGCTTGCTTGAAATGACCTCAAGATTTTTTGAATTGATGTAGCTTTCACTTGAAGGCTGCTGGGATGCTTGAAAAGCGGGCTGCTGCTGGAAGCTTGGCTGGGGAAAGTTATTTTGCTGGAAAGAAGGATATTTTTGAAATGGCTGCTGCTGAGGTTGCTCAAGGCCCATTCCCAAGTCAGGGGATGGTCCTGTATCCATTCCTAAACCTAAATCCTTGTCCAAGCCTAAATCTTTGCCAAAATCCCCTAAATCGTCTTTTTTCTTCCAAAATGCCAGCTTATCGAAGAAGGCCATCTACTCACCTCTTTATGCCCTTTATTAAATCATACCTATATAAACGTTTTGAATATCAAAACCCTTTCAGCATGAAATAAAGCACCGCTATAACAAATAATGCTGAAATGGCAAAGAAAAGCATCATGAAGAATTTCTCCAGGAATTTATGGAGAATCACCATTACAACCAAGTAGGCAATTACTGCTCCAACAATTATAGGCAATATCGGCAACGTCATCTTATTTGCTTTTGTAGTAGCTGCAATATCTATTTATAGGGCATTTGCCGCATAGCGGCTTTTTTTTGCATATATCCTTGCCCAGCTCAACCAGCAAAGCATGATACTCATTAAATAACTTTTCGCTATTTGGCAGGTTTTCCATGAACAAATTTTGCAGCTCGTCATACCTTTGCTCTTTGTAACCTAGCCTATTCGCTATTCTTTTTGCATACGCGTCAATCACAAATATGGGCTTTTTGGCTGCATATAAGATTATTGAGTCGGCTGTTTCAGGCCCGATGCCATTGACTGACAATAATTGCTTTCTCAATTCGGCAATATCATTTTTGAACAATAAATTCAATTTTCCATCATACTTATTTAACAAAAAATCACAGAAGTTTTTCAGCTTTTTCGCTTTTTGGTTGTGGTAGCCGGAAGACCTTATGATTTGAGCCAGCTTTTTGGCACCAATTTTTATTATCTTTTTGACATCAAACAAGCTGTGTTTATTTAACTCAACAATAACTTTTTCTGCATTCTTCCAGCTTGTGTTTTGGGCAAGAATTGAGCCGAAGCAGACTTCCAGCTGCTGTTTTTCGTTCTTCGGGCCGCCAGAATAAGTTGGATGAAAATTCCCCTTTTCTGTTACAGGCCACCAATGCTGAGGACCGAAATGGAAATAGAGCTTGTTATAAACACTAAAAATTTTGTTCATATAAATTAATAAGAAATCTAGGTTTATCTATCTTTTTATTCATTGTGTCATTTTTCTAAATTGAATCTTAAAACCTATTTTATTACGGTTTAATTTTTGAGCAGCTCGCCCTATCATTTCTGCAACTTCACCCTCTCTAATTTGTGGTCTTAACTTCAGAAATACTGAATTAAGAAATCTTTCATATCTTTCACCAGTTTCAACAGCTCCATAGTGCGGTTTTAACGAAACTGAAGTAACCCCAAGATGAGAAGCAATTCCGAAACCAAGATTAAAATCTTCTTGCTGATCTAATATATTTACAAATGTTTCAATATCTACATCTGAAGGGAAATGACCATGCATATATTCAACTTTTAGCAAAAAACTTCTCACAACTCTTCTTTCAAATTCTGTTAAGCCAGATAAGGTAGATACTTTTTCACCTATCGCCTTCTCTTGAGATTTTTTTGTATGTGTATGGTAAATAGTTACAGCTTTGCCTGAAATAGGAATATCAATTTCAGATTTAAGTCCATTCATAGGTCTTCCTCCATTTTGATTTGATCCAACTACATTAGATAGGAGATTGTACCAAGTCCTGCCAGAGTGATCATAAAGCCAATGAACCTCATCTTTTCCAGTTCTTGCAAGTCTAACAAGATCTGACTCACCCCCTAGTCTCCCTTTTTCGATAAAAATAGGTTCGTTAGTAGGATAAAGTGTCAATCTTGGAGATTTTGCGTATGTTAATTCTGCCATGACTAATTTACCTCAATAATCAATAAAAATTCCCTTTATAAACCTTTCTATTTTAGCTACTTATAAGTAACAATTTTTAAGAAATCAGCACAGCATTAACAACGCCGTCCTGACCTGGCCTTGAGGTAATTCTGGCCTTGCCAAGATCTGTGTCAATCACTGAGCCTCTTGTCATGATGTTTCTTCTTATGAAATGCCTGTTGGCAGGATTCTCTGTTATTGTCTTTATTTTTACCTGCTTGAACGCCTTGGTTTTGTGGTCAAACAAGTTTGCAGTGTCTGTGCTCAGCAACCTAATCTTCCTGCTGGCGCCCATCACTCTTATAACTCGCACCCTTTTTTTGCCAAGCTTTGTGAAAGATGGCTCCCTTCCCAGCTCATACTGCTTTTTCTTTCGGTAATCTATGTATCTTCCGCCCGTTGCCTTTCTTTTGGGCCTAGTTTGCGATATTGCCATGAAATAAAGAATTTTTGGTGATTTAAATACCTTTGTATAGATAGTTATTTATTAAAGCAGGATTATTTATTTTTATGGAATTTATTGAAATAATCGGGCTTTCATTTTTGGTCATTGCAATGCTTTACATAGGATACAGGATTGGAAAATTTGTCTCAAAAAAGCAGATGGAAGACAAAATTCCTGACATAAGGGAAGATGCAATAAAACAGTCAAGATCCGTTCTCGCAGGCCAATTTTCAGAGCAAATTGCGCCATATTTTCCCGATTTTCCCTATAAGCCTACCGAAGCAAGGTTTTTTGGGAAGCCTATAGACTTTGTTGTATTCAAGGGCATGGATGAAAAAAAAGTTGATGAAATTATCTTTGTTGAAATTAAAAGCGGCAAAAATACATTGAATGCGGTTCAGAAAAGCCTCAAGGCAACTGTTGAGGGGAAAAAAATATCCTGGCATGAATACAGGATTCCTGACAGAGATTGAGGAAAGCAGCGAAAAGTTTTTAATTTTTTTTTGGGTTTGAATAGAATGTATTCAAAACCTTTATAAACAAGCCAAATTTTCAAATTCTTGGTGTTTTTTGATTATAGAACAGGCAAGGCCGTTGGATGCATTGAACAAGTCAAGGGACAAAAGAATAATTGTAGAGCTGAAAAATAACAAGCAGTTCATAGGCAAGCTCAAATCCTTTGATATCCACATTAATGTGGTGCTAGACGACGTGGAAGAACATGAGATAAAGTTTAAAAAAATAACAACTAAAATCAATGACGACACAACCGAGGAAACAACAGTTTCTGAAAGTCACTTGAAAAGAAAGCTTAATACTATCTTTATCCGGGGCGACACAATAACTGTAATATCAACTGAATGATTATTTCTAGGTATCTAAAATGAAAGGCACACCTTCGATGGGCGAAAAGTCCGGCAAGAAAAACATGATATACTGTAGGCGATGCGGGAAAAGGACAATGAACCTTAACAAAGACAAATGCGCATCGTGCGGCTTTGGAAAAAGCAGAAGATTAAGAAGCTACAAGTGGCAGAAAAAGATAAGGTAGATTTAAGTTCTATAAAGCTCGTTAAAGTAAAATCAACTCAAACCCGAGAACGACCTCTGAACGTGAGGCTTTATGCCTCACAAAGCGAGATGCTTGCGAGTAAGTTCGCAAGCTCGCTTACAACTCAACCGATTTTGCGGTTGGAGGTGACCCGTTTCCAATGTTAGGCGAGGCGGAGATATGCTTGCGAGAACGCTGGTAGCTGGCGAGTGAGGCTCCGAACTCGTCTCACAACTCACTGCTCGCGTTCAATTGGCTGTGAGCGGAAAGTATACAGCAAAAATATTTGCTGCCTTTGCCGCCGAGCGTAAATAATGTGCGAAGTCCTAAAAAATCCTCTGGATTTTTGGGACACCAAAAACGCAGAGCGTTTTTTAGTGCACGGATTGAATTTGCGTATTTATAATTAATTTTCAGCAACCTTTTTAAAGAAACATTCCAAACATTTATCTATGCGGAGGTGCCGGAGCGGTCAAAAAGCGAATGCTTGACTAGACGGGATAGGCTTAGGCATTTCATGGTGTTACGAGCTAGCGCGATGAATTGAAGACACCTATTGGCTTAGTGCCTACGCAGGTAATTCTCAAGCGAAAGCTTGAGGGTCTGCAATCGAATCCTGTCCTCCGCATCTATCTTTCTACTGTAATTATTCTTTTAGGAATAATTTTATCAAAAAATATTAATAAAAGGGATTGAGAAGATGCATAAAAGATGGCTGAAATAGCAGAATTGCTAAAGCACAGGATTCTTTTGCTAGATGGTGCCATGGGAACCTCGATACACCAGTTTGAGCTGACTGAAAATGATTTTGGAGGGGAAAAATATGCCGGCTGCAATGAATATCTTGTCATTACCCGGCCAGATGTGATTTCCCGGATACATGAAGGCTATCTGGAAGCTGGATCCGATATAATTGAAACCAACACTTTCGCAGGCTCTTCAATCACTTTGGCCGAATTTGGCTTAGGGGATATATCTTATGAGATAAACAAAACAGCTGCAAAGCTGGCAAAAAAATGCGCATTAAAATTCTCGACAAATGAAAAGCCAAGATTTGTGGCAGGGGCAATTGGGCCAACCAACAAAACAATATCTGTGACAGGCAACATAACATTTGGCGAGCTTGAAGAATCATACTATACACAGGCAAAGGCCCTGATGGATGGAGGAGCTGATATTCTCCTTGTCGAAACGATTTTTGACACCTTGAATGCAAAAGCGGCCTTAAGTGCGATACAAAAATTATTTGCGGATACTGGGAAGAAAATGCCCATAATGTTAAGCGCCACCATTGAGCGGAATGGCGCAATGCTCGCAGGGCAGGATGTAGAGTCATTTTACACTTCTATTGAGCATATTAAGCCGCTTGCAGTCGGGATGAACTGCGCAGTGGGCCCGGATTTGATAAGGGATCATCTGAGGGCCCTGGCAGGCATTGCAAAAACCAATACCTTTTGCTATCCTAATGCCGGGCTGCCGCTGGAAGACGGAACATTTCCTCTAAATCCAAAGGAATTTGCAGGGCTGATGAAAGAGTTTATAGGGCATGGATGGGCCAATCTCATTGGAGGATGCTGCGGAACTACAAAAGAGCATATTTACGAATTGAGCAGAATCATCAGCTATGGCAAGATAAGGCAAATTCCAAAAATTTCCAGAACAGCATGCTCAGGAACCGAGGCTCTTATTGTCAATGAGGATATTCGGCCTGTTATCGTTGGGGAAAGGATGAATGTCATTGGCAGCAGGAAATTCAAGGAATTGGTCTGCAATGAGCAGTTCGAGATTGCCGCAGAAATTGGAAGGTCGCAGGTTAAAGGAGGCGCTCAAGTTCTGGACGTGTGCCTTGCAAACCCGGACAGGGATGAATTAAACGACACAAAAAATTTTTTTGGCATAGTGACAAGAAAGGTGAAAGCTCCATTGATGATTGATTCGACAGACCCTAATGTCATAGAGGCTGCTTTGCAGAGGACACAGGGAAAATGCATAATAAATTCTGTGAATTTTGAGGATGGGCTGGAAAGGTGCGAGCAGGTGCTCCCATTGGTTAAAAAATACGGGGCTGCAATCATTTTTGGCACTATTGATGAGGACAAGCAGCAGGCAATGGCCACAACTGTGGAGAAAAAGATAGCAATAGCAAAAAGGGCATATGACTATTTAACAAGTGAATGGGCTATATCTCCGGAAGACATCATATTTGACACGCTGGTTTTCCCTGTTGCGACAGGCGATGTAAAATATGCCGACAGCGCAAAGGTCACTATAGAGGCAATAAAGAGAATCAAGGAGGAATTGCCAATGGCAAGGACAATACTTGGGGTAAGCAACGTTTCGTTTGGATTGCCTCCGCAAGGAAGGGAAGTTTTGAACTCGGTTTATCTGTATCATGCGACAAAAGCGGGCTTGGATTTTGCGATTGTCAATTCTGAAAAGCTGATGAGGTATCCTTCGATTTCGGAAGAGGAAAAAAGGCTGGCAGAGGACTTGCTCCTTGACAGGGTCAATGATCCAATTACGCCTTTTGTAGAATTCTACAGGGGCAAGAAAGCACAAATTGCTGATGTTAAAGCCCTTCCTTTGAATGAGAGGCTCTCCAGCTACATCATAGACGGCAGGAAAGAGGGTTTAATAGAAGATCTCAATGAAGCGCTCAAAAAAAACAAGCCGCTGGAAATCATAAACGGGCCGCTGATGGCAGGAATGGATACTGTTGGAAAACTATTCAACGAGAATAAGCTCATAGTTTCAGAAGTATTGCAGAGCGCTGAATCTATGAAAGCTGCAGTAAGCCACTTGGAAAAGTTCATGGAAAAAAGTGACGATAAAAAGAAGGGCAAAATCGTTCTTGCTACTGTGAAGGGAGACGTGCACGACATAGGAAAAAACCTGCTTGATATAATATTAACCAACAACGGCTATGAAGTGATAAATCTTGGCATAAAGGTGCCTCCTGAAACCCTGATTGACGCATATCACAAGCACAAGCCTAATATAATCGGGCTTAGCGGCCTGCTTGTAAAATCCGCATTGATGATGGTGGACACCGCTGAAGACTTTAATTCAGCAGGGCTGAAGCTTCCTGTTTTAGTGGGAGGAGCAGCTTTAAGCGAAAAGTTCACTGCCACGAAAATAGCCACTTCCTATAATGGAATTATTGCATACTCCAAGGATGCAATGAGCGGGCTTGCTTTAGTCAACCAAATAATTTCCAACCATTCATCTTTTGAGAAGAAGAACTTTGAAAGGCAGGAGCAACTGAGAAATGGCCATGTCAGCCTGAAAAAAGAGCCTGAAACCATGGCCGCTTCAGGGGGCAGCCAAATAGAGTATGCAAAAATTTTAAAGCCAAGGGATTTCAATGAGCACGTATTTGAGGATTATGACTTGAGGGAAATTTTCAATTTTGTGAATGGCCAAGCTCTTTACTGCACACATCTGGGCTTGAAGGGCAATTACAATGATTTGATGAAGAGCAGGGACGAGAAAGCATTGAAATTAACAGAGCAGGTTGAAGAAATCAAAAAATACATCATACAAAACAAGTTAATGATGCCCAAGGCCATTTACAGGTTTTTTGAATGCAATTCAAGCAGGAACAGCATTGTCGTGTATGAAGATGGACATGCATCAGAGATGCTTGAATTTCCAAGGCAAAACGGAAAAGACTCGCTATGCGCAGCGGATTTTATCGCGCCAGTTGAAGCAGGCAAGGATACGATAGGATTGTTTGCGGCATCATGCGGAGAAGGCATAGTTGAAAAATCAAGGGAATTGAGGGAAAACGGGGAATATCTAAAATCACATATAATCCAAATTCTTGCAATTGAAGCAGCCGAGGCTTTCGCAGCAATAATCTATGGGAAGATGAGGCAAGACTTGGGAATTGCAAACCAGGGAATAAAGCTGCAATATGGATACCCTGAGTGCCCTGAGCTCGAAGGGCAAAAAAACCTGTTCAAGCTTCTAAAGCCCGAAAGGATAAATGTCCACTTGACCGAGTCCCTGATGATGGAGCCAGAAGCGAGCATTTCAGGAATGGTATTCTATCATCCCCAGGCAAGGCATTTCAAACTATGAACCCGAAAATAATGTACGAGGTTGTGCCGCCTTCAAAAAGGTCGTCGGAACAATACAGGGAAAAAGTAGTCAACAGCTTGGCTGATTCCATATCAAGAATGAAATCTGTTGACATTCTCGACATCCCGGAGATAGTGGAAGAAAACTACTGCGGAAAGCCATACTACAGGAACTTTGACAGCAGGGAATTTGCATCAATCCTGAAGAAAAAAATAGGCAAAGAGATTGTAATAAACAAAGTCGTGCCGCATTTCAGCTCAAAACCAAAATTTAAGGAATGGCTGGATGAAACAACAGAAAATTACAGGATAGACAAATTTGTTTTTGTAGGGGGCACGTTCAAGATGGCTTATCCCGGCCCTACAGTCCTTGAGGCAAACAAATTAGCCCATTCAAATGGATTGATATTCGGCAACATTGCAATTCCCACAAGGCCCAATGAAGCCGAGAGCCTTGCAGCCAAAACTGCCGCAGGGTGCAGCTTTTTTACAACCCAGATACTGTTTGAGCCGGAAAAAATATCAGATATCATCAAAGAATATGCCGAGGAATGCAGGAAGCAAAATTTAAAGCCTTCCAAGTTTTACCTGAGCTTTTCTCCAATTTCAGACGCTGAAGATATAGAATTTTTTGAATGGCTTGGGGTTCACATCAACGAGAGGACCAAATCAAGGCTGATGCATGCAGGCAATGCAGGCCTAGAATCTGTCAGGATAGTGCAGGAAGCATACTCCAAAATAATTTCGCAGGCTGACGGGCTTGTCCCCATAGGCGCCAACATAGAGCAAGTGACTCTGCATAATCTCCAATTAAGCGAGAATCTTGTTGAGTGGTTCACCCATAATGGCTAAAGTTCCGCATGATTTAAATATAAGTTTTTAAAACCAATTTTCTATGGGAAGGAAAAAAGACAAAGCCAAGAAAATTAGCGTAAAAAAGGAGAGGTACTTAAAATTCAGAAAGGAAAAACCATCTTCAATGACAGTTGCAATGCCGGACTTGTCTGAAGACCAGGTGCACGAAAGGAAGACAGACCAGCAGAGAATTGACAATTTCTGGCGTAGCTATAGGAGGCCCCCTCCAAGGTTTGTTAATGAAAGGAAGGCAAGAAGCAAGAGATAATTTAAGAAAATAATACCCCAGTATACTAATTCCTATACGACAAATCAAAAGCTTTTTATATTAAGATAGCCTAAAAACCCATACGTGGGGGTGGATTACATTGCTTTTTTCTGACGATGAGAAGCTGGATTTTATTACTGTGGAAGGCAATGTATACACCCATAAACAAGTTGAAATAAGGAATGGAATAACTTTCATGCGCATGAAAAAGAGAATTCTTCCTGTAAATGAATGATAAAAAACTTGTTGGAATTCTAATATTTTTGCTTATTATTTTTTTGATACTTAACATTATTTTTCTGGCGCTGAAAATCGTCAACGAGTTTTTCTTCTGGATTGTTTTGATAATCATAGGCCTTTTTGCCTATAAAGTGCTGCCGAAGATGAAGCTTAAGAAAAGGTAGGGGCTTCGCTGCCTGCTCAACCAGCCGAAGCTGTCAGTTAAGGCATTTGCACTTTTAAGCATTTTACGCAAGAAGCTTAATCTTGCCAATAACTGACGTTTAGTCAAGATTTTTCTGCAAAGTTTACTTGCGCGCTTTGCATATGTGCCTTGACATAATCTGATTTTTGGCAATTAGTGTTAAATACCAATAACTGTAAATGAGTTTTACAGCTACGCACCCCCAAAAATCAGGGTATTTTAATGATATATATAAGTTACCTATATAATTTTTATAAAATTTTAATAAATCATATAAAAAATAAAAAATAAGGTTATTTAGCCTTTCCAAGAATTCTAAAGACCTTTGTGCCGCATGTGCCGCACACACCTTTCATAGCCTTCATCCCATTCTTCATTGTGACTTCCTTGCCATCCTTGATTTCAACTTCTTTCCTGCACTTCATGCATCTTCCTCTTGCCATTTTGTACACCTCGATAGTTTTAATTAATTATAGGATTTTAAACCTATGGGTGCATTATATATCAAGTTATATATAAAGATTTGGTTTTTTTACTCGTAAACATGGCCAATTTGCTACTTAAGGGTTAAAATCACTCCACAATCTCCAGCAGTTCCTTAATGTCATTAATCTCGTAATCTGCTCCTGAGCCATCAGCCTTTGGATTTCCATATCTTGCAAAGCAAGTGGCCATGCCAAGCTTCTTGGCTCCCTTAATGTCCCTTTCCGGCCTGTCCCCAACCATTAAACACTCGCTTGGCTTCAATTTAAGCTTCTTGAAGGCAACTTCAAACGGCTTTGTGCTCGGCTTGAATTCTTTTGTATCCTCAAAAGCAACAACAATATCAAACAAATGGTTTATTTTCATGGAAACCAGCCTTATCCACGCTTTTAGCCTTGGCGCGTCGGAAACAATGGCAAGCTTGATGCCCCTTCTTTTTAACTCGAATAAAACTCCGATGACGTGGGGATACGGCTCCAGAAATCCTGCTCTGACTCTTCTATATGCAACTATGCCGCTTGCCAGCACCTCATAGTCTATTTTTTTAGCGACTTTCTTGAGAAACTTTTGGAAAATGGTCTTCTCCTCCAAGCCGTATCTGTCATAAAGCGCAAACAGCTCTTTGGTTGCCTTTTCCTTGCTGGTGTTTAAGCCTGCCCCAATCATGGCAGAAATAGCAGCATCGCAGCTCAGCTTTTTCATCCGCATGAAATCTATTAAAGTATTGTCAAGGTCAAAAATTACTGCTTTGAGCATGGGAAAAGCATAATTAATAATTATATAAAGGTTATTACATGCTGACCCGTTCAAGGATTTCAATTATTTGCTGCCTTCTTGTCATCTCAGATTTTCCTTAAAAAACCCAATAACCCTTTTCTCATATTTTTCAGGGTTTATTGAATGAGCCATTCCATGGTCTGCTCCTTTGACAATCCAAAGCTCTGTTTTGTTGTTTGCATCGTGCAGCAAATAAGCTTCGCTCACGGGAATCTGCGAGTCTTTTTCTGCATGAATCAGCAATATCGGAATTTTGATATTTTTTATGCTGCCAACAGGGCTTGCATCGTCAATATTTATGCCTAAAAATAAAAGCCCATACAATTTAGTCAAATAAGCCAATGGGTATTTAAAAATAAAGAAAATCCCGTACATGTGCTGAACCATGTGGCTTAGCTTTGCATATGCGCTGTCTGTCACAATTGCCTTTACATTCTTATGGCTAACCATCAGAGCAACCGCCCCTCCAAGGGAAAAGCCGTAAAGCCCGACTTTTGTTATGTTTTTTTCATTTTCCAAATATTCAATAGCACCCAGCAAATCATTCCTTTCGAGATGGCCTGCTGTCGTGTAGCTTCCCTCGCTCTTGCCAAAGCTCCTGAAGTCAAACAAGAAGACATTAAAATCACTGGCTAAAAATTCAGCAATCCCTAAAAGATTAGCTTTATCGGCGGGATAGCCATGCATCACAATGATTGTAGCTTTTGTGTTATTGTTGGGAATGAGCCAGCCGCTTAGCTTAATTCCGTCCGTGCTCTTGAAATTAATTTCTTCATATTCCAGCCCAAAATCGGAAGGCTCAAGATTGGTGATGATTTTCATCGGCTTTATTGACATGAAAAAAATAAGCAGAGAAAACAATATCAATAACAATGCAACAAATAGTATAATTTTAAGCAAAAATTGCATTTTACCTGTTATTTTTCTGAAATATAAAAATATTGCTTTAATGAAGATTGAAAGATAAGTTTTATAAAATAGTCATAACTTTCCAGTAACTATGGCGCTTGAAACACAACTCCAAAGAACATCTGGAACAATTTATGGGGAAATTATGAGAGATTCTGGAATCAGCTTACCTCATGGAAGATACATTTCTGGATTTGATTTTGTTTCAGGGTTAATAAGCCACGGCGTTAGTTCTAGTGCACACATGCCCAGATTATCATACGAACTGGGGCAAAGCCCGCGGTACGGTTCAGATGATAATATTTGGACTGGGGTTCAATTCAGAGTCGGGACAGTCCAATTTTTTATCAATAGACTGGTGCAAAAACTTCCTGACAAATGGCCTCCAAAGTATGCTTTTTATATGTTTAATCCATGGAAAGAGCTTATGAACGGAAATCTTCTTGGGACTATTTATGAAAGGTTACCTGTCACAGACCGCAATAAGGCTTTTAGGTTAATGAGGCGTAATCCTCGAAAAGGTGTTGAGCAGATAAGAGATAGGTATGCCTTATTTAAAAAACTCCCACAATCAGTTCAGGATGATTTTTTAGGTATTTTAGCATCCTTTCCGTGTGAATTATATCCAAATGCAGATTTGAGAACAGATACCCCCGGAATGCCTCATATAGGTGGTTATAGACCTTCTGTGAGCGAAGATTTGTCAAGAATGAGTGAGGAAATAAAAAGAGTTGTCCCAACTGAACGGCATGGAGATATATTTTATGTTCTTAATATAGTAGCATGGCATAACATATGCGTTGGAAAAGGAGAACTTGTTAGAAGAGAGATTGAGGATTTGGTAGGATATGATACTACAAAAATTCCAATAAGATGGCAAAAAGGTCATTTAGATGAAACTGTAATAACGGCCGAAAGAATAGAGGAACTGAATGGTCTTTTGAGAGAAAAAAGTTGAATATTTTTGAATAAAGATGTTTATTAATTATTATTTTTAGCAAACCAAAAACTAAAAATTAATTTCCAAAACCTTTAAAAATTGACTTTCTTTCTAAAAGCCTGATGGAAACTCTTGAATCGTTAAAATGGCTTAAGGAGCGCAATCTTTACGAGCTGGCATCCAAAGTGTCTTTTTCTTTGAAAAAGATTTTCACTCCGTGCCTTGCAGTCAAGGACGAAAAAGTCCTCATAGTCGGGGATGTTGGCTACGAAAACAGAAATGTGGCTGCAGTCCTTTCCGGAGCATATTACCTTGCTGCAGAGCATCTGAAGCTTGATGCAAAGCTGATTTTGCAGAATGTCAAGTCAAGAGGCGATGTCTCGGATGACAATGTTGTAAGAAGCCTGTCCGAGCTAAAAGGCGGCAACATAATAATCCTCAATATGTCAGACAAGCTTGGAAACATACAAGAGCTTGGAAAAAGCTTCAGGAAGTGGGTTGCAAAGAAAAATCACCGCTTTGTGTCTGCAATGAGCCTTGGAGACTTGGCAACAAGCAACATTGACCTGATAACTAAAGCAATAGATGTGAATTACAAGCCGCTGCAGGCCCAGCATGAAAAGATCAGGCAAAAGCTGGAAAATACCAAGGAAATCCACATCACAACGCCCGCAGGCACGGACTTGCATTATGATAAAAGCGGGATAAAGGCGATTGCGGCTGATGGAAATTATACGCTGCCGGGCACAGGCGGAAATCTGCCTGCTGGGGAAGTCTACGCGCCCCCAAACGGAAAAGGAGTCAATGGAAAGGTAGTCATTGACGGAAGCTCAAGGACTCACGAGCATACAATTTTGATAAGGGAGCCTATAAAATTGACAATAGAAAATGGCAATATCGTGGATATTCAGGGCCATGAGGAAGCAAAGCAGCTTGAAGCCGCATTAAAATGGGCAGCGTCAGTTGCAAAAAACCCCGGCAATGTGAGGAGGATATGCGAGCTTGGAATCGGGCTGAACCCGCAGGCGTCCATAATAGGGGCAATGATTGTGGACGATAAAACATTTGGGACAGCCCACATTGGAATTGGCTCAAACTACTGGTTTGGGGGCAGCATATATGCTATAATCCATCTGGATCAAGTTTTCAAGAATCCTACAATTTATTTAGACGGAGAATTGCTCAAGATATAGACAATTGAATTGCAATTGTCTATCTGGTAAATTGCGGCTATTATTAAACCAATTACTGCAATTTACCATATATCTAATCTTCTTCCTCGATTTGGAGCATCCATTTAGGCAGCTCGATTTCAGGGTATTTTTTCTGCGAGCCTTCGAAATAAGCGCCCTTTTCCCTCATTCTTTCCAGTTTTTGCATGAATTCGATATAGGTGCAAAATATATAAATATTGTTTAGCAATCAAGAGTGACTACATAAAATATTTTTAGCATTAGAAAGTATTAAAAACAATATGGAAATTAAACAGTTAGATGAATAACAACTACGCATTACGAAACGAAATTTCAATCCCGAATAAAACGTCCTCTGAATTTAAGCAAGATTGAGGAGACCAGTTTTAGATTGTTTGCATTAAAAACCAAAAAATAATATATCATATCATTGGGGAGGGGAACCCATTATCGTTTGCAGTGCATGGGTCTCCAGCTTAGTGTTTAAAATAGGATAGAAAATAATAAACAAAAAATAAGTCAATTAAAAATGCAATACAAACAAGTGATTTTGGTGAGAGGGGATTTAAAGCTTCCAAAAGGCAAGATGGCAGCGCAAGTTTCACATGCATCGGTAGATGCAACGCTAAAATCCGATAAAAAATTGGTGGAAGACTGGAGAAAAAGCGGCGCTGGAAAAATTGTCCTCAAGGTCAAAGATGAAAAAGAGCTGTTTAAATACAAGCAAATGGCAGAGGACTTTGGATTGAAGACTGCCCTGATAAAGGATGCTGGCCATACTGTTGTGGAGCCCGGCACAATTACCTGCTTGGGAATCGGGCCTGACTCTTCTGACAAGATTGACAAGGTTACTGGAAAATTGAAGATGATGTAGTCATAACATCTTCTTCCTGTAATGTCTTCCTTCCCAATAATAAATATTATACATTATTCTGTCTCTTGCATCCACCTTCAATGGGTTGTGCTCTCTTTTTAAAACGCCATCACTCCAGCCCACAAATTTTGCATCTTGTTTTGCCTCTGGTTTTAACATCCCATGTTGATCTAAAAGATGGGAGACATCTATTTCTCTCCGTCTATGCTCAATATACGTTCTATCCTCCAGAGCAACTGGCGCTTGAATAATCATTTTGTCTCCAATAGGCAGCTTCATATTAAAAATCTTGCGCTTATCCCTACTTGTTTCTTAGTTAATTTTTTAAACTGCTCATTTATCCTAAAAGCTTTCGGGCCCATAGCTCAGCCTGCTTAGAGCACAAGACTCTTAGAGGTTTGGAGTGATCTTGGGGTCAGGGGAAAACTTAAGTTAGGGCTTAAGTTTCCTGAATTGAAATCCCCTTGGGCCCATTTAATTTAACGAAAGCACAAAATTTAAAAATAATTTGTCTTAAGTAGACCTAGATTGGTGGTTTTGTGAACAATCGAGCCAACATAGTTATTGCCGGAGCAGGTACTATTGGAAGGGCTGTTGCTTCGACTCTAAGGGAAACTCCCGCTGGGTTAACGCCTAATGTTTATATTGGAGACAGAACATTGGATATTGCTGCTGAGGCAGCAGAATGGATCAATGGTGGCTCTGCTAAAAGCGGCTTAATAGAGCCCTTTGCAATTAATTCTAATGGTTATGACCCTGTACTGGAAAAGATTGTTCGTGGCGCTGATGTTGTGCTTGACTGTTTGCCAGGAGAAGAAGCTCCAAAAATGGCTAGAATTGCGTTAAATGGCGGCTCAGCTTATGCCAATTTAACAGAGCATGTCCAAGAAACAGAACAAATAATGAAATTAGCTGCAGATGCGGACACAGGCTTTATTTTGCAGACAGGACTTGCTCCCGGTTTTGTAAACGTTTTGGCTATGGATCTTTTTAAAAGATTTTGCGAGGAATATGGAGTTAAAAAAGCTGATTCTATATGCATGAGAGTCGGGGCATTGACTGAAAAAGCAGAACCTCCTCATTTTTATGGATACACGTGGAGCAAAATCGGTGTGGCAAACGAATATGTGCATCCAGCAAGAGTTATTATAAATGGCGGAGTGCAGCAAGTGCCTTCATTATCACAAATGTCTGAGGTTACAATTAACGGCAGAGTATTCCAAGACGATTTTACTTCAGGAGGCACTGCGGATCTTCCAGAGGCATTGGTTGGCAAAGTTGATAATCTTCATTACAGAACATTAAGGCATCCGGGGCATTATAATTGGGTAGATGCATTATTAACGGGAATTAAAGCAAGAATGCCAAGAAGCTTGTCTTGGGAGGGAAAAAACAGATTGTTGGCAAGAGAACTTGAAAGAGAGATGAGCAGGGTATTACCGTCAGATTTTGTTGAAGATGACATGGTAGTCGTTCATGTTTCAGTGGCTGGAAGAAATTCAGGAGGCCAGCCAAGGGAGATGAAGCAAGAGTACACAATATTTCCCCAAACAATTGGCGGCAAAAGATTAAGGGCTATCCAGGCAACCACAGCTGCAGGCCTTGCAGAATCAGCCAGATTGTTATTGACAGGAGAATATAAGGGAGTGGTTACCCAAAGCATGATTAATCCTAGAGAATTTATGAGCGGCCCGTACGTTTCACAAGTTTTTGGAAATAGATCTTAATGAATTCATTTTCTTTTCTTTGGTGCTTTCATTCCTTTATCTGCTCACCATCTCCTGCAGCACATTATAGGCTTTCATGGAATCTTTTTTGCTTAAGATAAATGTCAGTTCTGTCATTGTTGATACTATCTCATAAATATTAACATTTTCCCACGCCAATTTTCTGACGATATTAAAAATAACTCCCGGGGTATCGGTGAATCTCTCTGACTTGAAAATGATGGCCAATGAAACGAGATTTTGTTCCTTGTTTAGTATTTTCTCGCCTGAAAGAAAGCTCTTTAGCTTTTCCTCATGCTTATTGCTTATTATTATGCTCACCTCGTTATTACCAATTATAACATTCAATGTGTCCCCTCTATCGAGATTGACAAGATTGTGTATTGTCCGGAGCTTGGCCATAAGGTTAGTTGATTTCACAGCCGTAAAATCACATATGTTCGTCTTTATTATCAATTCCCCGCTGTAATCAAATGCAGCTTGCTTTCTATGCTTTGAAATTTCTTCCGAATACCTCCTCAAGGCCATCACAATAGCAGACAGGCTCACTTTCTTGCCAAGCTCCTGCTCGACTTTGGGTGTTATTCTTTCAGCCAGGCTTGCTATGCTTATTATCCCGTTTGACAGCGCTTCCTCTACAAAAGGCTGCTCGCTTATGATTTTCTTCACGATATGGCTTACGGTTACCATAACATTTTAATCACAAATTGTTATTATAATAACATAATGTTTATATACTATATAAATTTTTCGCTTGTAGCATGAAAGAAGACGATTTTGTAGGAATAGACGAATTGGAGCAAGAGCATGATAGCCTGCATTCTGGTTTTTTCCCTGACATAATGTTTGAATTCCTTGACATGTCAGAAATCGCAAGTGGCTACCAGAAAGTTATTATTGAAAGAAAACAAGCGATTTCTGAGCACACTCGAAAATCTCATTTTCGATGAATAGGAAGATTTTATATAACTGTGTTTTGTAACTATTAAAATGAACATCGCAATCATAGGCTATGGAAAGATGGGGCATGAGATTGAAAGGGTTGCCAAGT
Organism: Candidatus Woesearchaeota archaeon; assembly: GCA_016185805.1. Classification (GTDB taxonomy): domain Archaea; phylum Nanobdellota; class Nanobdellia; order Woesearchaeales; family GW2011-AR4. The sequence continues at coordinate 6,490 of JACPMW010000001.1, read as the reverse complement.
CCAAGGGCATCAATGTAGTTTCAGTCATAGACACAAACGACAGCAATGCGGGCCACAAGGAGATTAATGGGGAGTCAATGCAGGATGTTGATGTATGCATAGATTTTACAGCCCCAAACGCAGTGCTGGGCAACATTGAAAAAGCCTCAAAATACAAAAAAAATATTGTTGTCGGAACAACCGGATGGTATGACCAAATTGGCAGGGTAAAAAATATTGTCGGCAAAAGCAGAATTGGGTTGGTTTATGCTCCAAATTTTTCAATTGGCGTGAATATGTTTTTCAAAATCATAGAAAATGCCGCCAAAATAGTCAATAAAATGGAAGATTATGACATTTATGGCTGCGAACTGCACCATAACAAAAAAATAGACAGCCCGAGCGGCACGGCAAAAACAATAGGAAACATTTTGATAAAAAATATAAGAAGGAAAAACAAGCTGGTTTTTGACAAAGTAAACCGGAAAATCGTGCCAAACGAACTGCACTTCGCATCTGTAAGGGCGGGATCTATTCCCGGCACCCATATTGTCGGATTTGACAGCAGCGCAGACACAATTGAATTAAGGCATGAAGCAAGGAATCGAGAAGGATTTGCATCAGGGGCGATAATGGCAGCAAAATGGATAAATGGGAAAAAAGGACTGCATACAATAGATGACATGATAAAGGATATGCTGGGGGTTGATTAGGATGTTCAAAGGAGCGATAACTGCAATTGTAACTCCATTCAGGATGAATGGCGAATTGGATGAGGGAGCATTAAGGAATCTTGTTGAATTCCAAATTAAGGGCAAGATTGACGGGATTGTGCCTTGCGGGACAACAGGGGAAAGCCCAACGCTCACCTATGAAGAGCATGATAAAGTAATAGAAATTGTGATTGATGCCGCAAAAGGAAAAATGCCTGTCATTGCAGGCACAGGAAGCAACTCGGCAGAGGAAGCAATCGAAATGACGAAGCATGCGGAAGATGCAGGGGCCGATGCCTCCATGCAGGTGTGCCCATACTACAACAAGCCGACACAGGAAGGGCTGTTCAGGCATTTCAGCGCAATTGCCAAAGCAGTTGACATCCCCCTGATTATTTATAATATCCAGGGCAGGACTGCAGTAAACATGGACACATCAACCCTTGCGAGGCTTGCAAAAGAGCACTCAAATATTGTTGGAGTGAAGGAAGGATCTGGAAATATTGCCCAAATGATGGATGTGATAAAAGAGCTGCCGAAAAACTTTGCTGTTTTGTCAGGAGACGATAATTTCACGCTGCCGCTCATGGCTTTGGGAGGCAAGGGGGTAATTTCAGTTGCGAGCAACATAATTCCAAGGGAGATGCATGACCTGACTGAATATGCCCTAAAGGGAAATTTCGAAAAGGCAAGGCAAATGCATTTTAGACTGCTTCCGCTATTCAAGGGAATATTCATTGAAACAAATCCAATCCCGATAAAAGCTGCATTGGCAATGAAGGGCCTGATCAAGGAATCATACAGGCTTCCAATGTGCGAGATGAAGCCGGAAAACAGAGAAAAACTAAGGAGAATTTTGAAGGATTTGAAGATAATCTAATTACATCTTATTTTTGTAAAAATTAGTATGTGAAAGAAGAAATGCTAGAAAAAATAAGCCATTTGCCAATTACAGGATTTCAGGAAGGTCAAAGAGTTCCAGAAGGCACGAAGCCATTTGAGCTGGCTGAGGTTGTCATTGGAGTAATTAATGGAGATGGAGATACAAAAAGAGTGCCAATTCCAAATGTTTTAGTTTTAGGAAGAAGCGAAAAAGGAGACGTGCAACATCTTAACCCCTATGGGAGGACTGCCCATGTAATCGACAGATTTGATTGGGTTGATTATACCGCTTATTTAGGATAGATTAATTGATGTTTAAAAGTAAAATGCAACAAAAAAAATTACCATTCACAAAAGCGAAAATACTGGATATTATAAAAAAATACCCAACGCCTTTTCATATTTACGATGAAAAGGCTATTCGGCAGAATGCAAGGAATTTTCTGAAGTCATTTGGGATGCTTGAGGGCTTCAGGCAGTTCTTTGCAGTAAAGGCAAATCCAAATCCTTATCTAATAAAGATTCTAAAGCAAGAGGGAATGGGTGTTGACTGCAGCTCGTTGCCAGAGCTTGAAATAGCTGAAAGGCTTGAATTTAAAGGAAAAGATATAATGTTCAGCTCGAATGATACTCCTGCAGAGGAATTTGTAAAAGCAAGAAAGCTTGGCGCAGTAATAAACTTGGATGACACAAGCCACATAGATTTTCTTGAGAAAGCAGCAGGAATTCCTGACTTGATTTGCTTTAGGTACAATCCAGGGCCTGCAAGAAAAGGCAACGAGATAATCGGAAAGCCTGAAGAGGCAAAATATGGCCTGACAAGGAAACAGATGATTGAGTCCTACAAAATTGCAAAGAATAAAAGAGCCAGAAGATTTGGAATGCACACAATGATAATCTCGAATGAGATTAATGAAGGATATTTCATAGAGACTGCAAGGATGATGTTTGAATTGGCTGTTGAAGTTTACAATAAAACTGGAGTTAAAGTGGAATTCGTTAATTTAGGCGGAGGAATAGGAATTCCTTATAGACCTGAGCAGGAGCCGATGTCATATGAAAGGGTTGCCAGAGGAGTGAAAAAAGCCTATGATGAAATAATTGTTAAAAATAAACTTAATCCTATCAAAATATTTACAGAGTGCGGAAGAGTTATCACAGGCCCTTATGGATATCTGATTACAAGGGTAAGGCACATTAAGCATATTTACAGGGATTATGTTGGAACAGATGCAAGCATGGCCAACCTGATGAGGCCTGGAATGTACGGCGCTTACCATCATGTCACAGTGCTTGGCAAGGAAAATGCACCCAAAAACCATGTTTATGACGTGACTGGCTCATTATGCGAGAACAATGACAAGTTTGCAATACAGAGGAAGCTTCCTGAAATCGAAAGAGGGGATATTCTTACAATACATGACACAGGCGCCCATGGCCATGCAATGGGCTTCAATTACAATGGAAAATTAAGGTCGGCAGAGCTTTTGTTGAGAAGCGATGGCTCTGTAAAGCAGATAAGGAGGGCAGAAACAATGAAAGATTATTTTGCAACATTGGATTTTAGAGGATTGGAGGGGTTTGATTGAAATGGTAAAGAGAAACCCAAACATGGCAAAGCTGCAGTCAGGCTATTTGTTTCCTGAAATAGCCAGAAGGAAAAAGGAATTTCTAGCCAGAAATCCAAAAGCAAAGATTATCAGCCTTGGAATTGGGGATACTACCCAACCTATCACTCCCCATATTACAAAAGGATTGCATAATGAAGTGTCAAGGCTGGGCACAAGGAAAGGCTACAGCGGATACGGGGCAGAGCAGGGGCTGGAAGAGCTTAGGAATAAAATTGCTGAAAAGCTGTACAATGGAATTATCAAGGGGGATGAGGTTTTTGTATCTGACGGTGCAAAGCCTGATACGGCAAGGCTGCAGGTGCTTTTCGGCAGCAACGCAACTATTGCAGTGCAGGACCCTTCCTATCCGGTTTATGTGGACAGCAGCGTGATTCTTGGCCAGACTGGAAACTATAATCAGAGAAAATCCCAGTTTGATGGGATTGAATATATGGAATGCGTTCCTGAAAATAATTTTTTCCCTGATTTGAAGAAAACGAAAAAAACAGACATAATTTTCTTTTGCAATCCAAACAACCCTACAGGAGCAGCAGTAAACAGGAGGCAGTTAAAGGAGATTGTGGATTTTGCAAGAAGAAACAAGTCGATTCTGGTTTATGATTCGGCGTACAGCCAGTTCATTACAGACAAAAAATTGCCAAAATCAATTTACGAGATTGAAGGCTCAAAAGAAGTAGCGATAGAAATAAGCTCTTTTTCAAAGCCGATTGGATTTACAGGAGTTAGATTGGGATGGGCAGTCATTCCAAATGAACTTTTGTTTGAAGATGGAACACCAGTCAACAAGGATTGGAATAGGATAGCAACAACACTATTCAATGGAGCCTCTAATATTGCGCAGCATGGCGCCTTAAACGCTTTGGATGCTAAAGGCATGAAAGAGATGAGGCAAACCATTTCATATTATCTTGAGAATGCCGGAATAATAAGGGATTCAATGGAAAAGCTTGGATATGAAGTCTATGGAGGGCGTCACGCACCATACCTTTGGATGAGGGTTCCAGGAAAAACATCGTGGGAAGCATTTGAAGAGTTCTTGGGCAAGGCAAATGTTTTGACAACTCCGGGTGTTGGGTTTGGCCCGTCAGGAGAAGGCTTCCTAAGATTAAGCGCGCTAGACCACAGGGAAGATGTAAAGGAAGCAGTTGAAAGAATTGAAAGGTGCATGAAATGAGCAATAACTTTGTAATTGAAAAATTATCGGCAAAAAATTTTGATGAATTTGTCAGCTTGATTAGAAGACTGGCAGATTATGAAAGACTTGAGCCTCCAAATAAAGAAGCAGTAAGGAGGCTAAAAAATGATGGGCTATCAAAAAATCCTAAATATGAGGCATATCTAGGAAAAATAAGCAATAATTATGTGACTTACATAATGTTTTTTATGGGGTATTCAAGCTTCCTTGCCAAGCCTACATTATTCTGGGAAGACCTTTTTGTGCTTAAGGATTATAGAGGGAAAGGAATTGGGCAGAGTATGTTCAATTTTTGCATTAAAAAAGCAAAGGAAAGAAAATGTGGAAGAATTGATGGATGTATTTTGGATTGGAACAAGCCCTCAATTGAATTTTTTGAAAAAAATAATGCAAAGCGTTTGAACTGGTTGTATTATAGAATAAATTTGGTGAATTAAATGATTATCATGAAATTTGGCGGCACATCTGTAGGGAATGCTGAAAGGATAGCGAATGTTGCGAATATTGTGAAATCCAGTATGAAGAGAAGTCCGGTCGTTGTTGTATCGGCTGTTACAAAAATTACAGACGCTTTGATAAGGCTTGCAAAAGAATGCGCGCAAGGCAAAGGAAATAAAACATTAGGGCATATCAAAAAAACACATTATGAAATATTAGCCAGACTGAAAATAAACAAAAAATTGCTGGATGAAGACATAAAAGAGCTTGAAAGCCTGTTCAAAATGGCAAAATCAGGCAAAATCATAGACGACAGGATTCTCGACCATTTCCAGTCGTTTGGTGAAAGAATGTCATCCAAGATTGTTGCTGCCCAACTGAATAAAATGGGAATAAAATCACAGGCATTTGATTCATGGGAGCTTGGGTTTTTGACAAATGACGAGTTTGGAGAGGCAGAGCCTCTTGATACAATTTACTCAAGTCTAAACAAAAATATCAAGAAACTTCGTGTTATGCCGGTTATAACGGGATTTATCGGAAAAACCGAAAATGGGGAAATAACAACCCTCGGAAGGGGGGGCTCTGATTACACAGCAGCAATAATCGGCGCTGCAGTCAATGCCGATGAAATCCAAATATGGACTGATGTAAACGGGATAATGTCCACAGACCCCAAAACAGTTGTGAATGCAAAAACCCTTGACAAGGTTTCCTTTGCAGAAGCTTCTGAATTGGCTTATTTTGGCGCAAGGGTGCTGCACCCAAAGACAATATTGCCTGCAATGAAAAGGAATATCCCGGTAAAGGTCCTGAACTCGCTTAACCCAAGGGAGAAGGGAACAACAATAGTCAGCCGGCCATATAAAAACAGCAATGCGGTGAAGGCGATAGCATACAAAAAGAACATAACCATGGTAAATATTGACTCCACTAGAATGCTTGGCGCATACGGGTTTTTGGCAAGGGTGTTTGACATTTTTGACGATTACAAAAAAAGCATTGATGTGGTGTCAACTTCAGAGGTTAGCGTCTCATTGACAATAGACAACGAGGAGAGCATAAGCCCAATAGTCAGGGAATTGAAGGACATAGCAGATGTTCAAATCAAAAAAAGCAAAGCAATAATCTGCATTGTAGGGGAAGGCATGCGACACACTCCGGGAATTGCAGGCAGGACTTTCATGGCATTGGGAAAAAATAAGGTAAACATCGAGATGATATCGCAGGGGGCTTCTGAAATCAACATAACATTCATTGTTGACGGGAAAGATGCCGAGAAAGCTGTGAAAATTCTGCATGAGGAGTATTATGGCTAAAAAATTGAAAGCGGGAATACTTGGAGCGACTGGAATGGTTGGGCAAAGGCTGATAACGCTATTGGAAAATCATCTGTGGTTTGAAATTGCCTGCGCGGCAGCGTCTCCAAGCTCTGCAGGGAAAAGATATGGGGATTCTGTCAGCGGCAGATGGAAGATGAAAGAAGAGGTGCCAGACAATGCCAGAAATTTGATTGTAAGGGTGGTTGAAGATGATATTGACCGCATATGCAAGGATGTTGACTTTATATTCTCAGCATTGGACATGGACAAGCAAAAGATAAGGGAAATCGAGGAGAGGTATGCATCGAAGGGAATTCCTGTTGTGTCCCT
>JACPMW010000044.1 GCA_016185805.1 Candidatus Woesearchaeota archaeon | reverse complement strand
TTTCTTTTTTAGGTACAGCAATCCGGTTCCTGAAAGCCATTCATGGAAATGTGCAACAACCTTTTTATCTGCAAAACAATTTAGCAGCCTTTCAATCAGCATCCCGGCAGCATATGCCCATACAACAGGCTCGTCATAGTCAGGAGTTGCCCTTAACGAATCTACCCTGTACCAGTCCCAAAGCTCCCTTTTTATCTCATTGAGCCTGTGCTTGTAGTTTACAAAGTCTATAAGAATGGCATTTGGGTTGCCCTCGCTGAGCCATTTCCCGAAATGGCATATTATCCCGATTTTTTTCAATTCTTCAAAGGCTGATTTGCAAAGCTCTGTTGGCAGTTCCTCGTGGAAATCAGCAAGCGCTTTTGACGGGAAGTAAGGCCCAACCATGTAATATTCATTGCCGTAAGCCTCAGCCATCTTTGCCGCTTTTGACTTGACAACAGTGTATATTCCGCCGACTTTGTTGCACACTTCCCATGAGATTTCAAACAAAATATCAGCTTTTTTTTCCACAAAACCACCAATTTTTTATTCTACCTTCTATCTTAAACCAATATTCTAGTCTATTGTTTATAAATCTTTGACACCACTAAAAAGGAAAAATATAACACAAACCAACAATTATTTATACTACCAACTTCTAACTATAATGGGCATAACATAATAATAAAAGAAGGTGGGGTAAATCAGCAGCGATTTTGCTATAAAGAGGACTTTCATAGAGATACGGAACTCTATTCTTTTATGCCTTGCTGAAGGGCAGAAGACAATCAACCAGATTTCTTGTGAAACGGGAATAAACTGGCGCACTGTGGACAGGCATCTTGTTTATTTGATAGGAAAAGGATGGGTCCGCGAAGTTTTCACCTCTTCTTATGTCAGGATTCTTGAATTGACAGCCTTTGGGAAAGACTATGTGAGAAAAAGAGTGTCAAAAAATGTCCGGATATCTGACTATAAGATCATAAAAATTAACGGTGATTCCCAATGAAAGTGCTCATGTTCGGCTGGGAATTCCCCCCATTAAGCAGCGGGGGCCTGGGAACAGCGTGCTACGGCCTGACTAAAAGCCTGAGCAAAAAAGGAGTGAAGATAACTTTCGTGCTGCCTTACTCTTTTGATGCCGATAATGCTGATTTTGTCAAACTAGTCGCTGCTGGAAAAATCAAGGTGAGAAAGATAGCATCTGCTCTGCAGCCTTATATGAGCTCGCAGGAATATAAAAAATCACTTGGCAAAAAGCCGGAGCCGAAAATTTACGGATCAACTTTATTTGATGAAGTGCGTCGATACACGCTTGCAGCTGAAAAAATAGCAGAGGAAGAAGACTTTGACATCATACACTGCCATGACTGGATGACTTTCGGGGCCGGGATAGGCGCAAAGCGCAAGAAGAACAAGCCACTGGTGCTGCACGTGCATGCAACAGAACTTGACAGGACTGGTGGCCATCAAGTGAATCAGTATGTTTATGACTTGGAAAGGCAGGGCATGCACAAGGCTGATAAGATTATTGCAGTAAGCAATTTCACAAAAAACAAAATGATGACGCATTACAGCATCCCGTCTGAAAAAATAAAAGTAGTGCACAATGCAGTTGACTTTTCACAGCACTATTATGATGAAAATTTTGAGCTCAAGAAAACCGACAAAGTTGTGCTGTTCTTGGGAAGGGTAACGCTGCAGAAAGGCCCTGACTATTTTGTCCATGCCGCGAAAAAAGTTTTGGAGCACGAGAAAAATGTAAAGTTCATCATTGCCGGCTCTGGTGACATGGAGCCTTTTATTATAGAAAAGGCAGCAGAGCTGGGCATTGCAGACAGGGTGTTGTTTGCAGGATTTTTAAACCCTGATGATGTCGAGAGAGCCTATAAGATGGCAGATGTTTATGTGATGCCAAGCGTTTCAGAGCCGTTTGGAATAACTGCATTGGAGGCCATGAAATTCAAGACTCCTTCCATTGTCTCAAACCAGAGCGGCGTTTCAGAAGTCATAAGGCACTGCCTCAAAACCGACTTCTGGGACATAGACGAGATGAGCAGCAAGATCATTGCCCTTTTGAGGTACAATCCGCTGCACGAAGCCTTGAAGGAAAGCGGCTATTCAGAAGTCAAGAAATTCAGCTGGGACATTCCGGCAGACAAATGCATTGATGTTTACAATGAGCTAATCAGCAAAGGTTAAATATAAGAAGGAAATCAATAAAATAATTCCATTAAAACAATAAAGATTCAAAAAACCACGAGAGCGACTTTGTAATTCATTAGGTGATGAAAGTGATCCGCTTTAAATGGATTTTGCGCCGAGAAGGAGCACAAGGGAAAACAACCTCAATTGCAGAATGTCGAGGCGCACAAAATATTGTTGCGAAGCAACAGATTGAATTAACAGTTAAAAATTATAAAATCAATTAAAAATGGTGAGCGTTTGCTTTTATTTCCAGGTGCACCAGCCGCCAAGGCTGAGAAAGTATTCTGTGTTCGAGATAGGGCACCACAATGGGTACTTTGACGAACACAAGAATGAAGCCATAATCAAGAAAGTGACCCATAAATGTTATCTGCCAACAAATAATCTTGTTCTGGATTTGATAAACAAGACTGACGGCAAATTCAAGGTTGCATACAGCATGACAGGCATTGTGCTTGAGCAGCTTGAAAAATACTCTCCCAAGGTTATTGACAGCTTCAGGGAGCTTGTCGATACAGGCTGCGTTGAAATTCTGGATGAAACTTATCACCATACGCTCTCCTGCCTCTATTCAAAAGAAGAATTCATGGAGCAGGTTGAAATGCACAATAAAAAAATAAGGCACCTGTTTAATTACAAGCCGAAAGTTTTCAGAAACACGGAGCTGGTTTATAATAACGATGTTGCAGCCCTTGCAGCAAAAATGGGCTACAAGGGGATTCTTGCCGAGGGCGCAGACCACATTTTGGGATGGAGAAGCCCGAATTTTGTTTACAGGCCAAAAGATTCAAGCAATATAAAGCTGCTTTTAAAAAATTACAGACTAAGCGATGACATAGCTTTCAGATTCTCTGAGAAAGGCTGGAAAGAGTTTCCATTGACAGCTGAGAAATACGCAAACTGGATTAATGCAATAAACGGCAATGGCAATGTTGTAAACTTGTTTATGGACTATGAAACCTTTGGCGAGCACCAGTGGGAAGACAAGGGCATTTTTGAATTCCTGAAGCACTTGCCTCATGAAATTCTGAAGCACAAGGACAATGATTTTACAACCCCAAGCGAAGCAATCCAAAAATATGATGCGGTTGCAGAGCTTGACTTTCCGCATTTTGTAAGCTGGGCTGATGTTGAAAGGGATATGAGCGCATGGCTGGGCAACAAAATGCAGCAGGAAGCCATCAAGGAAATATACAATCTTGAGCCGTATGTCAAATTGTCAAAAAATCCTGCCTTGCTCGATGAATGGAGAAAGCTGCAGACAAGCGATCACTTTTATTACATGTGCACCAAATGGTTCAATGACGGCGATGTCCACAAATACTTCAATCCATATGACAGCCCATATGAGGCATTCATCACTTACATGAACATCCTGAATGATTTCAGGATTAAGGCGAATAAATTGGGGGAAGTGAAGGTCGGGGAATAATATTTTAAGATTATGTGTAAGAATGAAGACTAATTTTTCGGTTTAAAAGTTTTAAAGAAAGGTTCGTATTAAAGTAATAGAGATTTAGTCAAAATCTCCTCTCCAAGCGCCCTCTGGTGGAGCAAAGTCATAACCTTGTGCTTGAAGCTCGTCATGAATTTGAACTCCTATTGGTGTTGGATGATAAAATCTATCATCTGTCCACAAATGTGCAGATTCGGGTGAGCCACTATATGGTCTTAATTCTAAAAGCCCCAATTCCAATAGTTGTCTTAGTTCATACCCCGCTCTGGATTCTGGCTGAAAACAAATATCTCTTTTCTCTAAATCCACTAGTGCGTGTAAATTTGCCAAATGAAGTTTTGTCACTTCGTGTACTCTTTCTTGTATTTCTGGTGTTGCAGTCACTTGTCTAAATAACTCTTGATATCTACTTGGCATTTTTGATAATTGGGTATCTAGAGTTTCAGCCATAGTAATCACTAAAGATACAGGAAACCAATTGTTGTTTTTAAAGCTTTCTATTACTACTTTAAAGTTAACTCATTTACCAAACCCCTTCTTACTTTAAACCCTTTAGTTTCTCGAAGATAACCTTTTAGGCAAAAATTACAACAACTTTGGTGAGAACTGAGTGCAGAGGATTTTTCCATACGAAGTGGGGAAAAATCCTTTGCGAATAGGGTTTTGAACAACAAAACCCGTATTCGAAACCCATCGTTGTTGTTGGAATTTTTGTTTTTACAAATCATTGCTCTATTGAAAATTCAAGTCCGTCTTGAATCCTAAAACCACAAACTATAAAAACAAGAAACATCAAGACACTGCTTGGTGACATATTTTGGCAAAAAAAAGAGGCAAGGCATCTAAAAGTAATACTAAATCCGTTTCTAAAAACACATTGCAGAGAGTTGAAGTCATCATTAGAAAAAAGATTCTTGGGGAAGCCCCTGTAGAGCATCATTTTGTTGTCGCTGACGGAAGAAAGCTCAAAAACATAATGGAACTGGCCGATGCTCTCGAGACAATGACAGAGGAAATATTCAGGCACCATGCCAATGAGTTTAAGAACGACTTCAGCAATTGGGTGAAAGATGTTTTCTATGATCATAGTTTGGCAGAAGACATTTCAAGGGCAAAAAACAGGCTGGAAACCCAGATTACAATACTAAGAAGGCTTGTAAAGGAATTGATGTAAAATGGTCACAAAAGATGAGGCAAAAAGATACTTGTGTAATGCTGCTCCAGAGCAATGCTTCTGGGTCAATAATGGGCCAATACTAAAGAATATTGAAGAGCTTGCAAATTATCTGCCTGACATGCCAAATGAAGCCTTTCAGCATCATGTCAACAGCGAAAAAAACGACTTCAGCAGCTGGATTAAGGATATTGTTGGAGACCAGAAGCTTGCAAACGATTTGCTAAGCTCCAAAAGCAGGGAATCTGCTGTCAAAAAAATAAAAAACAGGTTAAATTCTTTGAGGAAAAAGGCTGGGTAATATTGAAGATTATTTCCTTTTAGCCCTCTCTCTTAATTCAGCTTGATAATTCATTAAGTTATTTGGGTCTGGGCTTGGATTTACAATTCCTAGCTCTCGTTTCAAATCACCAACCTCGGCCCTTATTCTTTCTAAAGTTCTGCCATGTATATGATTCATTACTTTTCGTGCATATTGCCATAGGTAATCAATAGTTTGTGTAGATAGGTTAAGTGGCCAATCATCTAGAAAATATGCCCTAACACGCGAGTCCATTTCGTATTTGTATTTGCCTTTATATCTAGCCAATTTGGCAGCCTCATATCGCCTGAGGGCATCCATCACAGCCTGCTCTGCACCTCCTAAACGTAAATCTCGGATTAAATCACGAGCATCAACTAAAGGTGGCTCTTCTTGTTGTTTTTTACTAACTGGGTAAAATGCCGCTACTTCTAATAATTCATCCAGTCTCATTCCAGAAGGTAGTGATTGCCCTCTTAATCTGTCCAGTTCAGACCAAAAACTTTCCCGAAACGTTTCATCAGCAGCCATGTTTAACATATCCATAACTTAAAATAATTGCCTCTTTTTAAATCTTCCGTTTTTCATTACATTTAAGTGGTAAACTCTATTAAGTCGGTTTATATTTCTATTGTAATAATTACTCTAATGCATAAACTAATTTCTACCGATACCTTTAAATATAACCAATAGATTTCAAGCCGAGCCATAAATATTTAAATTGGAAAGGCTTTCTAGGTGAAAAAAGATGGAGGATGAGCAAAGAGAGTGCCCGAACTGCGGCACTGTGCTTGAGGAAGGGGAGCCTGAATGTCCTTCATGCGGGGAAAGCTTTATTGATGAGGATGAAGTTTTATGAATATCGGGGGTGACCAAGAATGTTGAGTCATTTTGACGATTTTGACGGTAACGGCGACGACGACGACGAACTAGACTGAAATGGAAGAATACACCAAATATGAGCAGGCGAGAATCATAGGCGCAAGAGCCCTGCAGATTTCCATGGGGGCCCCGATTTTGATAAAATTTGCCGATGAGGATCTCAAAAAAATCGGCTATAACACAGTTGAAATAGCAAAGCTTGAATTCAAGCAGGGCCTTATACCGATTTCTGTCAAGAGGCCTATGCCAAGCACCCAAAGGAGAGAAACAGGCGCAAAACCGTTCGACCAGACAAAGCTCGAGTGAATATGGGAAGGATAAAAACGCTTTTGATCAAGAGGATTGCAGTCAAGCTTATAAAAGAGCATGGGCAGGAATTCAGTTCACAGTTTGACAAAAACAAGCTGCTTGTGAATAAGTACACAAATGTTTC
>JACPMW010000043.1 GCA_016185805.1 Candidatus Woesearchaeota archaeon | reverse complement strand
GGAAGCTTGAAGAAATGGGTTTCATGCTTTACGCAACAGAGGGGACTGCAAAATTCCTTTCCGATAATGGAATAAAAACAACAGCATTGCACTGGCCTCTTGACAAGATGGAACCAAATGCCTTGACTTATATCCAAGAAAAGAAAATTGACTTTGTCATAAATATTCCAAAAAGCCTTGAGGAAAAGGAGCTGACAAATGACTATCAAATTAGGAGGAAAGCGGTTGACTTCAACATTCCATTGCTGACAAATGCGCAGGCAGCAAAGCTGTTCATTGAGTCAATCTACAAGAAGAAAATGGAGGAATTGGAGATTAAGAGCTGGGAGGAGTATTGACTAGTTCAACCAATATAATTAAGTGCGTACTTTTCCTCGACCCATGCTTGGTTCATGACATTTCTTACTCTTTTCAATGTCTGTAATTTTCCATATTTGGCTATTTCTGCTTTCAAAACATCAAAAATTTCAACTTGATCTTCTGGGCTGATGCTTCTTTTCTCGAATTCTGCCGTGAATCCTTCCCTGTCATCTATGAATGCATCAGCCAGGGCACAATCCACGATATCAATTCCCAGCAATCCAATCTGCTCGTTAATATCATGAAAAGCCTTTTCAAGTCTCTTCGATTCATCAAAAGCAGCCTCATTGCTGAAAATGCCCATGGATTCCAGTCTTTTTATTACTCTGCTGTATTTTTTCGTCCTGATGACACTGTCTTGGTCATGGCCTTTTGCCAAGGCCGAATATAACGCCACAAGATCTCCAGCAAACCTGGCAAATTTCAGTCCTGCTTCCCTAAGCTCCCTACAAGGTTCGCTGTTTCCAAGCGATTGGTGGACCCTTTCATGCCGAAAAGTTTTCTGAAATTCATAAACTATTTCGGGATTGCCTTGGTATCTTGATGCAAACATGCAGCCGGCAACAATAAAAGGATCAAAATAAATAGTATCTGATACGCGGTCGTAAGTTGCTAAAGCCTCTCCCTTGGGCACCGTTAATTTCAGTTGACCTATAATCTTACCTATTTTAGGGTTCCGAGTTTCTTTTGGGGCCCAAATTTCAGTCCCAAAAGGCATTAACATATTTACAAGCCCGTCAATGAACGAGTTATAGCCTCTTTGAGACAAAAATTTATTGTGGCCTAGTCTCTCAGCGAATCTTGATTTTTCATCGGAAAGGTTGTCTGCAGCCCAATGACCAATTTTGGAAAATCCCTGTCGTAGTCTCCTTTGCTTGAGGCGTATTCTGCTGCAACAAATGAAGCCAGTGTTTTTGGCCCTATATAGATTAATCCCATCATTCTGTGATGAGCCATTTATTTTAAAAAACTATGCATTGTTATCACTTTTACATAACTATTTTCAAACCCTTAACTTTATATACTAAATGCTAAAAACATTATCGTTTAAGGGTGGCATGGTTTGATATCTCACAAGAAATATATGGATTTGGCCATTAAGTTTGCCGAAAAAGGACGTGGCTTGACTTCTCCCAATCCTCTGGTCGGCTGCATAATTGTCAAGAGAGGAAGAATTGTTGGCAAGGGCTGGCATAAAAAGGCAGGCACCGAGCATGCAGAGGTTCTTGCGATACATGATGCAGGCAAGAAAGCAATTAATTCTACGATGTATGTCAACCTTGAGCCGTGCTCCCATTGGGGAAGAACCCCTCCTTGTACAGAAAGAATAGTAGAAGCCGGGGTAAGGGAAGTAATAATAGGGATGAACGACCCCAATCCTTTGGTGGATGGCTTCAAGGAGCTGAAGTTTCGCGGCCTAAAGACGAAGATAGGGATTCTTGAGAAAGAGTCAAAAAAGCTGAACGAGGCTTATATCAAATACATGAGGACGAAAAGGCCCTTTGCCATAATAAAAGTAGCCATGAGCGCTGACGGAAGGATTGCTACAAAGACTGGCGATTCAAAATATATAACCAGCAAGGAAGCAAGGGCCTACGTGCATGAATTGAGGACAGGTGTTGATGCCGTCATGGTCGGGCTAAACACTGTTTTAAGGGACAATCCTGAATTGACTCCGAGGCTCGTCAAAGGCAAGGACCCCATGAAGATTGTTGTTGACTCACATCTTAAAATTCCAAAAAATTGCAGTTTGATGAAGGACCCTGCAAAGCTCATGATTGCTGCAACAGGCAAAGCTTCAAAAAATGACATTAAAAAGCTGCAGCAGAAGGGCGTAACTGTAATCATCACAAAAACAAGAAAAGGGCTTGTTGACTTGCAGGATTTGATGAAGCAGCTTGGAAAGCACGAGATAGCAAGCGTCATGATTGAAGGGGGCTCAGAATTGAACAGCTCTGCCATAAAAGAAGGGGTAGTTGACAAGATCCTCATATTCACAGCTCCAAAAATAATAGGAAATGGGCTCGGGGCAATAGGAAATCTTGGGATTAAAACAGTTGACAAGGCCATAAACCTCAAAAATCCCGTAGCAAGGAAAATAGGGAATGATATACTGATAGAGGGATATCTTTAAGTATTTTAAAAGCGTATGTCAAATCGAATAGAGACAATTCCAATCCGTGCCTTCGGCACAAATATTAGTGCTCGGTTTCGCTGCTCTGCCATATCGCGAAACCTCGCCCATTAATTGTAATAAATCGAGACAAAAATTCAATGGCAGAAGAATTTTTGCCGAGTGTAACTATTGTAATTTGCGCAGCAAATTACGGATTGAAGATTTAAATGCCAACCCGGGATATTAAACAAGCAATAAGGGATTTCAAAAAAGGCAAGTTTGTTGTTGTAATTGACGACAAGCATCGCGAGAACGAAGCTGACTTGGTCATTGCAGCTGAAAAAATTTCTCCTGGCAAAGTCAATTTCATGATTAAGCACGCAAGAGGGCTGGTTTGTGTGCCAATGCTGGGCAATAGGCTTGATGAACTAAAATTGCCATTGATGACAAAAATTAATACAGAATTTACAAAATGCGCCTTTACTGTTTCTGTTGACGCAAAAAAAGGGACAACAACAGGAATTTCCGCTTATGACAGGGCAAAAACAATAAAGGCATTGATTGGCAAAAAAACAAGGCCAAATGATTTGGCAAGGCCTGGGCATGTATTTCCCTTAAGGTACGATGAAAAAGGCTTGGTCAAAAGGGTGGGGCATACGGAAGCTTCAATTGAGCTTTGCAGGCTGGCTAAACTCTATCCGGCTGCAGTCATCTGCGAGATTGTCGGGGAAAGCGGAAAAATGGCAAGAATGCCGGAGATAAGGAAAATGGCTAAGAAGCATGGTTTGAAGATAATTAAAATAAGGGACTTAATTGGACATACTAAAAATCCTTAACCAAAACCTTTATATACAAGGATATCTAAAGATATACAGGTGATTAAGTGTTTATCTACACTAAGCATGCGATTGGGAAAATAGACAACCTTGGCATTGAGAAAAGAGATATTGAGAATACAGTCAAAAAGGGGATGAAATGGAAAGAAGGCAACAGCGAAAAATGGCATGCGCAGATGGCCGGAATTGAGGTTGTATTCATGAAACAAGAAAGGAATATCTTTATTATAACGGCATACTTTGCCGGGAGGTCAAAATGAAATGCATAATTTGCAACGGTGAAGCCATTAAGAAAAATGTGGAATATAAGGAGTCTGGAGTCTCTCTTGGCAATTTCAGCGCCTATGTCTGCCAGAAATGCGGAGAAACTTATTTTGACGAAAAAATCGCGGAAAAAATACAGCAGAAGTCCAAGCAGATGGGGCTTTTTGGCTTGGCTAAAAAAGCGAAAGTGGCTGAAATCGGGAACAGCATCGCCATTAGGATTCCAAAAGAAATTGCGGAATTCCTGAAGCTTAAAAAGGGCAAGGAAGTGGTGATTTTTCCGGAGAGCAAGAATGAGATTCATATCACTATCTAGCAACTTGATTTAAAATGGGCAACCCCAAGGAATCGATAATAGATTTCCTCAAAAAAGAGATAAATCTGGAAAATATAGGGCTAGAGACTCCACCAAATCCGGAAATGGGGGACTTTGCATTTCCATGTTATGCTCTTGCAAAAGTTTGGAAAAAATCACCAAATGAGGTGGCGCAGGAATTAAGCAAGAAATTTAAGCCGGATGATTTGGTGAGCGAGGTCAAGGTGATGGGCCCATACCTGAATTTCTTCATTAATAAAGACAAAGTATCTGAGTTTACAATAAAGCAAATTCTTAAGCAAAAGGATAAATATGGCGCTTCTGGAATCGGGAAGGGCAAAAAAATCATATTAGAGCACACAAGCATAAACCCAAATGCATCTCCCCATGTCGGCAGGGCAAGAAACGCCTTGCTCGGCGATTCGATTGGAAGGATCCTTAAATTTCAGGGCTACAGCGTTGAAACCCATTATTTTGTCAATGATGTCGGAAAGCAGATAGCAATGCTTGTTTTGGGAGCAGAGGGCAAAAAAAACATAACGTTTAATGATTTGCTGGAGGTTTACATAGAAATCAATTCAAAGGTTGAGAAAAATCCTGAAATGGAAAAAAAAGTTTTGGATTTGCTCAACAAGCTTGAAAAAGGGGATATAAAAATAAAAAATAAATTTAAGAAAATTGTGGATACCTGCGTAAAAGGGCAGGTGAAGCTTTTTTCCGAGCTTGGGATAAAGTATGATTTTTTTGATTATGAATCAAAGTATTTATGGAATAAAAAGACCAGCGAGACTTTGAAGAGGCTGGAGAAAACAGGAAAACTGTTCGTAGACGGGTTCAACAGGTGGGTCATGGACCAGAAAGGGTATGATCTTGGAATGAAAGTGCCTGTGCTGGTGCTTACAAGGGCTGACGGCACGTCCCTTTATCCATTGAGGGACATTGCCTACGCAATTGAAATGGTGGCAAAAGGAGAATATATTGTGGTGCTTGGCGAAGACCAAAAATTATACAACGAGCAGATAAATGCTGTTTTGAAGGAGCTTGAGATATTCGGGAGAAAGCCGGTTTATTACTCATTTGTGCTGCTTGAGGACGGCAAGATGTCAACAAGAAAAGGGAATCTTGTGCTGCTTGAGGAATTCATGAAGGAAGCCTTAAGCAAGTCTAGCGAAGAAGTTAAAAAAAGGCATAAAAAAGCTGATGAAAAATCTGCAAAAGCCATTGCCTACGGAGCTGTAAAATACGGAATTTTGAAGGTAAGCCCTGAAAAGAACGTTGTATTTGACTGGCAGCATGCCCTCTCATTTGAGGGTGAAACCGCTCCCTACATTTTGTATGCATATGCAAGGATAAGCAGCATACTGAAAAGAAACAAAAGAGCAAATCCAAGAGCGGATTTAAAATTGCTGAAAGAAAAAGAAGAGGCTGAGCTGGTCAGGCTGCTGTCAAATTTTCCGGAAGTTGTAAGCAAGGCAACCCATGAATTAAGGCCGCATTTAATAGCGAACTATTCCTATTCATTGGCGCAAAAATTTAATGAGTATTACCACATCCACAAGATACTGAAGGCTGAGAGCAGCATAAAAGACGCAAGGATACTGCTGATAAGCGCTGTAAGGCAGACGATAAAAAACGGGCTGAATTTGCTCGGCATTGGCGTCTTGGAGAGGATGTAAATGGCCCTCTACACGCAATTATCGCTTTTGGCAGTGATGATAATAATCTCGGCATTCTCTGCAATGTCTGAAACAGCCTTGCTGTCGCTAAGCAAGTTCAAGGCGCGGCACTGGGTTGAAAAAAAGAAATTCGGCGCGATTTACGTTAAAAAGCTGAAGGACAGCCCGGAGATACTTTTGTCTACGCTGCTGATAACCAATAATCTTGTGAACACGGCTGCAGCGGCAATTGCAACTTCAATTGCATTAAGGATATTCGAGCATAATGCAGTAGGCATTGCAATAGGAGTTGCAACATTTCTCATACTGATTTTTGGGGACATAGTGCCAAAATCCATCGGCAACGCCAACAATGAGGCATTAGCGCCCGTAGTGGCCCCCATAGTGTGGAACCTCAGCATTGCAATATATCCCCTGACAAAGGCGCTTGGGTATTTGCTCAAGGGCATAAACAAGCTTATCGGGGCTAAAGCGCTCCCCATAGTGACGGAAGAGGAGCTGAAAAGCATAGTGCGCGCGAGTGAAGAAGAAGGCTCAATAAAAGAAATTGAAAAAAAGATGATACAGCGCATTTTCGATTTTGACAACACTCCCGTTGCTGATGTAATGACCAGAAAGAAAAGCATGGTCATGGTTAGCTCAGACATGCAGATAAAGGATGTTTTGCAGCTTCCAACGGCAAAAATGTATTCAAGATTTCCGGTTTACGAGAAGAGCCGGGAAAACGTTGTCGGGATAGCTTACCTGAAAGATATGCTTAAATTTGTCAAGGAAGGCAAATTTGACGTGCCTGTCAAGCAGGTTATGCGCAAGCCCCTGTTCGTCTTTTCAAACAAAAAGCTTGACAGCATGCTCAGGCTTTTCCAGAGCAGCAAGCAGCACCTTGCCATCGTAATAGACGAGAAGGCCCATATTGTTGGGCTGGTTACTATAGAAAACATCCTTGAGGAAGTTGTTGGCGAGATAATAGACGAAAGCGACAGGCTGAATCCAAGCGTGGAGGAAGTGTCAAAGGCAGAATGGCTTGTGAAAGGCTCAACCGAAATCGAGGAGATAAATGCAAGGACGGGCATTTCATTGAAAAAAGCCGATTATATCGACCTCGACAATTTCATAGTCTCAACGCTTGG
>JACPMW010000028.1 GCA_016185805.1 Candidatus Woesearchaeota archaeon | reverse complement strand
TGCGGCTTTGACGAAAGCAGCACTTATGAAGTTTATCCTGAGCAAAAGACAAGCCAGAAGGCAAAAGGAAGATACACAATATATAAAAAGGGCGGCTCCCAAAGGACTAGAAAAAAATAATAAAGAAAATGGACAAGGTTTTTTGGCTGACAGTTGCAGAAGTCATAAAAGGCTGGATGATAGGAAGCGTTTCCGGCGTTATTGCCATACTGCTGCTTGGCACAGGGAATTTAAATGAATTCATCACATTCCTGGTTTTTGGATTAGCAATCTCTTTCCTTGTAGTTTACCAAATAAATAAAAAAGTGTACCATAGCAAATAGGGACCCTGATGGACATTAAAGCCTTATTCAGCAAATTTACAGTTTACCAGTATATGGTTTCTTTTCTTATTATTTTGAGCCTGACAAGCGCATTTTTCTACGGCTTTGGAGTTGGAGCTTTATTGCCGATTTTGACCGCAGTTTTAACAACAACAATTTTTGATTTAGTAATTAGTTATTTTAAGTTTAAAACATGGGAATTCCCGCAAAGCGCTTTAATCTCAGGATTGTTCATAGGGGGCTTGCTAACTCAAGGCCTGCAGTGGTACATTTATGCTATTGCAGGAGCAATTGCGATTCTGTCAAAGCATTTGATTAAAGTTAAGGGAAGGCATATATTCAACCCCGCAAATCTCGGCATTCTGCTTGTTTCAGTTATTTTTGGAGCTTCCCATACATGGTGGGTTTCATCCCCCATAATTTTAGTGCTGATTTTTGGAATTTTTATCTTATGGCGCCTTAGAAGATTTGACTTGGGATTAAGCTTTGTGGCAGCTTATTTCATTCTTGTACTGCTAATCAACATTTCCAATCCAGTGACATGCGGTATGATGAATATGCGATGCCCTATGCAGCCATCTCCATTGGCTGATTTTTATTACACGATAATAAATGGCGGAGTCATCTACTTTTTTGCAATGTACATGCTGGTTGAGCCCAAAACACATCCCAGAAACAACAGGATTTATTATGGAATTTTAGTTGCTGTCCTTCTTGTGGCTGCTGAAAAGATCATTCCGCAGCATTCAATCCCGCTTGCTTTGGCAATCGGAAATATTTTTGTGCCGTTTTTTGACAAGCTTAAATTGGAATTTAAAAGAAAAGAAGCGGTTAATGCCTGATTCTTTCCAAATCAACAAAAACATATTTGTAATTGTTATTGTACTCTTCCCTTTTAATTTCTTTCCATTCGCTTTTGCTGTATTCAGGAAAATATGCATCGCCTTCAAAATCCCCATCTATAAGCGTCAAATACATTTTGTCTGCCATTGGAAGGAATTCCCTGAAAATTTGCCCCCCTCCCGCTATCATAATTTCTTTGCTTCCCATTGCAGCCTTTAGCGCCTCACCAGCAGAATGCACGACAATGCATCCATCCGCCTTGTAATCTTTGCCCCTAGTCAGAATTATGTTTTTTCTGTCTGGCAATGGCTTTCCAATGCTTTCAAATGTCTTTCTGCCCATCACAACAGGCTTTCCAATTGTCAGTTCCTTGAATCTTTTCATGTCAGCAGGCAGTTTCCACGGCAAAGAATTGTCTTTCCCGATGACATTATTTTTGCCCATTGCCGCAATTAGTGAGATTATCATTTTAAACAGCCATTTCCGCTTTTATTGCCGGATGGAATTGATAATTTTCAAGCTTTATATCTTCCATTGTGAAGCCATCAATGTTTTTTATTTCAGAATTCAGCCATAGCTTGGGCAACTGAAAAGGCTTCCTTGCCAATTGCTCTTTTACTTGTGCAAAATGATTGTGATAGATGTGCGCGTCCCCGAGCGTGTGTATGAATTCATACGGCTTCATGTTTGTGACTTGGGCAACCATATGAAGAAGCAATGAGTATGAGGCAATGTTGAATGGAACTCCGAGAAACATGTCGCATGATCTTTGATACATCTGCAATGAAAGCTTGTCATTTGCAACAAAGAACTGGAAGAAGGTGTGGCAAGGAGGCAAAGCCATCTGCTCAATTTCTCCAGGATTCCACGCATTTACAATTATCCTCCTGCTTGCTGGATTTTCCTTGAGCATTTTTATCGCTTCTGCAAGCTGGTCTATCTCTTTTCCATCAGAAGATTTCCATTTTCGCCATTGGACCCCGTAAACTCTTCCCAAATCACCCTTAAATTTTGCCTTTAGCTTCCAGTAATCAGCATCAGCATTTGCTGTCCAGATTGTCTTTTTGGATTCATCCCTTGTGCCATAAAGAATTTCCGCCAATCTTCGTTCATCGCCAGAGCCTTCCATGAACCACAACAGCTCGCTGGCAACAGAATTCCAAGCAAGCTTTTTTGTAGTGACAGCAGGAAAGCCATCTTCCATGCTGAAGCGCAGCTGCATCCCAAAAACTGCCCTTGTTGAAATGCCTGTCCTGCTCTGCCTGTCTGCTCCGTTTTCAAGAACATAACGCAAAGCGTCAAGATATTGTTTCATAATTATGAGGGGTTCTTTCAATTTTTTAAATATATTGTGTTTGATGCAAACTTTTGTTGTTTTCTTCAGTAGTAAATTTTTTTGATTACTACCAAAAAGTATTTATATTACTATTTTAGTTGATGCAGGCAGCATGAAAAAGAAGACAATGCAGGCAATATTCATTCTGCTTTTCATTGCCGGCATTGTGCTTGGCTATCTTCTCCCAGGAAACATAAAAAGCCTGACAAAAAAGCCTTTGCAGGCTGGTTTCTATGATGTGGCAAAAAGAATGGCACAGCTTGGCTTGGAAAGCCCTTACTTCAAATATTCAGTTCTTTCAGAGGCAGAAACAGGCAGCATAGAGCTGATAAGACTTGATAAAAGAATACCAATGCACATGCATCCAAAGGAAAATCATTTTGTTTACATCTACAAGGGAAGGGCGAAGGCAACGATCAAAGATGTGACCGAAGAAGTGGGGCCTGGAAATCTGCTTGCGATTCCTGCAGGAATGCAGCACAGCATTGAGAGGATTGGCGATTCTCCTGTTGAGATAATATTGTTTTCAACGCCCCCATTCATGCCAGAGGATACTGTTTGGCTGGAAAAAGAGTGAATTCTATTCTTTGATTGTCAAAAGCTTTAAATAAGAATATAATTTTTCAAATTCTGAAATGAGCGACACTGTAAGCAGGGAAAATACTGGCAGGCTGATAATGTTTTCTGGCACTGAATGCGTGCACTGCAAGGAGATGGACCCTTTGATTGGGCAGTTTGAAAAGGAAACCGGGCTGAAAATCGTGCATGTTGAAGTATGGCACAATGCAGAGAATGCTGCATGGCTTGAGAGCATTGACAAGAATGCTGATGGCTCTGTTTTTTGCGGCGGAATTCCTTTTTTCTTTAACGAAAAGACAGGCAAAAGGCTCTGCGGCAACCAGAAATATGAAAAGCTGAAGGCATGGGCTTTGGGAGAATTAAAATAATGCAGCAAAAACTAGAAAAGCCCCAATGGCTGAAAATCAGATTAACAGTAAATGATGGATTCTCCAATATCAAAAACACTTTAAAAACACACCAATTGCATACTGTTTGCGAGGAAGCGCATTGCCCCAACATCTCAGAGTGCTGGAACACAGGAACAGCTACTTTCATGCTGATGGGAGACACTTGCACAAGAGGATGCAAATTCTGCGCTGTGAAGACAGGAAATCCGATGCAGAAGCTTAATGAAAATGAGCCTAAAAAGCTTGCAGAGGCTTTGGCTGAAATCAAGCTGTTTGATTATGTTGTATTGACCTCTGTCAACAGGGATGATTTAAGTGATGGAGGCGCTTCTCATTTTGCAGAATGCATAAAAGAGATAAAGAAAGCTTATCCTGAAATCATTGTTGAAGTGCTGATTCCTGATTTTAACGGAAAAATTGAGTCATTGAAAAAAATAGCTGATGTAAACCCAGATGTGATTGCGCATAACATAGAAACTGTTGAAAGGCTGCAAAAGAAAGTTAGAGATGTAAGGGCAAATTACAAGCAATCATTAAGTGTTCTGGAGAATGTCAAGAAATTAAGTCCCAATATTTATACAAAATCATCAATAATGCTTGGATTAGAAGAAACTGATGAAGAAATCATTCAGTCAATGAAAGATTTAAGAGCCATTGATGTTGATATTCTTACAATCGGGCAGTACTTGAGGCCGACAGACTGGCATATTCCAATAAGCGAGTTTGTCTCGCCGCAAAAATTTGAATACTTTAAGCAGAAAGCGCTGGAAATGGGCTTTTTGTTCTGCGCATCAGGGCCTTTTGTGAGGAGCTCTTACAAGGCAGGGGAATTGTTCGTGAAGAATGTTCTAAATAGTTAAATTTAAATATAACTAAGTTATATCTAGTTATATATGGTAGAAACTGAAGTTAAAACAAGGAAATGGGGCTCTTCAATAGGTGTTGTGCTGCCAAAGGAAATAGTGGATGAAGTGGGAATAAAGCCAGATGAAACTATAAGAATAGATGTCAGAAAACCTGTAAAAGTCAAGGATGTTTTTGGAATGTTTCCGGAATGGAAAAGGCCTACGCAAGAAATAAAGGATGAAGCGCGTGCTGGATGGATGAGCGACTCTGACTTGGAAGAGGAAAAATCGAGAAAATGAGATATTTTTTCGATACTTATGCCTTGATAGAAATCATTAAAAATAATCCAAATTATATTAAATATTTCGAAGAGATTATAACTACAAGCAACTTCAATTTAGCTGAATTATATTTCAGCTTATTGAGAGATTTAGGCGAAGAGAAAGCAAAAGAAGGTTACTATAAGTTCAAAGATTGCTCTATCGAGCTTAAGGATGACATCATTTTTGAGGCTATGGAACTGAAGTTAAAATTAAAGAACAAAAATCTTTCCTATACTGACTGCATCGGCTACATCTCTGCCTTGAAGAATAATTTGAGATTTCTTACCGGTGACAGGCAATTTACCGATATGGAAAATGTAGAGCTTGTCCGCTAAACCTTTCAATAAAATTTATAAATATCACTAAAATCGGGTTTTCCATATGCCAAAAAGGGTGCTTAAGGAATTTAAAGTTGAGTATCTTCAAGTATTGGACGAGGAGGGCAACTGCGACGAGTCCTTGATGCCAAAGCTTTCCAATGAAGGCATCAAAAAAATATACGAGATGCTTGTTCTTGTAAGGGTTTTTGACCAGAAAGCCTTCAACATGCAGAGGCAGGGAAGACTGGGGACTTATATACAATTTAAGGGTCAGGAAGCGTGCCAGGTTGGGAGCGCATATGTATTGGAAGATGGTGATTTCATTTTCCCGATGTACAGGAATTCAGGATTGCTGATTGCAAGAAAGCACCCCATCGTGCAGGTTCTTCAATATTGGAGCGGGGATGAAAGAGGATTGAGATCCCCGGATAATGTCAATAATTTTCCGATTTCAATCCCTGTTGGAACCCATACAGTGCATGCTGTCGGCGCTGCATGGGCTGCAAAGCTGCGCAATACAAAGCAAGTTTCTGTTGTTTACTTTGGCGACGGGGCGACATCAAAAGGCGATTTTCATGAGGGAATGAACTTTGCAGGAGTTTTTAACGTGCCTGTCGTCTTTATCTGCGAGAACAACCAGTATGCCATTTCTGTTCCAAGGAAAAAGCAAACGCATTCAGAGACAATAGCGCAGAAGGCAATTGCCTATGGGTTTGAAGGGATTCAAGTGGATGGAATGGATATTTTTGCTGTCGTTAAAGCAATGAAAGACGCTGCGGAAAAAGCCAGGAATGGAAAAGGGCCAACCTTGATTGAGTGCTTCACCTACAGGATGTGCGACCACTCGACAAGCGATGATGCGTCAAAATACAGGACAAAGGATGAAATGGAGCTATGGGTTAAAAAGGACCCGATTGAAAGGCTTGAAAAATACATGAGAAAGAAAGGATTGCTGGATGACGCGTACAAAGAAAGTATACTGAGCAGGTCAAAAGACATTGTTGAAAAGGCAGTCACAGAGTTTGAGAAAATATCCCCTCCGGACCCAAAAGACATTTTCAAGTATGTTTTCGCGGAAATGACGCCGCAACAGAAAGAAGAGATGGAGGAAATGTTTGGAAATCAATAAGATATACGCATTACGATTACAAATCAAAAAAATAAAAATTCAAACACGAGAGCGTCCTCTTTAATTAAAGGCAATAGAGGAAACCAGCTTTTGATTGATTATTGAATAAAAGGCGAGCTCCGAACGATTGTGGCGAATGAGCGAGCGAGAGAGATGCACGCGAGTTCGCGTGCTCGCGAACAACTCGAGCTCTCGCATGTCACTGAAGCGAGGAGCGAGCACAAATATGTTGAAATTTGTGTGAGATAAGCGAGCGAAAGCGAGCTTTCGCATGCCACACAAATTTCGGATTGAAAAATTAGCTAATATCAAAATCAACAATTAAAATGGTTGTAGCAAACATCGTGCAGGCAGTTGGAATGGGGCTGAGGCAGGAATTGGCCAGAGACAAGAATGTAATTGTTCTTGGAGAGGATGTTGGATTAAATGGCGGTGTTTTTAGGGCAACTGACGGATTGCAGAAAGAGTTTGGGGAGAGCAGGATTATAGACACTCCCCTTGCAGAGCTTGGAATTGTCGGGGTTTCTATCGGGCTTGCGGTCAATGGAATAAAGCCAGTTGCAGAAATACAGTTCAGCGGTTTTGTTTATGCAGCTTTTGACCAGTTATTAAGCCATGCTGCAAGAATAAGGATGAGGAGCAGGGGCAGATATTCATGCCCGATGGTTTTGAGAGCGCCTTATGGAGGGGGAATAAAGGCATTGGAACTGCATTGCGAATCCGGAGAGGCTTTGTTCTCGCATATTCCGGGATTAAAGATGGTTGTGCCTTCAAATCCATATGATACAAAAGGATTATTGGCTGCTGCAATAAGAGACCCTGACCCTGTCATATTTTACGAGCCTATGAGGATTTATAGAGCTATAAAGCAGGACATTCCGGAAGATGAGTACATTGTGCCGATTGGAAAAGCAAATGTGATACAGGAAGGGGACGACTTAACGCTTATTGCATGGGGCTCAATGCTAAAGACATGCCAGGATGCAATTGAAAAACTAAACAACAAGTACTCTGTTGAATTGATTGACTTGAGAACCATCAATCCTTACGATGCAGAAACTGTTATAGAGTCTGTTAAAAAAACAGGAAGATGCGTTATTGTGCATGAAGCGATAAGGACATGCGGGTTTGCAGCAGAGTTGATTGCGTCAATAAATGAAAAGGCCTTATTGAGCCTTGAAGCGCCTGTTGCAAGAGTCACTTCTCCTGACGTTCCATTTCCATTGGCAAAGCTTGAAGGTTATTTTTTGCCTGATGTTAATCGTGTTTTGAAGGGAATTGAAAAAGCAATGAATTTTTGAGCAAGTAATCAAGATAATTAAAATCAATCCGTAATTTGCTTCGCAAATTACAAGATTTACACTCGGCGTTGCTCCGATTGCCACATCGCAACGCCTCGGATTACAGCAATAAAAAATAAATAGGCGAAACCCGAGCGTGTGGCAGACAGCGAGGGTTTCGCAGTAACCATTGTGAGCGAAGCGAACGGATTGAATAAAAAGTTAATTTGACAAAAATCCAAAAAAATGCCTTACGAATTCAAGTTTCCGGATGTTGGAGAGGGAATCCATGAGGGAGAGATAGTAAAATGGCTTGTCAAGGAAAATGACAAGGTTGATGCTGACCAGCCGCTTGGAGAGATAGAAACAGACAAGGCTATTGTTGAAATGCCGTCTCCCAAGTCCGGCAAAATTCTCAAGATTCATGTTCCTGCAGGCGGAAAAATACATGTTGGAGAGACAATGGTCACAATCCTTGAAGAGCATGAGGGTGAAGATGATGCAAAGAAGCAGTCGAATGCGAGTGAGCTCGAGCGAACTCGCTCACAACTCACTGAGGCAAAACAAGCTGAAGCAAAAGAAGAGAAAAAAGCTGATGTTCCATATACGGGCTCTGTTGTTGGCTTTGTTGAAGAGGCAAAAAGCGTTTCCCCGATTTACGGCGCCAAAGTCCAGAAACCACAGCAAACTCAAACACAGATACAAGCGACTCCTGCTGTCAGAAATCTTGCAAAGCAGCTTAATGTCAATCTGGAAACTTTGAAGGGAACTGGTTCAGAAGGAAGAATCACAATTGAAGATGTGCAGAAGGCTGCAGGAGCATCCCCTAAAAAAGAGCAATCCGCGCCTGCCGGAATAAAGGTAACAAGGAAATACGATTTGTTCGGGTATATAGACAGGGTGCCTTTGCATGGCATAAAAAAAGTGGTTGCACAAAAGATGTCTGAGTCAATTTTCACAGCAGCCCAATTGACAAACATGCACGAGTTTGACGTTACAGAGCTGGTTAATCTAAGGGAGAAGGAAAAGGCTGGCTATGAAAAGGATGGAATAAAACTGACTTTTTTGCCTTATATAATAAAGGCAGCTGCATTGTGCCTGAAGGAACATCCTTATTTGAATGCCTCGCTTGAAGGCGAAGAAATCGTCTTGAAGAAATATTATAATATCGGAATTGCAGTCGACACAGAGGAAGGCTTGCTTGTGCCTGTTGTGAAAGGCGCTGAAGCAAAAGACATAAAGACAATCGCAAAGGATGTCGACAAATTAATCAATGATGCAAGAAGCAGGAAAATAAATTTGATGGACTTGAAAGGAGGCACATTTTCAATTTCGAACCTTGGCTCTGTAAGCGTCCATTACTTTACCCCAATAATTAATTACCCCGAAAGCGCAATATTGGGAATTGGAAGAATCATGGATAAGCCAATTGCCAAGAGCGGAAAAGTTGAGATAAGAAAAATGCTTCCATTGTCATTGACTTACGACCACAGGATTGTGGATGGCGCTCAAGCTGCACGCTTTATGATGGATTTGATTGTAAGGCTGGAATTGTGCGAGTTTGAATAGGTGTTTTTTAATGAATATTTTTCAAAGATTTTTAAGTTGGTTTCTGTCATATTTTAAAAAGCGAAAAATTGAAGAAAAGTATAATACACAAAAAGAGAAAATACCAGATAACTGCCAATTCGAAAATTGTATTAATAAATTATTTATAGCTAACTATAAGAAATGTAAATATTGTGAGGGATATTTTTGTAGTATGCATATAGCTCCTGCAGAAAAGCATAATTGTAAAGGTAATTTAAAGTCTCTACCTCATCCATATAGAACAATATATTCAAAAGGTAGAACAATTATAATATCAAAATAAATAAATTATCCCCTCTCAACATAACAAGCGCCTTTATTCTTCAGCAAAGTGCCTGATGGAAGAGTTATGTGGTTGTATTTGGTTGCTGCCAAATCCTCTGCCCGCATTTGCTCGTATTTTGACAAAGTCTCGGTTTTAACCTCTTTA
The DNA here is from genome assembly GCA_016185805.1 of Candidatus Woesearchaeota archaeon. Classification (GTDB taxonomy): domain Archaea; phylum Nanobdellota; class Nanobdellia; order Woesearchaeales; family GW2011-AR4. Next base: position 8,641 of record JACPMW010000028.1, on the reverse strand, counting down.
TCTTTTGTGAAATTATTTTCCAGCAATTCCCTGACTTTTTCCTGGCTTGCTTTTTTATGCTGCAGGATTGATGTCACTTTTTCCATTACAGAATCTTTTGATATATTCAAAACTTCTGGCATCACGTCCATGCCAATGCCATAAATCAAAGTGCCATGTTGTAAATAAATGCCCTTGTCCATTGCCTTCGCTGCATTCCCTGAAATCTTTTTTCCATCAACCATGATGTCATTTTTGTTTTCCAAAGAGGCTTTTATTCCCAATTCATTCAGAGACTTAATTATCCATGAGCAAATCTGCCTGTAAGCGCTTCCTATGCTGTAATTGAAAATCCTGATTGGGGCAATCATGCTGTATGTGAAATCCAGCTTATCATGGAAAACAGCCCTTCCTCCAGTCATTCTTCTTACAATGCCAATATTATGCTTCTTGCATGCCTCTAAATTGATTTCCTTTGGGTTCTGGTAAGCGCCGATAGAAACAGAGCTTGGCATCCACTTGTAGAATCTTATTGTTGGCTGCTCCCTTCCATTTGCAACGCTTTCATATATTGCATGATCAATAGCCATGTTCATTGCCGGAGAATAAGCTTCTTGTTCTATCAAACGCCATTTCATAAAGAAGTGAATTTTAAATTTGGTATTTAAAGGTTTTCAATATATTTAAATAAAACAAAGCAATATGAATAATCATGCAAAATAGAGCTATTTTGTTTTTGCTGATAATTGTTTTAATGTTTGGATGTACAAAAGTAAACAATGTTACAAATGATATGAATCAGACTCAACAAAATACAATGAGGGATCCTGTATTAAAAGGCATCAACTTGCCAGAAGGCTTTGAAATCGACATCTTTGCATCTGACCTTGGGAAAAGCCTGTTTGCCAATCCAGGCCCCAGCAAAGGAGTGAGGTTCATGGAGTTCTACAATGGTGTTCTGTTTGCCAGCCTGCCGAATTCAGGCGCAATAGTTGCTTTGCCAGACAAGGATAAAGATGGAAAAGCAGATGAAGTCGTCAAAGTAATTGATGGGTTAAATAGACCTCATGGGATTGCCTTCAAAGATGATTATATCTACATTGCGAATGAAGACAGCATAATAAAGGTAAAAATAAAGGATGATTTGATTGCAGATAAATCAACAATTGAACATGTAACTGATTTGCCAAGAGGAGGGCACTGGACAAGGACGATAAGAATCAAAGGCAATAATTTGTATGTCAGCATCGGCTCAAGCTGCAATGTGTGCATTGAGGATGATGAGAGAAGAGCTTCTATAATGAAATGCACTTTGGATGGAGATTGCAAGATTTACGCAAAAGGCATCAGGAATGCTGTTGGTTTTGTCTTTCATCCTGATGGCAATATGTATGCAACTGAAAACTCAAGGGACTGGCTTGGGAATGACCTGCCGCCTGATGAAATCAACATTGTAGAGGAAGGCAAAAATTATGGCTGGCCGATTTGCTATGGGAAGAATGTTCATGATGATGAATTTGACAAGAATGCATACATAAGAAATCCGTGCATGGAGCCGTTTGAAATGCCCAGCTTTGTTGACATTCAGGCCCATTCAGCTCCTTTAGGATTGGCTTTCAATTTCGGCAATAATTTTCCTGAAGAATACAAAGGCGATTTGTTTGTTGCATTACACGGCTCATGGAACAGGGATGAGAGGACAGGATACAATGTTGTAAGCATTGACATTAAATCAAAGCAAGTCGATGATTTTGCAGCAGGCTGGCTCCAGGGCAATTCTGTCTCTGGAAGGCCTGTTGATATTGTTTTTGACGAAGAAGGAGTAATGTATGTTTCTGATGATTTTTCTGGCAGAATTTATAGGGTTTGGTATGAAAAGAAATAAATTTATTTCTTTGCAGTGATAAAAATGGGAAGTTTTATAAAATCAATTCCAATGCCAAAATGTATGGTTGAAGCATTTCCTAAACATTATCAAAGACTATATGATAGGATAAATGAACTATCAGCGAGATTTCCTTTAAGAACAGTATTAGAACTAGGCTGTGGTGTTGGGCATTTTGTTGGATTTTTAAGAGAACAGGGTTTTCTTGCCGAAGGCATCGATGGAAAAACTGATTTATTTAGGGATGATTTAATGGATTATCTACATCAAGGACAACTCACAGATTTAAAGCAAGTTTTTGGGGACAGGCGATTTGATATGATTGTCGGACGAGGTGTAGTTTGTCATGGCTCTCAATATGATTATTCATATGGGAGTAGACAAGATGCAGGATGGTTGGTAGTAATGTCTGCATTAGACCCTCAAGTTAAAAGAGAGCTCGAAAAGAGAGTTCAAGCAAAAATTGAGCGTATTTTGGAGAGTTCTTTCAATCAGTTAATGCCTGATGGATTATTAGCAGTTTGCGAGGATATTGACACCGATGATAAGATTGGTTTTAGCATGGAAGCTGCCCAAAGAATAGGTTACCACGTATTATCATATGAAATCCAAGAGGCTGTTCTTCAAAAGCCCAAATAGAAAAAATCTAAAAAAAGAAAAAAAGTCTATAAAAAACTAGCATACTAAGACTGTAATCCTAGAACCTTGGTCTTTTCTTGCTGTAACAGTCCCTGCAATACACAGGCCTGCCTTCCTTTGGCTGAAAGGGAACTTCCGCATCAGCTCCGCATTCGGAGCACTTTATCTTGTGCATGGTCCTTTCAAAACTTCCATAACGCATTTTCTTACTCACCCGATTATACTTAGTTACACGAAAATACTAGAAATAGCCTTTTCGATGTACCGTATATGAGTATGATTAGGTTATATATAAAGGTATGCTTTTGCACAATAGGTCCGAAACTAACTTCCTGAAGGCACGCTAACCAAAGTCTTTGACTTTATTCCGACAAGATAGTCAAGTGCATCAACCAATCCATTGTACATGCTGTCGCAATAGCCATGGTTGCATGCTGTGTCATTTACCAAAACAAACTGCTTTGGCTCCTGTGCCTTTGAATAGCTTTCAAGTGCAGCGCCTAACAGGATATTTTTATCATTTGCGTTATGCATCATGACAATCTTTCTTGGAGTTATCAATTCAATGTAATGGTCTGAGTCAATTGAATTAAGGAAAGAATTGACTTTTGTGTTGTTTGTCATTTCTACACCAAGGCCGGCAGAGCTTATCACCAAAACACCCCCAATGTTCCTGTCAATTGCAGCAGCTATAACTGCAATCCTTCCTCCAAGGCTTTCCCCCGCCATCATTATCCTGCCAGAATCCGTGAATGGGGCTGTTTCCATCAAGTCATAAGCCCTTAAAGCATCATAAACCATCAAATGCTGAGATGGCTCTTTCCCGTTAAAAAAATCAATATAATCCCGCTCAATTGAATTGGCATTTGCCGTTGTCTCTCCAACTCCCCTCTGATCAATAACCAAGACAGCTGCATCCAATGAGGCAATTTTCTTCGCTAATTCAAGCTCGCTTTCTTTTGAAACTCCAGCTCCTGGAAGAAGTACAACGCCCGGCAAAAGCTTTTCTGCTGATGTGGGCAGAACCAAAAACCCATAGATATTGCCGCCCCTACTTTGATAAATTATTTTATGGATTGTCAAGCTGCCATCTGCCCCATAATCCTGCCTGCTGAACTTTACATCCCCTCTTTCGAGAGGGTAGGAAAGATAACCATTGCTGTCAACAAGCCAGTCATTTTGTGGCTTTTCCTCAATTTTTTTTGCTTCATTTATTGATTTTACAAAATAAAATGCAGCTGCGGACAATATGATGACAACAGCCAATACTCCAATATAGAAATGATTCTTTTTTATTTTCATATCATGCCCATTATTCTCTTCAAATTCGATTTACTCGGATTGTTTTTATAAACTTTTGCCAACTCCATGAGTTCGGGCTTTTTTATTGTTATCCCCTTATTTTTCAGGATTTTTTCGACTGACATCATGAACTGGCAGAACTGGGTTATGTTTTTTGGATATTGTGAATAATGGCATCTTTCAAAATCAATAAAGTGCGGGCTATCTTTGCACACAATAATATGCTTGACAGGACGGTGCATCTCCTCCTTGTCAATTTTTAGTTTGTCCATTATAAAAAGCCGGCTAAAAGTGTTTTTTATAATTTTTTTGACTTTAATTTTATTTGACTTTTTAATGAAATCCAATATAAAATCGCCTTCAATGAATTCATATGCAAAATAATCTTTGTCAAAAAACAACAATTTTGGCCCTATTCTATTTTTGTTCAGCCTCTTCAGCCATTTTGCCTCATTCTCTATCCTTCCAAATGCCTCGCTTTTTGGATTTTTTACTTTAATTGCGATTTTTTTGTTTTTATATCTCCCGGTGAATAGGAAGCCCCTGTGGCCTTTTGCGAAATATTTTATGCTGGAAATTTTTTTATTTTCCAGTTTCTTCAATAACCCATTTTTTCTCAATAAATAAACGTAAATGTCCTCAAAGAATATGCGCTGTTTTTCCAGCTCTTCAAAATCAAGCAGATTGTTTTTTATCAATTCCTCCACTTTTTCCTTTCTTGTCAAGGACGAGAAAACCAGGAGGATAATCCCATTTGTTTTTAAGAATTCATTTGCCTCGTTCAAAAACCTTTCAATGACCTCATATCCCTTCTTGCCGCCTTCCAGTGTCAAATCCTTTAATTTCAGCTCCTGCGGCAAATAAGGCGGATTAAAGACTATAACATCAAATTTGCCCTTTACATTTTTGAACAAGTCTGACTGGATAAATTTTATTTTTTTGTTTTTTATGCATTTCCTGCAGTACTCAATGACTCCTTTTTGCACGTCTGTCGCTAAAACAGAAGTTACATCTTTGTTTTGCGCAGCTGCAATGGCCTGTATTCCGGAGCCTGTGCCTACATCAAGCACCTTGCCTTCAGCGCATTGCCTGACATACTTTTCCAGCATTGTGCTGTCTTCCCTTGGCTCATAGACTGATTTGCAGGATACCATTTTGCCAATGATGCATTTTTTAAATTCAATCAACGAAAGTGCGACCCATGCAATATAATTTACAATGGGTGCCCCGCATACCTAGTCTGCCTGACAAGCTGGACTTTAAAGGCAATAACTAAAAGCGGTTCACTTTAAACGCTAATGCAGCCAAAAGTCGCTCTCGGGCTTGAATTTTTATTTTTTTCATTATTTATTTTAATGGACTCGTCGGGACTTGAACCCGAAGTTTCTTCCCCACTCGGCGTTATTGGCGCATGCGAAGGAAGCGTCATGCCGTTAGACCACGAGCCCGAAAAGAGAAAAAAATAATCCATTGTTTTTATGCTTATTGATTTAATTCTGCTAATTGACTGACAAGCATTTTTGGATTCCTGCTGTAGACAATCCTGTCTTTTTCCCCGACTTTCATGCAGATTTTGGCTATTTTCCTTATCAAGGACGAAATGCCTCCGCTTGCTGCAAGGATTCCAATCGGCTTTTTATGGTAGTATGCAAGCGTGAACTCATTCAATGTCCCTATCTGGCCTGATATAAAAATGACTGCATCTGATTCAACAACAAGAGGTATGTTTCTTCCCGGAATTCCCAAATCGGTATATTTTATCTCGCTTATATTGCTTAGAGGAAACCGGTATTTCTCTGCATGCTCATGCCTGTTTTTTGCAGGCGATATTGCAATAACTTCTCCATGATTTTCAAATGCGCCTTTTGCAGCCTCATGCGGATAGCCCCAGCAGCCGCCAAATCTTAGAGTATGGCTGTTGACAGCGATCTCCTTTCCGATTTCATAGGCTTTTTTTAAAATTTCTTTGTCAAAAGGCGGCAGAGAAGCTCCGCAGATTGCTATTTTCATTTCAATAAATCCATAAACTGTTCTCTTGTCAATCCGCTTTGTTTGATTATTGCCAAAAGAGTCCCCTTAGCGATCTCGTCATGGTTTGGAACAGTCAATCTCCTATGCGGCTCTTCTTTATGGCGTAAAATCATATGGCTGCCAGTTTGGTGATCCACTTCATAACCCATCTTTGCGAGAATTTTAACGACTTTGATACCAGACAGCACTGGTAACTTTGGCATTTAAATTTCCACCATTTCTTCATATACAGAAGGAGGTATAGGCTCGTTATGTTTTTTCAAGCTTTGGATATAACCCTTGATTGCATCTTTAATATTAACCAAAGCTTCTTTTCTGGTTTTGCCCTGGGAGATGCATCCTGGCAATGTAGGGCATTCTGCCACAAACATTCCATCTTCATCTTGCTCTACAATAACTCTATATTTCATATCATACTTGATGATTAGCTTGTATTTAAAACTTACTAGATGCCGCTGTTACTTCCTCTTATACGTTCCCATCAGCTCCGCATTTGTTAAAATATGCCCCTGCATTGCTCTTTCAACATCCTTCTTTGTTGAGCCCTCAGGAAGATTAAGCTCTGTATCCAAAGCATACAGCTTAAAGAAATATCTGTGTGTCCCGGATGGCGGGCATGGTCCCCCATATCCAGTTCTGCCCCAGCTGTTTCTGCCGCCAATACCATTTGGCTCAGTTCCTTTCTGTATTTCTTTTGTTGCCGCAGGAATGTTGAACACAACCCAATGGTCCCAAGTGCCAACAGGCGCGTCAGGATCATCAGAAATCAAAACTAGGCTTTTTGCATTTGAAGGCACATCATTTATGCTTAACGGCGGGCTTAAATCATCCCCATCACAAGTATATTCAGAAGGTATAGCCCCATTATGTGAAAATGCAGAGCTTGTCAATTTCATTTCAACCACCCGAAAGAGAAATTAATTTTAATATTTATAATTCTTTCGTCAATTCTTCGCAAGCCTTTTTCATGTCTTTTGCCTCATAAATTGCTCTTCCAATAATTGCATGCCATGAGTCAAGCTGCTTTGCCAAGTGACCTATGCTGCCGCCCTGCATAATCAGGCCAGGGCTGTAGAATACCGGATTGCTGATTTTGTTTTTTATCAAATTGACATATTCCATCGCCTTTTCGGGCTTGTTGCCGGGGATTACAAAATCTGAAACTCCCATTGAAGCAGCTATTTCATACATTCTTTTTGGGGCATCATCTTCTATGAAGCCACCTGCCTCTTTGAGATAGGCTTGGTGTGTCATCTCTCCCCCTATAATGACGTTCATTTTTGCTTGCTGTGCAGCTTTTATCCATGCAGCTTCAGTTTCAGGCCCCGCTTGTGGAAATAAAATGACAGCATCAACCAGTTTGCACGCTTTCATGAACTTTGAGCCCATATCCGGAATATCAGTTCCTGCCTTTTGATGGTCATAAATAATGGGCAGTTTTGTATGCTTTCTAATAATCTTCACAATTTTTTCCATATTAAAAGGAATAACAAGCTCAAAGCCAATCTTGTAAGCCCCTACTCCTTTCACAGAACACGTAGCTTTTACTAATTTATCCAGCTTCTCGAGGCTGCCAACATCGCAGCTTGGTATTATTGATTTCTTAAGTTTTATTATCGGCATCTAAATCACCCTATAAGCAATTGCTGAAAGCAAAACTCCAAGCAGCACAAACAAGGCCCAAATGTCCCTTGCAAATTTCCTGATTTTCATACGGCAACCCAACCTTCCGGATGCTTTTTCCAGTCCATTATGTGGCTTAATTGGTCTCTTGCAATGTATTCTTGCTTCAATGCAGCCTTGACCAGGCTTGTGAAGTTTGTAAGCGTTAATAATTGCACATTTGCATTTTGAAAGTTTTGGCTTGCTTTTTCCAATTCATAAGTGAATATGGCTATGCAATGCTCAACAACCCCATTCTTGTCCCTGACAGCTGTTATGGTGTTCACCGAGCTTCCCCCTGTGCTTATCAAGTCGTCAACGACAATGTATTTTTTGTCTTCCTCAATCTTGCCTTCCATCAAATTTTCCCTGCCATGGTCTTTTGACTCGCTCCTGACATAAACCATTGGCTTCTTCATTTTTTGTGCAATCCAGGATGCCCATGGAATGCCTGCGGTTGCAGTTGCCGCAAAGCCGTCAAAATTCAGCTTATTTTTTTTAATCAGTCTGATGAAAGAATTAACTATAAATTCCCTTTCCCTAACGTGTCCCATCAGAAGCCGGTTGTCGGTGTAGATCGGGCTCAAAATTCCGGAAGCCCACCTGAATGGGGGTTTTGTCCTCAGCATCACGGCATTGATCTTGAGCAATATCTCAGCAACTTTATCTGGCATAGCTTACCTCTCCAGCCTTGATGTCATTAATTTGCCCGTTTTCATAAACTAAATTTCCATTGACCATTGTCATCACAGGCCAGCCTTTTAATATTTTGCCTTCAAAAGGTGACCATTTGCATTTTGTCAGCAAATCCTCGCTTCGAACAGCCTGCCTTTTTTCAAGGTCAGCAATCACAATGTCAGCGTCATAGCCTTCCTTCAAAAATCCCTTGTTCTTAATCCTGAATATTTTGGCCGGATTCTCGCAGCAAAGCTCCATTATTTTTTGCAGAGTTATCATGTTTTTATTGAAAGCATCAAGAAGCAATGGCAGCATTGTCTCGACACCAGGAACTCCAAAAGGGTAATTGGCCTGTTCTTTCTCTTCTTTCAAATGAGGCGCATGGTCAGATGCAATTACATCAACAGTTCCATTTTTGATTCCGTTCCATAATGCTTTCTGGTCCTGCTCTGTCTTGAGCCTTGG
>JACPMW010000034.1 GCA_016185805.1 Candidatus Woesearchaeota archaeon | reverse complement strand
CAGATTGCTTCAGATGGATTGAGGGACTGGCTTGGCAAGAAGATAACAAAAGAGAATTTCTCGCAATTGAGAAAGGATTCAATAAAGTACGGCTTCCATATAGGGTTTGAGGGAGGCTATGCAGACACTCTTGTGACAGACTGCCCGCTGTACAGTCATCGAATGTTTATAGAAGATATGTCAATAATTTTTGAAGACAGTTACTGCGGCCATGTTGTGATAAACAAGTACAGGATGGAAAGCAAAAATCCTGAAATAAGGCAGAGAAGGGGGATTTTTGCCGGATTTTTGAAGTAAGATTTAGGGTTTATACATGTGCTTTCTTAATTTTCTGCTAGGTGGCTGATAAAATTCTTTATAGAAAGGACTAATTTCAGGAAGTGCTTTTAGCCATCTGTTGCAAATTTTCTCATCATACATGACAAGCGCATAAACTACATTCCTAATGGCAGCCTCAGCAGGATTTTCTGATAATAGATATAAAAATGATGGATTCTGCGCCGCCAATTTTATCCTACGCCTCGCCATATGGATAACATATTCCTTAAAAAATCCTTGAATATTGGAAGGCTCAGAGAAAGCATCAATTGCCCTGAAAAGAATACCCTTATTGCTAGGAAAGGACTCGAGCCTTGCGATTAAGTCCATTTTAAAAAATTGTAATTATTATTTATTGCAGCCACTTATTCTTAGACATCATCTTTCCGATTGAAAGAGAGCCGGAGCCATTAGTTAGAAGAACAACTAGTGCAGCCAGTATAAGCAAAACAAACTCATAGCCTCCGTTTGACACCAAAAGCCCGTTCTTTATGTGGACTGTGAACAGCGCAACCAGCATCTCAAAAAGCAATGCAAGAGTTGTCAGTCTTGTAAGCACGCCCACAATTAAGAAAATTCCACCTGCAAATTCTGCCACTGAAGCTACAAGGGCGGAATAAGAAGTTAGCGGTATACCAACCGATGCGAAAAACTCAACAGTCCCCTTAAAGCCGCCTGGAACAAACAGCTTCAAATAGCCATGATAAGCCAATATAATTCCAAGCACCACCCTCAAAAGGGTTAGTGACCATCCGCTAAGGTTGTTTTTTGCCATCTATAAAATTAATATTATTAATATTGACAATGAGGCTATCGATGAAACGATGCAATACTCGCACCATTTCTTCAGTATGAATGCCTGCACTGCTGTAAGATAAATTGAAAACAAAACTGAGCCAATGCTTGCAATCACTAAAGAATAGTAAATGATATTCTCTTTAAAAAGATTTCGGTCGTACAATAGCAAAATGCCATAAGCAAAAATCAAAACATAATAAGCCATGCCTGGAACTGTATTTTCAATCCCGAATGTTTTTCCATATTTGCTCTTAACAACAGCGTCGCAATCCTGTCCAATCATGCAGTGCATTGGCTTGTCATATCTTTTGGAATAGAATATATAGAAAGAAACTGCAAAGCCCATTATTGAAAGCGCTGCAAGATATATTGGGTTCATTTTTTTATTATGGAGCTTTTGTACATGTGCGGCATGTAAGAGCCGATTCTTATGACTTCCGCTTTAAGGCCTCTTTTGTTTAGCTCCTCTTCAACCTGATTTTTCTGGACATTCTGGTCATAGCCCAGGCATATCACATCCGGCCTGATTTCCTTGATTATATCAAAAATGTTTCCATGACGGCCAAGAACAGCCTCATCTACAATCCCAAGCGCCCTCACTTTTTCAAGCCTTTCCCTTTCATTGTGTGCGGGCTTTTTTCTCTTGAAAGATTCTGAGGTATCATCCCTTGCAACTACAACAATTAATTTGTCTCCATATTTCTTGGCCTCGGAAAGATAAAATAGATGTCCAGGGTGGATTGTGTCAAAAGTCCCGGCGCACATTACGATTTTCATAAGAAAAAGAAAGAAAGACTCAATATAAAAATGTAATTGATTTGAAGAGAACGGAGGCAAGGCTTATTCAGAATACAATAAAAGACGAAAATATAGAAATTGAGTGATGGGGCTGCCGTGACATGCGTGCGCAAGTTTTCTTGCAACAGTTCGAACACGGGCCGGACCCAAATCGGCAACAGCTTATCGTTCGTGGGCTTGAGCGAAGCGAAACCCACAGATGTCAACGGGCTACCGTTGTCCCCAAGGGCCAATTCTACCTAGCTATACTACAGCCCCAGCAAATTCCGGAAAACCAGCGCGTTATTTAAACATTTTTAATAAAAAATTGATTTGGCAGTTAAATAGAGCCCAACAATCAGGATAATCTCTATAAAAACAATAAAAATTCCCAAATTTGATTTTTCTGAAGATTTTATAGCCTGTCCGGTAATAGCTGATTTTTGGATATTTTGCTTTACTTTATTCATCGATTTGCTTAAATAATCTAATGGCTTAATGATGTCTGCAGATTTTGGCTCCTCAAGGGTACATTGCTCTATTTCTATCGGCTTTTTGGTCGGAAAGGCACACTGGTTTTCATCAGCACATTTTCTGTTTCGAAACCCGTCAATGCATCTTATCCATTCATCGCACTGCCAATTTGAGATACATATAGATCCTCCCCCGCCACCGCCACCTCCGCCGCCAGAAGAGCTGCCTGAAGAGCTGCTCGAGTCTGAAGGTTTATTGTAATCAATCTGCACTATCCCTGAATGCTTCAATCCCTGAACTTTGTACTTGCCAATTGTCGAATTATAAGCGCACATATAGGAATTTCCGTCAGTAGCGTTGATTTTATCAACATACAAGGTCTTTGTTGCATTGCCGTGCATATTCATCCCCCTGGACAGAAGATAGCCGGTGGAATTTCCAAATTGTTTTCTAAAAGTCAGGTTATGCAGCCTCAGTTTATGCCGGGAAAAATTATAGTCAAATTCCGCCAATGGAAAAAGGCCGTCCATGAACATTACATTGAGATTGTGCCTGAACAGCTTTGACAGGTTTTTGCTTTGGTTTAGCATTATGCTTAAATTTATGCCGGAGGCATTGACAGAGCTTTCAAAGCCTATAACAGAATCCGCATCATCATCTATGCCGTCATTGTCCATATCCTTTTCAGGAGCATCCAGTATTATCAGCCTGAACAGCAGAGTATCGTTCAGATAGCCGTCAGAGGCAGCTGCTTTCAGCAGATAATTTCCGCTGTCCGTTACAGTGGTGTTCCATTCGAAAATGTTGGAATTGTTTGAGAACTTTGACAAGTTTATGGAATATGAAAGGTTATCGCCATTTGAATCAGAAGCAGACAGGTTCACAATAATTTTGTCTGTTTCATTTGAAGTTATATTGCTGATCGCCGCCAAAACTGGCTTTTTGTTTAATTTTATCACAGCTTTAAACGCATTGTTGCTCTCGTTCATCTCTTCAATGGCATTCTGCAAGTCAGCTATCGCAGTTATCTCAAAATCAGACATATTGGTGAAGTTAATCTGGTATACTATTTTGGAATTTGCATTCAGTACATTTGACTTGTTGCTTTTGGCGAAAGTCATGTTGTCAAAAATGTCGGCTGCGACATTGAATGCAGGCCTGGCTCCTATGTTTTCAAATGTAAAGTTTATTGTGAGATTTCCAATTCCATAGCGGTAAGCGTCAGAGGAGGAGATATTTGCTGCTATATCAGGCAGTCCATCATTGTCAAAGTCATTATAATTGTAACTGCCGGTAGCGTAGGCGTCAGCTATTTTGTCAACTAGCGTCATGTTTTCATAAAGCTCGACTATCTTCAAGATGTAGGGGCCGTTTAGTTTCTTGCCGTATATCAAGGAGCCGTTTATTTTTATTGGAAAAATTATGTTGCCCAAATCAAAATAAGAGGAAATATTTTTTGTTTCAATAAGATTGTCAAACAAGTCGTACAGGCTCGAGGCAATTGTATAATTTCCCTCCCTCAAAACCTGCAAGCTTGCGTTTACTTGAAGAAAATCATATTTGCCATTTTCATTAATGTCTACTCCATTGTCGGTAAAATTATAGATATAGGATGTGGCTGCAAAATCCCTGAAATCGTAGGATTTGATTGCAGAATCAATTTTCAAGGTCTTGAATCCTATTTTGATCGATGAAATGGTGAAATTCCCCTCAAAATGGGTCTTCTTTATTGTCTCGTTGCCAAAATTAAAACCTATATGACTTGTGGGGCTTGTAAATATTTTTGTCCCTTTGGAGAAAATTATTGAGTTGTTATATTTCAGGAATAATGTTGTGACATGGCTCTTGTTCTCCGGCGAGTTTACTGTCAGGTTTATTGACAAAGTCTTGCCTATTCTGGAGTCAGTGAAGTTCAAAACCCTGAATCCTTCCTCATAATTAGGATAATTTTGCGTTAGTATGTTGTCCTTCCTGTACTTTTGCCTTCTGCTGGCATTGTAGATTTTTATTGAGTAATTGAATTGGCTTTGGCTGAGCAGTATTGAGGGAAAGGTAATTGTAACATTATTCAGCCCAGTGCTTAAAGTCCTGTTCGTCTCATTTGTCAAAACTCCGTTTTTGTCAAACAGGTTTATCACAAAAATAAAAGTGCCTGCTGTATTGTTTGTCGTCAATTCAAAGACCAAAGTATCATTTACGCTGTTGTTGTTTTTATCGATCATGAAATCTGTATGATTTGTGACGTTCGTCTGCTGGGTTGCAGCAGAGAAGCTGTACTTTGAAATAAGATCTTTTATCGAGATGGAAAAAACTAAAGGGATTGAGAGAACTAGAACAAAGAATACAACCACCCTCTTCATTCTTAAGCCTAAAAGTTGAGATTATAAAAAGATTTCTTTAATTATCTTTTAGAGGCAAACAAGGGTTAAGGCAAGAGATAGAGCTGCTGTAACACAAGCCGATGACTCACTAAATTTATAAATTGGTAGGTTATTTTGACCTTAAAAAGAGGTTTTAGCCTCTAGAGCTAGTTCTAGAGTATTTAAGTGCGCAACATGAGAAAAGTCATAGTTTTGGCAAATCCATTCGCTGGAGGAGGAAGAGCATCCAGGGAAATACCAGTATTAGAATCACGGCTAGTCAGATATGACATCAAAAATTACGAATTTTTCATCCCAGAAAGTGAAGCTAACTTGAATGCCCTAGTTGCCGCGCAACCGCGAGATGGAAGGCTAATTATCGGAGCCGGCGGCGATGGGACCTTTAATTTGATTGCAAATGAACTTTTGAAAAACGAAAGTCGCGCGGTCCTTGGAATGGTAAATCTTGGGACAAGAGGCGATGTTGCAAAAGAATTCGGGACTGGAACAATTGATGAAGCGTGCCAGGCTATAAATGTTGGAATGCACACGCTAACTGATGTAGCAGCACTCAAATATGATGGCAAAGGCCCATTGCACTTTTTGGGTTCAGTAAGCCTTGGCTTTGAAAATTATGTCGACAGGGAATTAATTAAATTTGCCGATAGGTTCCCTTTTATGAAAAGATACATCGGCCTAAGGCCTGTTGAACTGGCACTTGGAATATTTTACTTTAGAAAAGCCGTCAAGGGTGGTGAAGTCCCAGTCCATGTAAAAATTGAGCATGATGACGGCTTTTTGGAAGTTAGGACTGTCGTAGCAATTGTAAACAATGCAAGGTATTTTGATGGTGGAAAAATTCCATCGCCAGATGCTTCTCCTTACGATGGGAAAATTGATTGCTGTTTGGTTGAAAGTGTTCCTATACCTGTCTTCCTAAATGACTACAGATTATTGGCCAGCGGCAGACACACTAGCAGGCCGGAAGTTCATATAATGCAGTCAGGGAAGTTAAAAATCGATGCGCCTGATGGTATTGGAGTTCAAGTTGACGGTGAAATATTGGGGAAGTACAATGAGCTTGATTTTTCAGTCAAGCCAAAAGCACTAAGGGTGCTTGTCCATCCAAATTATAACAAAAAATAAAATGGAACCATTGATTTTAATAGTTGCAGCAGGCGAAGGTACTAGACTTTATCCATTAACTCTACATACTCCTAAGGCTTTTGTTGATATTGGAAGTGAAAAGTTGATTGATAAAGTTGTTAAAGCTTTGCCAAAAGAGACCAAAAGGGCAGTACTTCTAAGAAAGGCAAAAAAATTTGAAGGATTAGAAATACATTTGAGAGATGCTTATGGTTTTGATAATACAAATATTTTATATCAAGATAGACTGACTAGCTCACCAAAATTTCCACTAAGATTGTCTTTGGTGCCTCTTGCATATCTCCTTGGGCATCTTCCAGCTTCTTTATCTAGAAACTCAAGATATCTAAGACAATTTGACCCTGTGGTAGTTGTTCCAGTTGATATTATTTGTAGAGGTCTGGATTATTCAGATTTGCTAGAATCCCATCGGGAACAGCAAGCTGATATTACCATGCCTGTTCAACGAGGATTTGTAGAAGGTAGCAATACGAGAGTTTATACTTTAGAAGGAGAAAGATTTATTTCAGCAACTCCTTATGTACACCCACCATTTGGCAATGAATTGGCACAAAATCAAATACTTTATACTCACGAAGGCGCATATGTCTTTGGAAGACGCTTTTTTGACTTGCCAATTGGTAAACTTTTAAGAAAAGACCATCGAAGTCCTCCTTTTGAAGGGGCGTATCGTAGTTTAAAGTTTGTACCTTACGAAAGTCACTTTGAATGGATTGATGTAA
Source organism: Candidatus Woesearchaeota archaeon (assembly GCA_016185805.1). Lineage (GTDB taxonomy): Archaea > Nanobdellota > Nanobdellia > Woesearchaeales > GW2011-AR4. Next base: position 2,361 of record JACPMW010000034.1, on the reverse strand, counting down.
GAGACGCAGCAAATTTAAAAGCTGCAAGGGAGAGGTTTGGTTAAAATGGATAAGACCGATCTTTTGCCGGTTCCTATTCATTACGTAACTCTATCAGAAAGATATGCACTATTAACTAAAAGACCAACAATAGAAATCGTAATGGGACCGGATGAAATTTTGACACCTGACGAACAGAGAAGATTTGCTTCTGATTTAACTTCTGTTAATTTTGGAAAAGAAGGATATGTTTTAAGGATTAAAAATAATGGAGTTTCAATTTTTGCATATACCGGAGCAGGAGAATATCGTGGAAGAAAAACACTGGATAGGATATTAAGTAAAACTAATGGAGTGCTGCCAAATGTATTGATTGTTGATTATCCTGCATTTGCAATTAGGGGTTTTATGGAAGGGTATACTGGATATCCTTGGGCTGAACATAGGGGAGAAATGATAGAGAGATGTGCTGGCTTCGGATTTAATACCTTCGTCTTAGGTCCAAATGAATTTGATTTGCTAATCAAATGGAGAGAAAAATTTCCAAAAGAGTATAGAGACCACTTGGCAAGTTTAGCGGCTAGGGCAGATGCTAATTTTGTTAATTTTGCATATAAGGTTATACCATTTGGCGTTGACATGTCTTCTCAATCAGATGTGGAAGCGTTCAAAAGAAAAACTGAAGAGCTGGCTGACATAGGAGTTCAAGCTATTGTTATAGGACTTGATGACTTTTTCAGAGGCCAAACAGCAGAAGATCATGGTAGAGCACATGCAAAATTTGCAAATAAAATAGCAAAAGAATTAGGCAGAAGGAATGTTTTAGTTTATCTTGTTCCGGCAATATATCATAGAGGAAATAGGTACTTATCTGCATTGGGCAATTTTGTTCCAATAATTTACCATGATAAAGACAAATATTTTTCTACTTTAGGCAGGGAATTGGATGAAAGAGTTCAGGTCGGCTGGACAGGGAGAAAAATAGTCAGTCCTGAAGTTACATTAGGAGATGCAGAAAATCTTGAAGGATTGTTAAGAAGAAAACCGTTCTTAGGACATAATTTTCCTGTAGTAAATGAAACCGATAGGAAGCGAATAATTTACTTAGGGCCATTAAAAGGTTTAGACCCGCACTTAGCAGATTACCTAGATGGAATTTCATTTAATTTTATGCCATTACCGTTTGCTAGCCTTATACCTGGTTTGACATGTGCCGATTATGCTTGGAATCCAAGAGATTACAATCCTAAAAAATCAGCTCGAAATAGTAGCTTGGCTAATGGTAGTCTAGATTTATTAAGGCTGGTTGAACTAAATCCAGAAACAAGTGTTGACCCAAGAGCTGTTCATCCATTAACAAGAGTAATAAATGGAGGGAATCATCACAAACCTTTGTCTCGTATGACTGAGGATGAAAAGCAACAATTAAGAGAAACTTTCACAATGATGAGTGCGTTGGCGTATACTTTGCTACCGCCAACTATTGACCCAAGACTTTATGATGAATTAAAACCACTGTTGTATCAGGCATCAGCAGTTGGTGGATTGGGAGAGGGGTTGTTGGATGGCAATCTCTCAAAAGTTGGATTATTTCCAAAAATATTCGCCGGTGTTAAAATGATAGGTGGATATAGATTCTCAGGTGTAGAGGTTGAAAACTGGATTATGAGAGAAATGGGATTTCCAGTAAGTTTAATGCCTAATTTACGTATTTTGGCTGATGTTAAGGATAGAATTCTAAGAGGAAGGCATAGTAAACAAAAATGACCCTAATTTTCAATTTTTTGAGTATATTTTATGGAGGTGTTCTCAATGAAATCAACCAAACTATTTTCTATACTTTTATTTCTCCTCATAGCCATACCTATAGCCTATGCTGCAGAAGAAAGTTGCTAGCTGACTAATCCTGCAATCTGCATACCCCAAAAATTATTCCAATAACTATTCATTTGCAATCACCAACACTTTTATATATCTAAGAATGCTTCTAAAACATATGCCAGAAACTGTACAATTCTACCCTTTCGATGCGACTTACAGGGTTCAGGATGGGAAGGCTGTAATAAATTTATTTGGAAAGCTGAGTGACAACAGGCAGATTATTGTCATTGACGGCAATTTTGAGCCCTATTTCTATGTCATCCCAAAAGACGGGCTCAACATAGGGGAAAAGCTGGAAAAGATAAGGGTTGAGAATGACAATGAGATTTACTATGTCGCAAAAACCGAGGCAATGGTAAGGAAATTTTTCGGCAAGGAAGTTTTTTGCCTGAAGGTGTACACCAATATTCCAAGTGCAGTTCCTGCAATAAGGGAGATTGTAAAGGAGTGGAACAATGTATCCTCAATACACGAATATGACATTCCTTTTGTTAGGAGGTA
>JACPMW010000040.1 GCA_016185805.1 Candidatus Woesearchaeota archaeon | reverse complement strand
TGTCCTGACGAGCGTGAGCATAGAGCCCAGAAAGATAGACCCAAGGGAAGAATTCACCATAAGGATTGGGCTTAACAATCAGAATGTCCTCAATTATGAAAATTTAACGATAAAGGTTGAAAGCAATCTTTTTAGGGATGAGCTTAATGTGCCCCTGGGGCCAAAAGAGGAAAAGGTTGTCGAAGTCATAAAACGCCTTGATGAAATGACTTCTCCACAAGAAGACAGGCTTGTCGTGGCCATGTTTATGGATCAAAGGATGATAGTAAACCCGGTAGTTGAAGAATTTGAAGTGAAAGAATATCTTCACCAGGAAGAGCTTCCGGAAGAGAGTTCATTTTTGAAGATTAGGAAAGGGGTCAAGGTCATTTCCAACAATCCCGATTATAAAGGAGTTGTCAAAATTGGAACAAGCGCTCTGGAAAGCTTCCTGCTGAGCACATCCCCAAGGGCTGAAATCGTAAAAGAAGACAGCAAGCAATACCTTGTTTGGGAGGTAAAGCTGGGAAAAGACAAGACAATGAATATTTACAGAACTAAAAATTACAGGCCGATTGTTGTCATAGCGATATTGGCAGCGGCTGCTGTAATCCTGTACTTCTTGTTCAGGAGCCCTATTGTAGTGAGCAAAAGCGTTGCTAACATAGGCATGAGCGAAGGCGGAATTTCAGAGGCAAAAATTGTTGTGAGGGTGAGAAATAGGAGTCCGGACCCTATAACCGACATAGAGGTTATGGACAGCCTGCCGCATATTGCGCATGTCGAGAAGGAATTATCCATAGGCTCCATGCAGCCTCATGCTATCCTAAAGCACCCGAAAAAGGGGCTGATGATAAAATGGATTATAGAAATGGTCGAGCCCGGCGACGAAAGGGTTTTGTCATACAGGATGAAATCGAGACTTTCCATTCTTGGCGAGTTTAGCCTGCCGGCTGCAACGGCAAGGGCGAAAATCGGAAACAAAGTGATAATAAGCAATTCCAATAGGGTGACTGTAAGCGGATAAATTCTTGCACAATCTTTATAAATTGAAATCTAATTCAATTTATTAACCCCACGTAGCTCAACCTGGTGGAGCGCTCGGCTGTTTGAATTTAAAAATTCTGGCTAAAGATGTGCTCCATGACCTAAAGCTATATGCGAGGAATGAATAGGAGTCAGTCGGGCCCGGGAGGTCGCTGGTTCAAATCCGGCCGTGGGGATACTACTTTTTGTGCAAGTCCCGCAGATGATGTGGGATTTACACTTTTTCTTTTCTTCTGGACATGGGACATTCCTAAATCACAAAATTAAAATAGGCATTAGCATGCAATATTCTTATGCCTTACCCCAAGCGCTTCCAGCGGCTTTCAAATTTCATATCAAGAATGGCAGGCAACCCAATTGCCTTTTTTGCAGCCTTGTCAATAATTCTTGTGTGGGCAATTACAGGGCCGATTTTCGGCTTTAGCGACACTTGGCAGCTTGCAGTCAACACAGGCACAACAATTGTCACATTTTTGATGGTTTTCCTCATTCAAAACACGCAAAACAGGGATGCAAGCGCTGTGCAGATAAAACTAGACGAGCTCATACGCGCAACTTCAAAGGCGCATAATGCGATTCTGGATGTAGAGGAGCTGTCAGAGGAAGACCTCCGCAAGCTCAGGCAAGCATATGAAAAGCTTGCTGAAAAGGCAAGGCACAGGCTTGACATAAGGAAGTTTGAGGTAAATGACAAGCCTCGTCACAGAAGGGCACAGCATAAACGGCCAAGGCTTGGATAGTTTTAAGACGCAAAATTATTCCACAACCTTTAAATAAAATCTTGTTTTGCCTTTGATTATGGCAAGGCAATACGGCCCTTCCAACATCGCTGTTGTTGGCATGGAATGGGGCGACGAAGGCAAAGGAAAGATTATTGATTTTCTAGCTGAAAAGGCTGACGTTGTTGCGCGCTTCAACGGCGGCAATAACGCAGGCCATACCATAGAGGTTGGCAACAAAAAAATAGTATTGCACTTGGTCCCTTCTGGCGTGATGCACAAGGACAAGATAAATATAATTGGAAATGGCCTTGTTGTAGATCCAAAAGTACTTTTGCAGGAGATAGGGTTTCTTGAGAAGAATGGAATTAAGGTAAATTCAAATCTTGTTGTCAGTGAAAATGCGCATGTTATCCTTCCCCCGCATATTGAAGAAGATAAGAAAATTGGCGGACAGATAGGGACAACAGCAAGGGGGATTGGGCCTGCTTACACAGATAAGGCAGCAAGAGTTGGGTTGAAAGTTTATGAATTCGTTGACGAATCAATTTTCAGGAAAAGGTATGGCAATGAAGAATTTTACCAGGAATACAAAAAATATGCTGACGAGCTAAAGCAGTTTGTGGGCGACACTTCAAGTATCATCAACACTTCAATTGACAAAAACCAAAAGATTCTTTTTGAGGGTGCTCAAGGAACTTTGCTGGACATAGACCATGGCACTTACCCTTTTGTGACATCCTCAAATGCAATTGCAGGAGGGGTATGCACGGGCCTTGGCGTTTCCCCAAAAAAGGTACAGGGTGTTCTTGGGGTCTGCAAGGCTTACAAGACAAGAGTTGGCTTGGGTCCATTCCCAACAGAGATTACTGGCTCAACTGGCGAGAAAATACAAAAGATAGGAAAAGAATTCGGAGCAACAACAGGCAGGCAGAGGAGAGTCGGGTGGTTTGATGCTTTAGTTGGAAAATACGCTGTAATGATAAATGGCATTGATTCAATTGCGCTGACAAAGCTTGATGTTTTGACTGCAGTAAGCAAGCTGAAGATATGCGTTGCGTACAGGTACAAAGGAAATGTGATGAAAGACTTCACCACCAACATGAAAATTTTGCAGAATTGCCAGCCGGTATATGAAGAGTTTGACGGCTGGTGGGACGATTTGACAAAAATCAGGAGCTATGACAAGCTGCCAAACAATGCAAAGAAGTATTTGAAAAGAATTGAGGAATTGCTGAAAGTGCCTATTTCCATTGTTTCTGTCGGGCCAAAAAGAGACCAAACGATTGTTGCAAGAAGCGAGTTTTTGTTTTGAGGAATTATTTTTGAATGAATAAAACGCCTTCCTTATTCTTAAACTCTTTATCGCCAGTAACAAATTCCAGATTATTTTCTAAAGCATAAATGTAACCAATACAATCGAAAATTGATAAGTCTTCTTTTTTGTTATCAATCCTGTACATTAAGGCTTTTATCAAAATTTCCCTACTTGCAGTTCTGCAATAGTGCTTTAATCTCTCATGCCAATAATCTGCTTCAGAAATACCCTTTTCACGATAAAGGACAGAATAGAATTCGGCCATGATGGGATCAGGCAGCTCAAATTTTTCGTTTAATAGGTGGATGAATTTAGGATTTTCTTGCTTTATTTCCATGAGGGCATAAGTGTCTAAACAGAGCATTTTAGATAAACTTGCTTTCTTTGCCCCTGATTTCTTTTAGAATTTGTTCGGTAGGCTTGCTAAACTTACCTGAGCCAAACAATTCCTTTAAGGGATTTTCCTTTGGCTTTATATCTACAATAACATCCTGGTTTTCCCTGATTTTAAGCTCTTTAACTACTTTATTTGGAATAACCATTCCGATCGAGCTTCCCCATTTCCTTGTTTTTAATATAATCATTTTAGTTATATTTATAATATAATAATTAGATATTAGATATAACTAATATAAAAAGGTTGCGGTTTTAGGTTTTAATAAAGAATTGAGTTTTTATTTTTGAAGTTATAGGCTAATCTTTTAATGCTCGAAATACAGAACCAATTGTAAGAAATATAAATCCAGAAATCAGAATACCCCAAGAGTTTTCCCAAATTTTTGTTGCACCAACAATCATTAAACTTATTCCAATTGCCCAAAAGTAGTCGTGAAAGAAGTTAAATAAAAATTTAAAAGGTTTAAAATTTTTCCCATCTTTAGTTCTATCTTTTTTAGTGTTTTTAAGGAATACTTTTTTAACCCACCAAAAACCAGCAAAGAATACAAAAATAGCAATCGCAATATAAATAGTAAAACCTACTAATGCTTTTAACCATTGCATTTCAAGGACTGCATTAATAACATTACTAAAGAATAAAACTGTAAATCCACCCATCAAACCAGCCATAAAACTCACTCCATAATCTTTAGCAAGAGTCTCATAATCAAATATCTTTAAATTGATTTTTGGCATTTTCTTAAATCCTCTCCACACTCAGCTTCCCTTTCTCAACTTTCAGAACAACCTCATCCTTTTCACCAAACTGCGCAATGTCAGTCACTATCTTCGGCAGCAAAATTCTTGAAGCCCTGAAGTCAAGATTCGTTATTATCTGCTGCGCTATCTCTCCACTTAATCCCAAGTCCTCAAATATCTTCAAAGTTGCTTCATCCCGATCCCTAGCGGAAAATATCTCTGACTTTTCAAAAAGATATTTTGCAATTTTGTCAGCGATATTAATGCTTGTTGCTTTTGTAATGCCCTGCAATCCCGGTGATAAATTTGCCTCTATCACCAATGGCCCTTTGGGACTCTCAAGCATGTCAACAGCGCATATCTCCGCGCCTATTGATGTTGCAGTGTCAATAGCTATTCTTTTTGTGTTCTGGTCAAGCACGCATGATTCTCCTGTCCCGCCTGCATGGATATTTGCCCTTAGTTCACCCCTGACAGCTTTTCTTTTCATGGATGCAACTACTTTGTCGCCTACAACAAATGCCCTTACATCAACTCCGCCAGTTTCAATGTATTCCTGTATCAAAAACGGCTGCTTCAGGGCAAACAAAGCATCCAGCATTGAAGATGCTGCCGCATAGCTTTCAGCAAACATCACGCCTTTGCCTTGGGTTCCATGAGGAAACTTGAGGACAATTGGGTAATTGACTTCATTTAAAATTTTTTTTGCCGCCCTTGTTGAAGAAGCAAGATATCCTTGTAACCGACCTCAATAATGGAGCATATCTAAAAGAGCCCCTTGCATAGATGCAGCTGTATTGCGGCAACTGTTTTCCTTCGTACATTACATCAAGCTTGCCCGCTCCAAGGCTTACTTCCACGTCCCTCAAATCAATATTGTCGACAGAATCAAAGTAATTCTTCATTGCTTCAATTACCATCATCGAGCTTTTGCTTCCAAGGGACATTACAGCTGATTTCATTTTCAAGTTTAATGAATCATTTTAGGTTAACTTTTCAATCTGGCTTCGCCAATAAATTGTGCTCGGGCTCACTGTCTGAGATGCGTGCGAGAACGCTCGCGTTCAACTCACACGTTCGCCCTCGCCTATATATTCAATAAATCAAAAGCGGTTCACTTTCAACTGTTTACAGTCAAAAGTCGCTCTAGTGTTTGAATTTTAGTTCGTTATTGAGTTGTTTTTTATTTATTCGGATCAATCAAAAATCCGTCCTTTAAAATATTCTGACCTATCAAAATCCTGTATTTCATATGCGCCCTGTCCGCCAAGGTGAATTCAGACTTTATTTTCTTTCCAGCCAATTCAATTGTTGCTTCTATAATTGGCCTTAATCTTGAGCCATGAGCAGATTTGATTAATTTGGATTTTATAACAGGCCCCAGCTTCAGTTCAGCTGCAAGATTTGTGTCAATCGAGCTTTTTGTGGCGCCTGTGTCTATTTTGGAAATTACGCTTTTGTTGCCTTTAGGGTGGTGCACACTGACCCTTTCAGCTAAGCCAATGACTATTTTGCCGCCTAGTATCTTATACCTCCCCATAATGTTACAGAAACGAAAATGCTTTATTAAGTTTATGGTTTATTCTCTAGAATAAGCTCAGCTTCTTTAACTCCTTCAGTTTTCCTTATCTTTTCCAGCAGTTTCTTGACCCTGTCAATGCTCCCTTTTACAACAATCAATTCCAAGCAAGTATGATGGTCAAGATAAGTGTGCATTGCAGAGACAATCTGGCAGTGGTAGTCATGCTGCAAATTCGAGACATTCTTGCCGTAATGCCCTATTCTTTGGTCATAGACAACCTTGACAGTTCCGACAATCTGGCTTTCATGCCCGTGGGTAAGCCTGTCCCTTATAATGTCGTTAATAGCTTCTGACCTGTTTGTGTAGCCTTTCTCCCTGATGAACTTGTCAAACAGCTTCAATAGTTTCGGCTCAAACGAAATGCCTGTTCTTGTGACTTTGTCCATGGCAAATAAATTTGCTTTTCTGTTTAAATATCTTTCGTAACACGCTTATAAAAAACGTAATATTTAAATACAAAGTTATATTATTTTTAATTTATGAATTTTATCCCTATAAGTCTGCTGGGGCTTGGCTTTTTGTCTGGACTAAGGCATGCTTTTGACGCAGACCATATTGCCGCTGTATCAACCATGGCTTCAAGGAAGCTTCCAGCAGGAAAATATTCATTGCTCGGATTGTTTTGGGGATTTGGCCACACGATAGCATTATTCCTTGCTGGATTGGCTGTGTTGCTGCTAAAAATCACTATACCTGAAAAATTAGCTTCATTTTTTGAGCTTATTGCTGCTGTGATGCTTATTGCGCTTGGGCTAAATGTGCTGCTTGCAATAAGAAAAGAAAAAATACATGTCCACAGGCACAGGCACGGAGAGATTGAGCATATTCATCTGCATTCCCACAAATCAACAGATTACCATGAGCATAGCCATGCCCCATTAAAAAAATCACTGGCAATCGGATTGGTTCATGGCCTGGCTGGAAGCGCTGCATTAACTTTATTGGTTTTGGCCGGAATCAATTCAACAATGCTTGGGTTGATTTACATCCTGCTTTTCGGGCTTGGCTCAATGCTTGGGATGGTGTTGGTAAGCGCTGCAATATCATTGCCTTTCAAATTGATTCCCAATAAACTGCAAATTGCACAAAAGCTGCTGAAGCTCAGCACAGGGATAATAAGCATAACAATCGGATTATTTATAATAATATGAGTGGAGAATTAAACAAAAAATACTCAGAACTGAAAGATTCTATAAAAAAGCTAGGCAGCGCCATAGTTGCCTTTTCTGGCGGGATAGACAGCACCTTGGTTTTGAAAGCCGCTCATGATGCGCTTGGAAACAATGCTGTTGCAGTCACTGCTGACAGCCCTTCATTGTCGAGAAAAGAGCTTGAGGAAACTAAAAAGACTGCAGCGCAGATTGGAGCAAGGCATTTGGTTATTCAGACAGAAGAAACAAAAGAAGAAAGCTATCTTAAAAATCCAAGCAACAGGTGCTATTACTGCAAGTCTGAGCTGTATGCAAAATTAAAGGAAATTTCCAGGCAGCTTGGCATTAAAAGCATACTGAATGGGACAAATTTTGATGATTTAGGGGATTACAGGCCTGGATTAATTGCAGCCGATGAAAATGAAGTTATAAGCCCGTTAAAAGACGTAAAACTTACAAAGAATGACATAAGAAATCTGGCAAGACATCTTGGGCTTGAAGCATGGGACAAGCCCTCTTCACCTTGCCTGTCTTCAAGAGTCCCCTATGGCCAGCAGATAACAATGCAGAAACTCTCAATGATTGAAAAGGCAGAAGATTTCCTGAAAAATTTTGGAATAAAGGAATTGAGAGTAAGACATTTTGGGAATTTGGCAAGGATTGAAGTGAATGAAGCTGACAAAACAACAATAATGGAAAATTTTGATTCCATAAACAAAAAATTCAATGAGATTGGATTCAATCAAATAGAAGTCGCAAGTTTCAAAAGCGGAAATTTGAATGTGATGATTAATGTACGAGCAGAAAATTAGGAAAGTCATGGGGAGGGTAGCAAGTAAGGAGATGAAAGTAGATGATGCAATAAAAAAGCTGAAGTTCATGCCATTTGAGGATTTAGGCTTTGCAAAAATCGACCATCATCGGGCTTTGAGGAAAGGATTTCCTGAAGTTATTTTCTGCCAGAACAAGACAAAAGAGCAGGTTGTTGGAATAGTTAAAAGAATGGCATCAAATTCAGATGTATTGGCGACTAGAGCGACAGAAGAAATGTTCAATGAAGTGAAAAAGCATTTTAAAGAGGCAAAGTACAATAAAATCTCAAGGACAATATCGATAATAAAGAGTAAAAAAATGAAAAATGGCAATATTCTTGTATTGAGCGCAGGCACTTCCGACATGAATGTTGCAGAAGAGGCAGCTGTTGTTGCAGAGGCAATGGGCAACAAAGTTGAAAGATTGTATGATGTTGGAGTTGCCGGATTGCACCGCTTGCTGAATAACAAGGAAAAATTAGGTGAAGCAAATGTGCTTGTTGTTGTTGCAGGGATGGATGGGGTGCTGCCAAGCGTTGTGTCAGGATTGTTTGGAAAGCCGATAATTGCAGTTCCTACTTCTGTAGGCTATGGCGCATCATTTAAGGGCATAGCTCCATTATTGACGATGCTTAATTCCTGCTCTCCTGGAGTTGTTGTTGTGAACATTGACAATGGGTTTGGCGCTGGGTATTTTGCAAGCTTAATCAATAAGTGATTCTTATGAAAATAGCATATTTCGACTGCTTTTCAGGCATAAGCGGGGACATGCTCATCGGGGCTTTGATAGATTTAGGGCTTGATATTGATTATTTGAAAAAAGAGCTTGGAAAATTAAGCCTCAAAGATTACAGAATTGAAGCAAAAAAAATAGTGAAAAATGGAATTACTTCAACAAAATTTAATGTAATTGAA
>JACPMW010000032.1 GCA_016185805.1 Candidatus Woesearchaeota archaeon | reverse complement strand
GTCACCACATAGAAGTATAGACAATTGTTTTTAAACATCAAAATTCCACTTATGCTTCATAAGTGGTCTATGTGTTACAAGCACATTACATGGAATTTGGATGTGCTCGAAAACCACCATAATAAGTGAAATTTTGTAGTGTTCAAAACCACTGAATTATCATGATAAGTAAATATGCCACCAATCTATGGTTGGTGGTTTTTGACATATAGGTAAAAAAGGTTAGGATAATGGCCGAGTTAAAGAGAGTTCTGGGTTTTTGGACCATACTGTCGCTTTCTATTGCCTCAATCATGGGCACCGGGCTCTTTTTCGGGGCTTCCATCGCTGCAAATTACTCCGGCAATGCCTCCATTATAGCATGGCTTTTGCTGACTTTTATTGCTGTATACATAAGCATGTATTTTGCCGAGCTTTCAGCTATGTATCCCAAAGCCGGGGGAATTTATGAGTTCAGCAAGCACGCTTACAGCAGGTTTTTCTCGTTTCTTATGGGCTGGCTTGCATGGCTTGTCGGAAATTTGACAACAGCCCTTGTGGTTGTTGCGGCGATTGACTATTTGATTCCCGACCCGTCTAGATTCTGGCTCAAGATATGCATAAGCATCCTGTTCATAATAGTGTTAAATCTTATAGCTTATCTTGGCATAGAAGCAAGCGGGTTTGTCGTCATTGTGATAGCCATAGTTTCCATCGGTGTCATTGCGTCAATAGTCTTTCCCGGAATTTTTGCAATAAATTTTTCGAATTATTTTCCCTTTTTCGCTTTTGGAGCCACATCGATTTTTGTCAGCGTATTTTTCATTGCAGAAAGCTTCTTTGGATGGGAAGCTGCAACTTACCTGGCGGAGGAAACGGAAGAGCCTGAAAGAACCATACCCAAGGCGATAATATGGGGCACAATCATAGTTGGAATCATGGGATTAGCGACTGCAATCGTGTCTCTTGGGATTGTGCCATGGCAAACTTTGGTTTCAAGCGCCGCTCCCCTTTCATTGGTTTCTGAAAAGCTCATGGGAAATTTGGGAATGACTCTTGTAAACATAGGGATTTTTGCAGCTTTGATAGGTTCCGCTGCCGGCGAAATAATAACTTTGCCTAGATTGATACTTGCATTGGCAAGGGACAAGCTTTTTATCTCACAATTCAGCGAAATACACCCAAGGTTCAAAACTCCCCATAAGGCAATCATATTCCAGACAATAATCGCGCTTGCTGTTTTTGGAATGGCTTTTGGCAGATACAAGGCATTGCTAAGCCTTGTCCTGCCGCTCGGGCTCATACTTTATGTTTTTGTGATTCTTGCAGTGCCGATCTTGAGACGAAAGGAACCGTCTCTTCAAAGGGAGTTCAAGGTGCCTTTTGCAAATATGGGGACTTTTGCCCTGATCTCTTTTATTGTCCTCTTGACTGCTGCATGGGTCATTAGCGAAGCTAATGCTTTTGGAGTGCTGAAGCTTGGATTTTCTCTTATTTTTGTCGGCATACCTATCTATCTGCTGCTGGAGATATATTACAATCCCGACGCCATAATAAAGATAAATGACTCGCTTGCATACGTGACGCTGCTTACTGAAAAAATAATTCTGCCCAAAAGCGTAAGGAAGGAAATACTTGCGCTGCTCGGCGATATAACTGGCAAGAGGGTGCTTGAATTCGGATGCTCTGTCGGGACACTGACATTGCACTTGGCGGAAGCAGTCAACCCAAGCGGAAGGGTGTATGCAACTGATTTGTCAAGGAGGGATTTGCTCATAACAAAAAGGAGGCTTATAAAAAAGGGGCATACGCATGTCATTGTAGTCCATGACGAGCACCAGATAAACAGGGTTCACCCGTCAATCCCGCACGTGGATGCGATTGTCAGCATCGGGATGATGGGCTACCTTCAGGATGTGAAAAAAGTCTTAAAAGAGATGCGCGACCTGCTCCCATACGGGGGAAAAATAGTCTTTGTTGACTATGCTGATTTCTTCAATATAATCCCGAATGTCGCGTGGCTTTCAAATGACAAAGTAATTGAAAAAATGTTCAGGGACGCAGGGTTTTCAGTATTCGTGACAAGGAAAAAAGGCTTGTTCTGGAATTATGTTTATGTCTATGGGATTAAATTCCACGAGAATATCCCGTATGTTTAGATGAATTAACCACATGCAGTAACAACCAATTTTACAGGCTTGCCGTTGTAAACAACAATCCTTGTAATCTTAACCAAAGTTCCAGATGTGCAGCTGACACTCGCGAGTATCTCTATATTCGGCTGCGGGCTTCCTGAAGCGCAGGTTATGAAATGTGTTGAATTGTACTCCCTGAACCAGCCAGGCTGGGAGTTGTCGCAGGCTGCCTTTGAGATACTGTCAAAGAAAGTGCAGCCATTTTTTCCATCGCAAGATGCATGCACTAAGTTGTCAGAAGCGTAGGTGCAGTCCGGCTCGCATGATGTGCCAAGAACCAATGAGCTGCCGCTTTCTCCTGGACCTCCAAAATTGCTTATTGTCTGTTGCTGTGGATTGACAGGAACGTTGCTTTTTGTCTGCGGGGCATGACCAGGATGAGAAGCGACAAGATTGTAAGTGCCGCAATTTATGTTGGCAATGCTATAGCTTCCCTGCGAATTTGTTGTTGAGGACTTTATTGGTGTCAAGTCTTTCTTTGCACTGTCTAAAGAGTCTGTGCATGCATTTTCTGTGGGTGTTCTCGTATCATCATACACATTTGCAGAATTATCGCATATGGAATCGCCGCATTGCAGGTCTTTGGCATCATTGTCTGCGTTTGTTCCGGAGTTTTGCCATTGGCATCCGGAATTGCAAGATTGGTATCTTGAGCCTGAGCATTGTGTCGAGCCAGGCGAGCAAGGACCTTGGTTGACGCATTGACCAGCACAGTTTATAGTGCCGCAGTTGCCGCATGATTGGCCGTAGTTTGATGGTGTGGGATTTGAACCAGAGCAAGCGCCATTGCATTGGATTGTGCCTCCGCATCCACAAGGGCCGCAATTGCATTGTTGGCCTTGATTTGGTACGCATGACGGCCCACCGCCTCCACCGCCTCTTCTTCTCCCGCCACCTGCTTCTGCAAAATATGATATTGATATCAATACCAAAAGGATTATAATTGGATAGGTTAAATTGAAATTTTTATAATTTTTTTTAATTTTCATGCTGTAACTATTTATTCTTAATTAATTAATATAATTCCGTTGATTTTGGCTATCCGGTTGCTGCCTTTCAGGATATTCCCCGTCACATTTATCGGCAGGAACTGCACATATTCCTCATCAAGGTAGTTAACAACAAGCTCCCTGCCGTCTATTACACTTAGCGTATAGTTAACCCCATTGACACTCTGCGGAATTTCAAAAACTCTGGAGTAGCCGTCATTGACCGATTTTGCAATTTCCACTTCCCTGTATGCGAATTTTGCGATATCCTCGGAAATTTTCCTGTTGCCTTCAACCCTTGCTTCAATCATCCTGGAGCTGGCCAAGGAGAAAAACCCCAAAATAACCAGAAGCATGAAAGATGCAAGAATTACAAATTCCATTGCAGACTGCGATTTTAGGTGCATTTTAAAGTATTGTTGATTTTATAATTTTTTAAATTCAATCCGTCCTTCGGACATTATTTTGTGCTCGGCTTTCGCTGGTAGCTGGCGAGCGAGCTTCGCGAGCCTCGCATGTCACGCCAGACGCTCAAGCCTCGCCTATAAATTTATGTGCCATCGAATATGGTACATTTTTGATAAAACTTTTTTTGAAAAAGTTTTCCGCCGAGATGCTTGCGAGAACGACGAGCAAGCTCGCGTTCATCTCAACTCGCGGAAGGGTTGTTTTATATCACTTCAAGCTTTACGGAATCTTTGCTTATTGCCTCTATCTTCAGCCTTTTAAGCCCGGAGCTTGCAAGCTCGGGCATGCTGCATACATTTGCATTGCAGCTTGAGCCTGTGGTGGTCATGTTAATGGGAGAAAAAAACACGACCTCTGAAGTGCCAAAGTTCGTTGTGATGTTGAATACCAGCTCTCTGCCATCTATGATGACAGCACCGTCCACATTATCCGGAATGTTCAGCTCGAGGGTGGTTTTTGAGCCCTGGCCGGAATAAAAGATTGTCTCGACTGTGTCAACGATGCTTTTTCCCAGCTTGGCCACTTGCGCATCGGATATTTCCTGGCTTGATTCCCTTGAATAGTTGTAGAACAAGTAAGTTGTGGGCACGATTATTGCAAATGTGAGCGCCACAACAAGCAAGTACTCCAGTGATGACTGGGAGCAGCATGCAAAGGGCCGCAAACTTCTTTTAGCTGGATGTGACTTTCCCATTTATTTTACCGTTTATCAGATGGACCGGCTTGCTTGGCGTATTCAGGGCGTAATAGCTCATTGATATTTTTAATTCAACCCTTTCATCCGGAATATAGCCGCCACCTGCACATGATGCAAAAACTATGTCTTTGTCCGTTGAATGCAGCCAGTCAAAGCCTGCGGGGGGCGTGCATGCAATGGGAGGAACTGCGTCATTTGTTATCTGGAGCGCTGTAATTTTGATATCCTCCCCAAGATTGTTGGACAATTTAACCCTTGCCTCTGCCGGGCTAAGGCTGAAATCAAGGCATTTGAACTGGGAAGGGAAAACACATTTCTGCGGCAAATACTTGCTGAAGTCAAATATCCCGAAATAATAGAGAGCGCCTATAGTAATTGCAATGACGAAAAATGCCCAGACATAGGTTGTGAGAAATTCTAATGATGCTTGTGACTTGGGCATGGAATACCTCTTTTACAGACAAAATTAAAGAACACAATATATAAAATTTGCGGTAATAATTATATAACTCCTGAAAAGACTTCCCCATTGACTTCTCTTGCATAGCTTGAGCCGCTGGACACAGAGTAATACTTCATCTTGAACAAAACCTTGCCTTTTTCCCCTGCAACCATGCCTGTTGCCGCGGTATTGCATCCGCTCCATGTAAAATCAAGGATTTCGCCTGTTTTCCATGCTGTTGGATTTGAGGGGACGGTTGAGCAGGAATACTTTGTGGAAGTTTCGCTGTCCAAAGTGATGGACTGGACAGTAATAGGGTCACCGACATTATTCTTGAGCTTGACCTTGAATGTGTTGTCTGTTGCTGAAATCTGGAAATCAAGGCATTCAAATTCAGGCCCCATGTTGCACCTGTTTGGCAGTATCTTGCCGGGGCTCAAAATGCCGAAATAAGCAAGAGTTCCTATCATAATCAAAATGACAAGGAACGCCCAGCCGTATGTTGTGAGAAACTCCAATGCTGCCTGTGATTTCTTATCCAGCATTAATATCAACTCTTTTTTTTGTTTTGGCCTTTGATTGCTCCGCCAAATCCTTCCTTTAAGTGGAGTATCATCCCGAGTATGATAAGCAGCAATAAGGAATTGACCAGCAAAAGGACAAGGTTCATCGCGCCCAAGTTTATATCGTTAAACCGGGTTGCCAGAAAAACCCCTGCAACCATCATCAAAAAAACAACGCTTGTTGTCAAGAACTTGTGCTGGGTATGGTTCATTTTGCCTCTTTTAAAGTATTTATCTTTCTTATCCAATTCACTGTTTATAAAGTTTTTGATTTAGGTAGTGGTGCATAGTCATTTGATTTAGGCTAATTCTGGCTGATTGGTACGATTGGTTTGATTTATAAAGCAAGTTTTATAATAGGGTTTATTCTCCATATTCAATCTATGGATAAGAAAGAAGGCGCACTAAAGGTAGGTGATTATGTAGTTGCCATAAAAAGCATAGATAAAATCCAAGAGCGGTCAGTTGGTTTAGTTAGAGCTATTTCAGGAGGCGAGATTACTGTTTTATTTATTGGTGCAAATATTATGGTTAAAACTGGTAGTAATCATGTTAAGTTTTTAGACATTAAAAAGACTGGAAAGCCATATGATAAAAAAATCTGCAATATATGCCATCAACTTAAAGATATGAAAGAATTTGATATAAACCAAACCGATGCCAAAGGGAGAAAGACTACAAGACCAAGCTGTAAGTTATGTAGGGTAATGATAGATGGAAAGTTCTTAACACCTTCAGAAGAGAGAAGATTAAATACTTTAATGCCAAAGGATATATTTATTTGTCCAATATGTAATAAAACTTCTATTGTTCGTATTACTGCTAACTTAGTGAAAGACCACGACCACATAACAGGGAAAGGACGAGAATGGATATGTGATAGCTGTAATACGGGTTTAGGTAGATTTAAGGATGACATTAAGTTGCTTCAAAGAGCAATAGAATATTTGAAAAAACATTCTTGATTTTTATTTAATGGAGTAATTTCTTTTGAATACCCGCTACCTTAAGACGTTCTTGAGCAATCTTACAATATTCTTCAGATATATCAATACCAATATATCTTCGATTGTGTAATTTCGCCATCTTACAAGTAGTTCCAGAACCACACATTGGGTCAAACACTAAATCTCCCTCATTAGTCCATGATAAGATGTGGTCTTCCGCCAATTTCTCAGGGAAAACCGCAGGATGTTTAAATGCAATTTTATCACTCGTAGAACCATGTAATCCAACAGCGTATTCCCATATATTTGTTTTAGTCTTTTCTTCTTTTAATATGCCCCACACTTTTCTATTTATTCCGTCAGCCCTTTTATTTACAACTAATTTTTCTCTCCCTTGTCTCTTTGTTTCAGTCAGTATTGGATTAAAAGTCTTAGGCTTACCTTTTGAAAAAACAAACATAAATTCGTAACAATTTGTATAAGCATTAGAACGCATAAAAGGTGTATTCTTTTTTTTGTATATCATTACATCATGAACATTAAATCCTACTTTTTGAAAATGCAATGCTTGTTTAAAGCTTGTTAAGGTTCTATCTCCATTATTAATTTTATCTCCGATAACCCAGATTACAATTCCACCATTTTTAGTTATTCTAAATAGTTGTTTGGCTATTTCTTCAAATTGAAAATGATAACCATTATAATTTCTAAGGTTATCATAAGGGGGCGATGTAATTGTTAGGTCTACACAATCACCTTGCATTCTTTTCATAAAAGATACACAATCCGATAAATAAATATTGTTAGTCTTAATCATTTTTTCTTTTTTTCCTGCTCCTTTTCCTTCCTTCACATTTACGGCACATTTTAGCCCCATAATGCCACTTTATATCACTAACAGTGTCCCCACACACATTACATTTTTTTGGCATATATTATCACCTTTTGTCTTTATTTTATACGTAAGCTAAGTTCTAATAATCTTAGCCATCTATTCCCGTCGTAAGAACCTATATTTATATTTGACGCTTCCGTCAGGTTATTTGTTTTTGGGTTTTTTGTCCTTCAATGGGACTAACTTGTTGTTCGTTCGACATCTTAGTTCCTCCGACCTTTCGGTGTCTCGAACACAGATTGGTCACCCTATTTTTTCTTTAAATAATTTTTAATGAAAGGCTCTAAAACCTGCCATACTTCTTTTCTTTCTTTTTTTATTTTGGCTATAAAATCAATCCAAAGGTCTCTTTCACCTTTGAAGCTTATCGAATCCTTCATAGTTAGATAGTATTACTTTATAACTATATAAATCTTCCGATGAAAATGTATTCTATAGTAGATACTTTGCTTGATGATTCTTTTTTTGTCCCAAAAAAGTGTCATAATTTGCTTATTTTTACAAAAATATGTATCAAACGTTAATGCACCAGAACCTGATTTTAGGATGTTTTATACCTGTCAGCTTATAATATCCCTCCAAACAATGCCCCAAGCACTTTCATGAAAATAGTGTACAGTGCCATTGAGCCGAATATATAAATCGGGATGTATTTGACCCCGCCTTTGATGTCGCCTTTCTCAACTATAGAAACTATAAGGGAAGAGAAAAAAGAGATAACTAAAATCGCTATTGTGGAAAACAGCTTGAAATCTTCAGGGTCTACATTGACCTTTGAAAACACAAAAGGCAAGGCGCTAACCCTCTGGGTGGCAGATGACAGTTGCCCGATAAAGCCTACTATGAGGATAAGCAAGTGAAATGAAAGCGCAAAAAGCAAGGGGCTTATAACCACAACAATGACAGAAATAAAAATCACATAGGCGATTGCGGATGCAGACATCTCATCTTTCAAGGCTTTTGTCTCCTTCAAATTGTCAACAAGCCGGTCTATGAGATTGGCAACATTGCCTCCGCTCTCAACCTCGCTTATCATCAAGTCGACTGTGCGGCGCAGCATCAATGAGTCATACTTGTCGGCAAGCTCTGTCAGCGCCTTGCTTATCTCGTATCCTGTCATGACTTTTTTTGAGGCTTTTGCCATTTCAGAGCCCAGCACATTGAACCTTGGCTTGACTGCTGCCCACAAGGCCCTTTCGAAAGTCATTCCTCCTTTTAAGTTGGCAGACAAGACTTGAAGAAAGTCAGGCAATTGCTCCTCCATTTTCTTTGTCCTGAAATAAATCTTTAGGTCAAGATAAAAATAAATGAGCAGAATGAACAAAATCGCGAAGAACAGCTGCACCAGAAACCACCCCATGAATGAGTATATATAAATCTCAAAAAGGCTGAATCTCTTAAAATAAGGATAGATGAGCGTGATGAAAATCAATGTTGTTATGAGCGCAGACGCATAAAAAAGCGCTCCAAAAAATTTGTAAGGCACTTCGTTAAAGCCTGCCTTAAGGAGGTATTTTCTCAAATAGGGTATTGTTTTTTTTGGGACGAATGCCTTTCCAAACTCCTCCAAAAATATTACTTTTAACGCCATTTACAGATTCACCATCGGCCTTATTGACTTGAAAAGAGTTATGAATATAAACTGCAGCATTACTATGAACAGCGTGAAAATAAGCAGGTCTTCCAGCCCGATTGAAAGGTTGATGAAGCTAGATACCACAATGAACAGCGCAACTCCCAAGCTTGGAAGTATGACAGCCCCGAGCATGTAAAATATTACCAATGTGTTGAGCTTCTTGCCATACTTTCTTATCTCAAGCTCCTCCTCCCTTGTTATCTCTTCAAGCACCGATTCAAGCGGCTTTGTGACATTTATGCCGAGCTGCAGGGCATTGTTGATGTGGAAGAGTATCCTTCTCAGCTTGTCAGACGGGGAGTAAATCATGGCATTATTCAATGCGTCTTCTATTGTGCTCCCTGTTCCTATGTCGTCCACAATTTCCTTGATGTACTTGGAGGCGATGCCCCTGCTCTCAGCCGTCTCGATAAGCGCGTTAAGCAAGGGCCTTCCAGAGTACAGCTTCACAAGCAGGTATCTTCCAACAAACAAAACTTCTTTGTTTACCTCCCTTTCCCTTTTCCTTATCTTTGCCCGTATGGTCAGCAAAGAATACTGAAAAAGCAGAATGAACAATACAAAAAAGGCTGGAACAAGGAATGCAATCGAAAGCTTTGCCTTTTGCAGCACGAAAAAAAAGAGAATTGTAAAAAGCAATGAGTATAGGGAGACTGCCTTCAGGCTCCTGTTCACGTACTGTATTGAAGTGTAAGGCAAATGTGCAATTTTCAGCTCTGTCTTTAGCTTTGGGTAAAACGAAGCAACCCTGTTTACAAAGCCGATCTTATCCACCTTTCACATTCATAAATGGCTTGTTGTGGTAATATTTTGACATTATCAGCCCAAGCTTGTTGACATCAGTCACGTTCTTGCCCACAAGCCACCTTAAAATGTTAATCTTGGATCGGATATCTGCATATATGTCCTGCTTTGAAAGCCCTGTGTACAGGCTTAGGGTTTCAACAATTGCAAGCGGCTCATTGACAACTTCCAAAGTGTCCTTCAAGGGGTTTAGCTGCATTAAAAGCCTTGCATCCCCGTTTGGAAGAACTTCGGCAATCTGCAAAGTCCTTCTTTTTCCAGTCCTTCTGTTGATGTGCTGCACAACAACAAGCGAAAGCGCAGAGAGAAGCTGCTTGGGCAAATCAATCGGTGGATTGGTAAGCCGGTTTATTGTTTCCCTTACATTGTTTGCGTGCAAAGTCCCATAGACAGAGTGGCCTGTGTGCATTGCCTCAAACAGCACTTCAGCTTCCTTTCTTCTTCTGATTTCACCAACAACAACCCTGTCAGGCCTCATCCTTAGGGCGTTGACTATCAAGTCGAGCATCTCTATGCCGCCTTTTCCTTCAGGATTTGGCAGCCTTGTCTCCATCGGAACCCAATGCAAAATGCCGGGCAGCATAAGTTCTCGGGTGTCTTCCATCGAGATTATCCTTTGATTTGGAGGGAAAAAATTGGAGATTACATTAAGCATGCTTGTTTTTCCTGAAGCTGTGCCTCCTGCAACTATGATTGAAAGCTCGTTCTGGACAGCGAGCCATACCAATGCAGCACCTTCATATGAAATCGTTTTTTCCTTTATGAAGTCTGTTATTGTCCACGGCTTTACTGCAAATTTTCTTATAGTGATGGTGTTTCCCTTTGAGGATATTGGGGAAAGGGTTGCATTTACCCTGTCGCCTGTTTTGAGATGCGCGTCCATCAATGGGTTTAGGATTGTTATTTCTTTGCCCACATCCCTTCCGATGATAGTGGAGTAATGCCTTATCCTTGACTCGCTTGGGACAAGCACATTGGTCTTAAGCCAGCCATATCTCCTGTGGTAAACCCACACAGGCTCCCTTGCGCTGTTAATCACAATCTCTTCAAGGTTTGTGTCCTTGAGCAAAATGTCAAGGTTTCCCAGGCCGATATTCTGCTGAAGTATGTAATTTATGAGCATGTCCATTGTCTTCTTGTCTGCATTTGGAAAATATTTGGCAAGCAGCTTGAGTATCTTGGCCTTGAACTGCTCCTGTATGTCATAAACACTTGCCTCTTCGCTCAAGGTCTTCGTTTCCTCTGCAACAAACTCATCCCTTATCTTCTCGAGAATTATCTTTGTGGTGTCGCTGATGTTTGTTATGGAGATTTTGTACAGGGGGACAGGCTCCTCTTCCCTTGATGTTATGGAAACATCAACCACTATGTCATTTACATTCAGCTCATAGGCGTCAATTATCTTCTCCCCCTTTTCCATTTTAAGTTTTAAACCACTTCTTTTAAAATTTTCAATCCGTTCGCGCTATCGCGCTCACAATAGATTGTGCTCGGTTTTGCTGTCCTGCCACACGCAAAACCTCACCTATACATTCAGTAAATTAATCAAAAACGGGTTACCTCCAACGCGATTGCAGCAAGAGGTCGTTCCCGTGTTTGATTTAATTTTTGGTAATGCGTCTTTATTTGATTAATTTTAAATTTTATTGCAGTGTCTTTATCTTTGCCTGCAGTGCCTTTGCCTCTGCATCATTGGGCTCTATTTTTAGCGCCTCCTGTATGTCTTTGAAGGCTTCATTAAAAAATCCTTTTTCCATGTTTTTCTTGGCGCGCTCCTTTCTTGCGCCGGCATTCATGGGCGCTTGCGCTTGGCCTTGAACCTGAATCTCAGGCTGCTGGAATTGGGGCTGCTGCACCAGCTGCCTTTGAAGATTTGATATCTCATTTGAGATGCTCAGGCTCCTGTAGATCTCAAGAAGCCTCATTCCAAGCGAGTTTTTATGCCTTAAGAATCCCTCCGGCACCTGGTTGTACAGCTCGATGCATTTGTTGTAGTTGACAGTCGCGTTTATAATGTCGTTTGACCTTATGGCAAGGTTTATTTTGTCAATAAGCTGGCTTATCTCGGCTATTAATGAATACACTCTTTTCAGGAGCTCATTGTCCGTTGTGCCCTTCAATTCCCTGTAAAAGTCTGATATCTGGGCTTCGATAATCCTTCTTTCATCAAAAAAGGCACTTGGGATGGAATTGAATATTTCCTGCATCTCGGAGTAAAGCTTGAATGGCGCCTCTTTTTTGCCCTGCTGCAAAGCCGCTCTGGCCCTGCTTATCAGTTCAGTTATGTGCCCTGATTTGCTCTTTGCATCCGCATATGCCTGATTCAGCATGCCTGCAAACTGCCTGCCAAGCTGGGTTAGCTGGTCATAAAGCTCCTTGTTCCACTTTAGCTTTTGCTGAGAAAGAATATGCCAAAGCTGCATATAGGCCTGCTCTGCCTGCTCAATGTTGCCTTTGCTCAAGTCTGCCCTTATGTTTTCAGCCAATGGTGACTCGTCCTGAAATTCCGCCAAGGGCTCATTTTTTTCAGTTTTGCCTGTCTCTAAATCTAAGTCAGAAAGCTCTCTATCCAAAAACTCGTCAATGTCCATTTTTCACATTATGAGCTTAAAGGTATGACAAATATTTCTTCCAAAGCTCCTCAGTTTTGGCTTCAGGAATTTTTTTTTGCCTTGATTTTCTCAAAAATTCATCCCTTATATGGGTGAGGTTCTGCTGCAGGTATTTCCTCCACATCCTTTCTATGTGCTCATGAGGCACTTTCTTGGCTTTTGCCTTCTCGTAAAATTGCTCCTTTGTTATAAGCCCCTCTGCAAAGCTTTTTTCTTTTTCTCTCGCTTCTTTTATGCCTTCCTTGTAAAGGTAGATGTATGGAGTTGTAAACTTGTATTCAATCCCGAATACTTTTTCTTCCACCAAAAAGTCAACGAGTGCCTGGACGCTTGCAACAGGCATCTTGAGTTTTTTTGCGGCATCTTCAACTGAAATTTTCTCGTTTTTCTTCACAAGCTCAAGCAATTCATCGGCAACTGTCCTAAGCACAAAGTCAGCCATATACTAAAATTTGGCACAACATATAAAAACTTTAGTTATTTAGGCAGAGTGGCAACTAACAATTCCTCACTGCATCCTGCGATGATATGTTGTACCTTGTCACATGCTCAAAGTCAAGCTTGAAGCCCCTGAATTCATCCCACAAGCCGGTTATATTGTATAGCTGCGTGCAGTTGTTTGCGAATTTGTGGGTCCAGAAAAGGTAATCGGCATAGCTTTCTTTTTGGTCGCTTGGCACAATTTTGTTTGGATTGGCAAGGCTTTCAATGCCGCAGCAGCTTGAGTTTGTGATTGTGTTTGTGAACCTCATCAGGAAGCTTGGCGCATCGGAGTTTTCCCAGTGGATATAAGTCCCGTTCCTCAAATGCTCCCTTGCTTTTGCAATGTTCCATTGGTTGAATTCAACTGTAGATTTTTTAATCTGATTTGTGTAGAGTTTGTTTGTATTGACAAGGTAGTATGGGTCATGCAAACCTTCAATGCCGGTTGTTGTTGTTATTATCGCATTTTTCTTCCATTCTGCAACATTTGAATGCACAGTAAAATTTAGGCTTAGCCTTGAGTCTATATTCCATGGCTTTGATTGCGATGCAGAAACATTGATTATTGTTATGGTCGTGTTTACATTCAAAGTGTCTTTCGAAACCTCAATAATCTTGTTGCTCCAGTCTGTTAGTGTATTGTTTTCCATTATTTTTTTGCCAGTTATAGAATCTATTGCAACTCCGTTTATGTTTCCTGTCGTGATAACCTCTGAAAAAGAGGCGTCAAAATTTGGAATGTAAGAGCCTGTGGAATTCATGTAATAAATCAAGGATAAGACTGCCTTGTGGGTGGAAGCCCTCAATACAGTCTCAAAATAATCATTCTCCAAAGTGTTCACATAATTGTCCATAGCGCCTATCCTCGCAGCTATTGCCTGGGTATTCCTCTGCAAACTTATGTCAGCCTGGGGCGTGAATACCAGCAAAAAGATAGCCATGATGGTTATTGCCAGGAAAGTGAAGAATATTCCTTTCTTGCTCATCTTTCCCATACAAACACCTCCGCCTTGTACGGGCCCCATATGTCGCTTGTGGACCTGTTTAGAATCCCGAACGTGAGCTTTTTGGAGGTGAGCAATATTTCTGTGCTGTTTTTTGATTTGATATGCTCAAGTGAAGGCGTTTTTGGATATAAAAGGGAATTGTCAATCCAAACCTCATACCTGAATTGCTGGGGCACTATGCCTGCAGAAACATTTTGTATGAATTTCTCGGCTATATCTTGCTTGTTTGTTGAATAAAGCTCGCCAGCCTGCTGCAAAAGGGTGTTGTCAGCGTCTTTTATGTGCCCCTGGCTCCACAGAGTGCCTCCGATGCCGGCATAGGCGTTGTTAAGGTCCTTTATTTTGGTGCTGGCTAAAAAATTGATAACATCGTCGGAAAGCAAGCTCACCTGTGTCGGCTGGGGCACATCCACATAGGATGAAGTGACAAGGAAAACACCTATGACAAGCACTGTCAAGGCCAGCATTGCGTCTAGCACAAAGAAATATCCTCTTTTTTTTAGCATCGCCTTAAATTCTCAGAAAGCAGTATTTATAATTTTTTGTTTTGGCAAGGGATTTTATTTTTGGCTGCAGGGAGTGCCGCTAAGGTTTATATTCGGGGACCCTATGCCCTTATAGCTGTTATTGATAAGGACTAGGTTGCCTTTTTCATCCTCCATGTAAATGCAAAAGTCCCCTTCAAGCCTCAGCCTCCTTTTTAGCTCTTCATAGCTCAGGTTTTTCAATTCATTCAGCCTGCT
>JACPMW010000024.1 GCA_016185805.1 Candidatus Woesearchaeota archaeon | reverse complement strand
CACTTGAAGATAAGGGAAATGCTAAACAAATTTTCTGACGAGGATTATGACAAGCTGCTTGGCCTGATGTCCCAAGAAAAGGTTAAAAAAGTGCTGAAAAAATATGACAGGGACACCCCCATACCATTGGTGGCAAATTTGCTGCTTAGAGAGCCAAGATTTTTGCATTTCTCAAGATTTATGTTTCGCTAGCAAAAGCTTTTTAATAAATGCTCCTTCCCTTGGGAGAGGTGGCTACTCATAATGGATTCTAAAGAAGACGAAGATATAGATATCGACTTTGGCAAGATCAAGAATTTTTTCAGGGCAAAATCCGAGAAAAGTGACGAGTCCAAAAAAGAGGGGCATGAAGCTAAAGAAGAAAGCAAAGATGAGGGTATAGAGCTGTCTTTTGATTTTGGAAAGATTAAAAATTTTTTTAAGCAAGGCGACCAATCGAGCGATGAGCAGGATATAAGGATAAATTGGAACAAGGTTTTTGATTTCTTCAAAAAGTACGGAATTGTTTTTATCGCACTAATTCCCATAATTTTTTCGATATATATACGAATGCAAGCCGGCGATCTGCATTTTGCCGATTCGTGGGCGTCCAGCACCGTGCTCAACAACATAAGATCGCAGATAGGGGCTTCAATCAGCCAGCAATACCCAAACCTGCCTGAGGCAAACAAAAATGCGCTGATTGATGCAGAATTGCAGAAAATAACAAGCCAGAACAATGCGCAGATAGACCAGCAGATAAAAGCGACATCGGCCTATTTCAAATCCTTTTTTCAGGATGAAAACGGAAAAAACTACATGCCGGACATAGACCCTTATTATTGGGTCAGGTACGCAAAAAATATAGTCGAGCATGGGCATCCTGGCGATATATTAAAGGATGGCAAGCCGTTTGACAACCATCAATTGGCTCCTGTAGGAAGGTTTGTGTTTCCCGACATGTTTCACGCATACTCTTTGGCATATTTTTACAAGTTTGTGCATTTTTTTGTTCCTGACTTAAGCTTGATGCGCTCAGCCTTTTACCTTCCAGTGCTTGTTTCAGCGTTATCGGTGCTGCTTGTTTTCCTGATAGCGAGAAAAATCGCAGGAAATATAGGCGGGTTTTTTGCCGGGCTGATGATGGCTGTAAACGCCTCTTTTTTGGGAAGAACATTGTTTGGGCATGCAGATAATGACATTTGGGTCATATTCTTTCCATTGCTTATCACATGGCTCTTCGTGGCAAGCATTGACGTTAAAAGCATGGCAAAAATTTTAATTCTAACAGCGCTTGCCGGCTTTTTTACAGGCTTGTATGCAAGCGCTTGGAGCGGGTGGTGGTATATTTTTGACTTTTTGCTTGCTGCAGTCGGCATAACTTTTACATATCTGTTTTTGGCAAATTTTGCGGAAATCAAGAAAGATCCAAGGCATATTTTTTCAAACATTGAGCTTAGGGATACATTGATTTTTGGCATAGGCTATTTCATTTCAAGCGCACTTTTCGTTGCGCTCTTTTCAGGGTGGGGCACTTTCAGAAACAGTTTCCTTGGCCCATTAAGCTTTCCTTCAATAAAGGCCCCGGTAGGAGCGATAAGCCTGTGGCCGAATGTCTTGACAACTGTTGCGGAGCTTAACGAAGGCTCGCTTAATGCTATAATCAACTCTGTCGGCGGGCCATTTTTATTTTTCATAGGCTTGGTTGGGCTCATTTTGACAATAAAGAGGGTCAGCGGCCTTAGGAGATTTGATTTTTTTTACATAATAGGGACTATTTTGTTTTACGGGCTTTACTTTATGCTCAAAAGAATCGGGATTGAGTTCTCGGATTACGCATTTATCCTATGGATTTCTGCGCCTGTATTTCTAAGAGTTGCAATTTCAATCTACAAAAAAGATGCCTCTTACGATTTCAAGCTTTCGCTTCTGCTTACACTTTGGATAACATCAACAATATTTGCAAGCATTAAAGGAATCAGGTTTACTATATTGCTTGCACCTGCATTCAGCGTAGCGTTTGGGGCTGCGCTTGGAAAAGCTTATAGTTATGTGTCAGGCTGGCTAACCAAGGAATTTAGAATACATAAGCTGATAAGTGCTTCAATCCTCGTCATTTTGCTGCTGTCGATCTATATAACTCCGGCAACCGGCGCAATCAGCGCAGCAGGCCAGGACATCCCCATCATAAATGATGCATGGTATAACACCTTAATTTCCATCAAGCAGGACTCCAAGGAGAATGCAATCATCACATCATGGTGGGACTTTGGACATCACTTCAAAGCTATTGCCGACAGGCCCGTTACTTTTGACGGGACAACACAAACATGGCCGACATCCCACTGGGTTGGCAGGTTTTTTATGACGGATAATGAGAGGGAAGCTGCCGGCATTTTGAGGATGATTGACTGCGGAAGCAATAAGGCATTTGACGAGCTTGAAAAAATAAAAAAAGACCCGCATGAATCCTATAGGATTGTAAAAGAAATAATATTGCTGGACAAAGCAGCTGCAAACAAACAGCTGCTTGAGAATAAGTTATCACAAGAGCAGGCCCGCAAGGTACTTGAATTTACCCATTGCCTTGAACCTGAAGCCTATGTCATTGCCTCAGAAGACATGATTGGCAAATCCGGTGTGTGGAGCCATTTTGGCTCCTGGAATTTTGAGAGGGCTGACATATGGCAGAATGCAAGGAATATGGAAGAAGAGGATGCTGTCCAGTACATGGTTAAGAAATTTAATTACACCAAGCAGCATGCCCAAAACCTTTATTTTGAAATCCAGGAGATATTGGGCATAGAAGATTCAAATACCCTAAACAGGAGAGCAAACGAATGGATTGCCCCGTGGCCGGGCTACGGCGGAACAATAAGCTGCAGCAAGAACAGCCAAGGAGTTTATGCCTGCAGCAATGGATTTTTGGTGAATATCTCCAATTATGATGCATATGCTTTTGGCCAGCAGGGCATTGTAAGGCCGAGAATAGCTGCTTTTACAACGGAAAATGGGTTGATTAAAAAGGAGTTTAACGGCAGTGTCTTGGATTTCGGCATAACAATAGTGCCAAAAAATGAAAATGAAGCGGAAGCCATATTGACAAGCAGGGAATTAACAGGCTCTATGTTTACAAGAATGTTTTATATGCAGGGCCATGGCCTTAAGTACTTCAAATTGTTTAGCCATCAGAGGGGATTGACCGGAACAGACATATACACTTACAAAGTTGATTGGGAAGGAAAGAATACCACCATCATTGAGGATTATATAAAATACCTGAATCCGATTAATGAACAAAATTTTGAAGATTCAGTGTCAATTCAAACAAATAGTTCTTAAATGAAAACAAGCAATGTCTGGGCTGTAATTCCAGCCTATAACGAGCAGCATAGCATCGCTGGAATAGTTAAAAAAACAAAAGAATATGTCAACAATGTTGTTTTAGTCGAT
Organism: Candidatus Woesearchaeota archaeon; assembly: GCA_016185805.1. GTDB lineage: Archaea > Nanobdellota > Nanobdellia > Woesearchaeales > GW2011-AR4. The sequence goes on along the minus strand of JACPMW010000024.1, from coordinate 17,972 downwards.
GACGGCTCAACTGACAAGACAAATGAACTTGCCAGGCAAGCAGGCGCCATTGTGCTCAAGCATATAGTGAACCTAGGCAAGGGCGCCGCCCTCAAGACAGGATGCGATTTTGCAGTCAAAAATGGGGCAAAATCAATTATTGCGATTGACGCAGATGCGCAGCACAACCCAAACGACATTCCAAGATTTACCGAAAAGCTGAAAAAATATGACATTGTATTCAGCTACAGGAAAGCAAGCAGGAAAATGCCATTTGTGCTTCGCTTTGGGAATTGGTTTATCTCAAATATCACGGTTTTCCTGTACGGTATAAAGCTGAATGACACACAATGCGGTTTCCGCGCATTTTCAAAAGAAGCCTATAAAAAAATCAGGTGGAGCGCCAGCGATTATTCAATGGAGTCAGAGATGATAGCAAGGGCTGGAAGGCAAAGTTTAAAATATGTGCAGATTCCCATACAAACAATCTACTCTGACGAATACAAGGGCACAACAATCATTGATGGAATTAAAATTGTTTTTAATATGATTAAGTGGAAACTGTTCAAAAGATAAAATGGCAATTGGAATACAAATAGCGGGCTTTTTGTTTGGGCTGTTCATGATCTACTATTCTTTTTTGAATTATAAGAAAAAGGAGTTTACAGTAAGGGAATTCAGCTTTTGGGTGCTTATTTGGATATTGCTCATTATAGCCGCACTTTTCCCTTACGCCTTAGAGCCCATAGTAAAGACTTTCGGCTTTTTAAGGGCTTTGGATTTGCTTGTGATCAGCGGCTTCCTTTTTTTGATATTGGCGATTTTCTACACATATACTGCCTCAAGAAAAACCCAAAAGCAGCTTGAGGCAATTGTAAGGGAGCTGGCTATCAGGAAAAAGAAGAGGTAATTTCTTTGGAATATGGGGAATTTTGGAATGTATCAGCCTTCAAAGTTCTCTATAGATTTAAATATAGCTCAATTTTACTTTACCCATGATATTTATAATAAAATCCATCGACAGGTATGTTGGCAGTTTATTGTGCAATTTCCTCGGCTTGTTCAGGGGAAAGCCTAAAGGCAATGGAATCAACAGGATATTGGTTGTTCAGCTGTGGGGCATCGGCGAGACAATATTGACCTTGCCAGCAATTGAGGCATTGAGAGAAAAATACCCAAAGGCCGAGATAAACGTATTGGCTACATCACGAAACAGGGCAGTTTATTACGGCAACAGGAATATTGACAATGTTATTCTGATAAATTTAAACCCATTTTCAATTGTGAATTTCATTTTAAAAAACATGAAAAGCTATGACTTGGTTATGGACATGGAGGAGTACCTGAACATATCCGCGATTATCTCATTCTTTGCGGGGGGAAAGATCATAGGCTATTCCCACAATTCAAGGGCGAAGCTGTACACAAATGCCGTCAAATATAACGACAAGCAGCATGCTGTTCAGACCTTTTTGGATTTGGCCAGAGTCTTGGGCATCAGCTATGAAGCAAGCCAGCTGCCAAAATTGAATTTCTCAAAAAATGACAAAAACTTCATTGACAGATTTTTAAAAAATAATAAAATTAAGAATAGAGACTTTATTGTTTGCGTTGCTCCCGGTGCTGCCGAGTCTGCAAAAGCAAGAATGTGGCCGTTTGACAGGTATGCGGAGCTTTGCGACGAGATAATTGAAAGGCACAAGGCAAAGATAATCTTTGTTGGAAACTTGAATGAGCTTGATTTGATTGAGGGCATACAAAAAAAAATGGAAAACAAGAGCACAGTAAACACAGCTGGAAAAATATCCCTGAATCAGCTGTTTTATCTGATAGGCAAATGCAGCCTGTTTATAGGCAACGACGCCGGGCCAATGCACATTGCAGCAGCGCAAGGGGTCAGGACACTTGGCCTGTTCGGGCCAAATTTGCCTGTCCGCTTTGGACCTTACGGAAAAGGTAACATGGGCCTGTACAAAGGATACAATTGCGAATTCAGCCCGTGCATCAATGTCCACAAGGGAGAGATTCCAGACTGCCTGTATCCAAGAAACAGCAATGACTACCAGAAATGCATGAAGAACATAAGTGTTGATGATGCTTTAAGGGAAGTGGAGAAGTTGGTTTGAAAAATTTAATCATTCTTTAGTGGTAAAAATAGGAAGATTTATAAAGAAGTGTTTATTATTCTAGATTATGGTTATGTTAGCAGATGCACATGGGACTAAAAGAGATACCAATCATTGGGAACTAACTCCTAAAGGTTGGGTAAGGAAAGGTGTAATTGGTAAAGCAAAACTTCTTACTGATCCTAAAGATTATCCAGAATATCCAGCTGTAGTTGGAGTTGTTACAGCCCTACCAGAGGAATGGAGATCACGTACAAAAAAAGATTTGCCTGATATGCCAAGCGAGATTTTTGCAACTGTGGTTTACGGAGATGGCCCTTATGCTTCTTTTGTTGCTGGAAATCATTATGGGCGAATTACGCGTGGATTGAGGGGAAGAATTGGAAGTCTTGTTCACGGAACACCTATTTTCTATGACGCTCATTTTATAAGTCAAATGATCAGACCAAGTCCAACTCTGCCTGAACTATCCGATATAGTTCAAAATCCTGGAGATTGGAAAGTAGTTCGTGATAATGTTTTGCGTTCACTTCGTGATAGTGCCGATATGGGCGATCCTTATAATGGTCCTTGGCCACCTGAATTTGAAAATCCCGTAACTCAGTTCCTGTATGGATTTCAAAAGAGATTTGGTTTTACATCACCTCGCGACTTTAAGCGAGCAGAACTTTTAACTCAATATCTTCAAAAGCTAGGAATTGGTCCGGAACCTAAAAGATTCGATGATGAATTAGTAAATAAAGCAAAACTACTTACACATGAAGGGGAGTATCCTCAAGTAGTTGGAATAGTTGCAGCAAAAAAAGATTTTTGGGAAAGGGGTTTGGCCACTAATTATCCAGCTGAAGTTTATGCTGTTTTAATAACTAGGGAAGAAGGTCATAATCTAGCAAGAATTGTTGGGAAGAGCCCTTTTATAGCAGTAGACTCTAGAGATTTTACTCCCGGTATAAGAGGACGTATTGGTCAATCTGTCCATGATTCACCTATTCATTTTGATTCTCGTTATATGGAAAGTAGGCTTATGGGAGTTGAGGCCCCAGAAGAAATTATGGATGTTGTTAATAGACCTCAAATCTGGGTAGGAATTCCTCATGAAGCGTTATACCCAATTAGAGAGTGGGCCAATAGAGAGGCTCCAAATGTAAGTATGGATCCAAGGCCTCCACTTCACAAGGGTGGATTAGATAGAATGGTGTACGCAATTCAAAGAGCGACTGGACATACATCACCAAGACATTTCGAATTCGCAGGGCATCTTGTAGGTGCTATAAACAACGTTTTGTATGGTTCTCCGAGATCGGGAAAATAATATCAATCCCCCAAATGCAAATATTCTCCATAAGTAAAAAATCCTACTAACTGTTTCATTCTCGCAATCTTCGGGAACAAGTCTTTTTCCAAGGAAACAGAATCTTCAAATAACTCAAAAATTTCTGGATTGAAGATATAAATTCCTGCATTGACTATGTTGGTGGAATAATGCTTTGGCTTTTCCCGGAAATCCACAACTAAGTCCCCGTCTAAAATTGCAGTTCCGTAGCTGCTTGTCTTTTCCCTTGTCATCAATCCCATTGTGGCTAATTTTTCGGATTCTGCATGCTTCTTTATCATTTTAAACAAATCAAAACTATTGTATGTGTCTCCTGACATGACAACAAAGCTGTTGTTTACCTTATCTCTTATTGCCTTTAGCGCATCTGCATTTCCTTTTGATTGTTTTTCTATAATTTCAACATTTATCTTGGAATCAGAAATCTCATTTAGAAGTGAATTCATATTTTTAGTGTGTTGAGTTACAATGTAGATTGTTTTTATTCCATATTTTGAGAAAAATTCAATTTGTTGCTTAATTAAAGACGCATCCTTGATATTCTTCAACGCTATTGATTGGTGCTCTCCCTTAAGCAATAAAACTGCAACGCTTACTGACTGCTCCTGCAGGCCTTTTTTCAGGAAGTATTCTATGGCTTGGCTTCTGCTTCTTATCACAGAGCCATCCACTTTTGAGTCAACAAGCCTCAACAATGAATTGTCAACCGATATTGCTATTTTTGCCTTGCTCATAGAGTATGAAAAAGTAGTAGAAAGTATTACTATATAAATCTTTTGTTTATATATAAAAATAGAAAGATTTAAATAATCTTTATGATTAAAGTATGAAATATTCATACTAAAGTGTTTCCCATGCAAAACGAAATAAAAACAATGATTCGGGAAAGTCTGGACGCAAAGCGTTTATTACTGGACGATGCGCTGATAAGCCAGATAGAAAAATCCGCGAAATTGATTGTGGATACTTTCAAGGGCGGCAACAAGGTTCTTCTTGCAGGCAATGGTGGAAGCGCATCGCAGGCATCACATTTCGCCGCGGAATTTGTCGGGCGCTACAAAAATGAAAAAAGAGGACTGCCTTCAATTGCGCTGACTTCTGATTCCTCACTTTTGACTGCATGGGCAAATGATTACGAATATGAGACTGTATTTGAAAGGCAGCTGCAGGCATTCGGGAAAAAGGGGGATGTCTTTGTTGCAATATCAACAAGTGGAAACTCGGAAAATGTAATAAGGGCTGCAAAGGAAGCAAAAAAAATGGGAATTCATGTAATTGGGCTCCTTGGAAAAGACGGCGGCAAAATGAAAGGAAATTGCGATATAGAGATATTGATACCATCAAGCAATACCCCAGTAGTCCAAGAGAACCATTTGATGATTTTTCACATAATCTGCGAATTTGTCGACAGGGAATTTAGTTGAAAGAAATGCTAGACTTCAGCAAAATAAAAACAATATCAATAAAAAAGAGAAAGAACAAGGTTAATCTAAGTGATTTGATTAGGCCGGAAAATTCCAAGGTGATGATTAGCTCAGGCGAATTTAATGAATTGGCAGGCAGGTTAATAACTGCCCATAAAAACAATAAACAGATTATCATCATGATGGGAGCCCATGTGATAAAAACAGGAATGAGCCTGCTAATCATCGACTTAATGAAAAAGGGCGTGATAAAACACATTGCGATGAACGGCGCTGGGCCAATCCACGATTTTGAGCTTGCTTTGATTGGGGAAACTTCTGAATATGTTGAAGATACCATAGAAGACGGAACTTTCGGGATGATTGAGGAGACTGGAAGAGTATTGAATGATGCAATAAAAGAAGGTGCAAAAAGCAATTGTGGCATGGGCTATGCAATCGGCAAAAAGATTGATGAATTAAACTTGCAAAACAAGGAGTGCAGCATTTTATGGAATGCTTACAAGCTGAATATTCCAGCTACTGTGCATGTTGCAATAGGGACTGATATAATACACCAGCATCCAACTTGCGATGGGGCTGCAATAGGGAAAACTAGCTATCAGGATTTCAAGATATTTGCAGAAAGCGTCAGCAAGCTTCAAGAAGGAGTGATTTTAAATATTGGGTGCGCTGTCATATTGCCTGAAGTTTTTTTGAAATCCTTGACAATTGCAAGAAATCTTGGATTTAAGGTGGAGGAAATAACCGCTGCAAACCTTGACATGACTGATCATTACAGGCCAAGGGAGAATGTTGTCCAAAGGCCGACCTCATTGGGCGGGAAGGGGTTTATAATAATTGAAAGGCATGAAAAAACAATCCCTACATTGCATAGGAAGATTGTTGACGGAATAAAATGAAACAGCGATTATTGAAGATTTTGGAGAATTTCAAAGGCAAAAAAATTCTTGCGGTAGGGGACATAATGCTTGACAAGTACATCTGGGGGGATGTGTCAAGAATATCGCCGGAAGCGCCTGTTCAGGTTGTGCATGTGCAGAAGGAGACTTATGCTCCAGGAGGGGCTTCAAATGTTACAAGCAATATATCGGCATTAAATGGAGCAGCCTTCATGGCAGGCATTGCGGGGAATGATGAAGCCAAAAGCATTCTTTTTGAGCAGTTAAGGGCAATGGGAATAAACACGGACGGGATTTTTACAGACAATGACAAGCCGACAACGCAAAAAGTAAGGATTGTGGGAAGAAGCCAGCAATTATTGAGGGTGGATTATGAAAAGAGAGAGCATGTGCACAAGGACATTGAGGCTTCACTTATAAAATTCGTGAAGAAAAACGTGCCTGATATTGACGTTGTTGTAATTTCAGACTATGCAAAAGGTGTTGTAACGCCGATGCTTTGCGATGCCTTAGTTCAAATCTCGAAAGAGCACAACAAGCCAGTTATTGTTGACCCGAAGCCAAAGCATATCAATCTCTATTCAAATGTCACCTTAATAACCCCGAATAATGCGGAAGCAAGCGAGATGGCTGGCATAGAGGACGGAAGCGATGAAGCAACTTTGGAGATTGGCAATAAGCTCTTGAAATATCTAAATGCAAATGTGCTGATAACAAGAGGGGAAAAAGGCATGTCATTGTTTGAAAAAAATGGCAAAGTCACACATATTCCTGCAAAGGCAAGAGAAGTATACAGCCTTATAGGAGCAGGCGACACTGTTGTGGCGACATTGGCGCTTGCCTTGGCCAGCGATGCAAATCTGGAAGAAGCTGCTGTGCTGGCAAATATTGCAGCAGGAATAAAGGTAGGGAAGATAGGGACTGCATCCGTAAGCATTGAAGAGATTAAGAATGGAATTGAAAATTTATGAGCAGGGCTATTTTTTTGGATAGGGATGGTGTTGTGACCGAAGATTTAGGCTTTGTCCACAAAGTAGAAGATTTCAAATTGGTCAAAAATGCAGTCGAGGGATTGAAATTATTGAAAAATTTCAAATTGATTTTCATCACAAACCAAAGCGGGATTGGAAGGGGCTATTTCAAATTCGAGGATTTTTTGGATTACAACAATAGGGTATTGGAAGAATTAAGAAAGTATAATATAAAAATAGAAAAGACTTATGTATGCCCGCATGCTCCTGATGACAACTGCGAATGCCGCAAGCCAAAGACAAAAATGATTGATGATGCTGCCAGGGAATTTGGAATTGACTTGAGCAAATCATTCATGATAGGCGACAAGAAAATAGACGTGGAAATGGGGCACAATGCAGGCTGCAAGTCAATATTGGTGCTGACAGGCAAGGGAATGAACGAAAAAAAAAATTCAAAAGCAGATTATATCACAAAAAATTTAATTGATGCTGCTGAATGGATTTTAAAATGATTAATCAGAAAATCAAATCCCTAAACCAACTCCTCAAAATAGTCCAAAAACTGAAAAAACAAAATAAAAAAATCGTGACAACAAACGGCGTGTTTGACATTCTTCATCTTGGGCATGTAAAATATCTTGAGGCTGCAAAGAAGCTTGGAGATGTCTTGATTGTTGGAGTCAACACTGACAAGTCTGTAAAACTGAACAAAGGCGACAAAAGGCCGATTAATGATGAAAAGTCAAGGATTGGGGTTCTTGCAGGGCTTGAAAGCGTTGATTATGTTTTTCTTTTTAATGAAAAAGACCCGAGAAAATGGCTTGTGAAGATAAAGCCAAGTGTCCATGTCAAGGCTGGAGATTATAAATTAAGCCAGATAATTGAAAAAGGCATTGTTGAGAAAAATAATGGAAAGATTGTAATTGTAAAGATGGAAAAGGGATATTCAACAACTGCATTGATAAATAAGATTATCAGTATTCACAGAAATCAATAGGTTTTTAAACAATTTTATATTTTTCTCGAGCCATGTTAAAGCTCTCAATTATAATGCCTGTTTATAACGAAGAAAAAACTATAAGGGATGTAATCAACAAGGTAAAAAGCGCAAAGGTTGGCAGCATATCAAAAGAAATCATTGTTGTTGATGATTTTTCCAAAGACGGCACAAGGAGCATATTAAAAAATATAAAGGGCATTAAAATCCTCTGCCATAATAAAAATATGGGCAAGGGCGCTGCGATAAGGACAGGGCTTAAAAATTCAGCCGGCGACATAATCTTAATCCAGGATGCTGATTTGGAGTACAGCCCTGACGAGTACAATAAACTGCTGAAGCCGATTGTAGAGGACAAGGCTAGCGTGGTTTACGGCTCAAGGCTGAAAGCGATAAGGAAGAACCTGAAAAATATGTACAAGCTGCATTATTTCGGGAACTTATTCTTAACTTTTGTGACAAATGTGCTGTACGGAGCCAGAATTACCGATATGGAAACCGGGTACAAGGTGCTTAGGAAAGATGTTATAAAAAATATAAATTTAAGGGCCAACAGATTTGATTTTGAGCCTGAGATTACCGCAAAGATAATCAAGAAAGGGTATAAAATCCATGAGGTCCCCATAAACTTTGTCGGAAGGAAATTTGAGGAAGGAAAAAAGATTACATGGATTGACGGCATTAAAGCCGCTTATTACCTCATCAAGTACAGGTTTACGGATTAAAATGCGCAAGCCAAATGTGACCATGTTTTTTCCCGCGTACAATGAAGCGGAAAACATTCCAAAACTGCTCAATTCTGCGGTAAGCGTGCTTGAGGATGCTGCAAATGATTACGAGATTTTGGTGATTGTCTACGAAGGCTCAACCGACGGCACTATTGACTTTGTCAAAAAATTTGCAGCTAAAAACAGCAAGATTAAGCTTTTAATACAGCCAAAAGACAGGAAGGGCATTGGCTATGCAAAAATGATGGGCTTCAAAAATGCAAAGTTCCAATACATTTTCTACGCAGACTCCGACAACCAGTTTGACCTGAATGAATTTAAAAAGTTCATCCCCTACATTGAAAAATATGACATTATTGCAGGGTACAGGACAGAGAGGCACGATCCAAAAACAAGAATCATAATATCAAGAATTTACAATTCGATTATGAGGCTCTTATTCGGCGCGAAAGAAAGGGACTTGGACTGCGCATTCAGGCTGGTCAACAAAAGAGTTATAAACGGCATAAACTTGGTATGCACAACCGGCGTTGCAACAACTGAATTATTGGCGAAGGCAAGGAAGAAGGGATTTAGGATAAAGGAAATCGGCATAAGCCATTATCCAAGAATTTTGGGCAAGCCAGTCTTTGAATGGGAAATTGGATTAAGCCTGCCAAAGCCAAAGGTTGTTGCAGACATCCTGAAGGAGATAATCATGCTGTGGTTTGACATAAGGAGAAGGTAGGAAAGATGGCAAGCATAATCTGGCATACAAAAAACTTTTTCAGGCTGTTTTGGAATGTGCATTTGCTGCACAGGTGCCCAATCTGCAAGAAAAAGATAATAGAAACTGACTATCCCCAAGACTTAATCCAGAAGGCAAAATGCTCCGACAAAAAATGCGGCTGGGGATGGGCTAAATGAGCCTTTTTGAAGCTGCCATAAGCCCCCTTCTTCTGACAAAGGCAAAAAAAATCAATGAATGCTGCAAAGAATTTGTGAAAGGCAAAGTTCTTGATATTGGCGCGGGCAGGTGCTATATTGCAGATGAGATAAGGAAAAAAAACAAGGCTGATGTGACGTGCCTCGATGTCAAAAACCTGGGCCAAGCCGGCATGAAAGTGGTGGTTTATGACGGAAAAAAAATTCCTTTCAAAAACAATGAATTCAACACGTGCCTTATCGCTTATGTGCTTCATCATTGCGAATACCCCCTAAAAGTGCTGGAAGAGGCTGCAAGGGTCACAAAAGGCAACATGATAATTTTTGAGGATACAAAGCCCTCTGCTTTCGTGAACATGATGGACTTCCTGTCAAACAAGCTGAGGAATGTCGAAACTCCATTTAAGTTCAGGACAGAAAAAGAATGGCTGAAAGTATTTAAAAAGTTAAATTTAAAAATAGTGGCAGTTAAGCATAATGTTGAGAGGGAGTGGTTTTATCCTTTTGTAGAGCATACTCTGGTTGTTGTAAGGAAATAAGATTAAAATACCAATTATTACAAAAAACCATTAATGAAATAATATTTTAAAAAAACTCTAAAAAACGACCAATTGAAAATCATAGATTTTCAAGTTCCCAAAATGCCTTTGGCATTTTTAGGATTTGGAAAAAGCGCGTTAGAGGTGACCCGTTTTATAATTTGAATTAAAAGTTTAAATTAAAATCAAATTTATTTCAATAAAATGCCTGAAAACAAATCTTTTCCTGTAACGGATGCATATGAGTCCATGTTCGGCTCCAATGCCGAGGAGAAAGAGGGCTTTTTGCCGAATATACTTCCATTGAACCTGAACAAGCAGCTGATAAGCTCAGTGATGGAAAAGGCAAGGAAAGAAAAAAAATGGGCTCTTGCATTTGTTATAGGGACAAAGCCTTGCTTCTACAAGTTCTATGGCGCGATTACCGCTGCAAACAAGCTTGGAATCCCGAACTTCATAATAAACTCAAACCAGCATTATGATGATGTCCTGACAAGGGGCCTGACTGAATTCAACCTGCAAAATCAAGTGGCATGCAACCTTTCCATAAGGGGGGCGCAGAAATCTGCAGAGCTGATGATGAAAGTGAGCTGGTTTGCAAAGCACCTGAAAAAAAACTGGAATAATGTCACTGTAGTGCCTGTGGTGCTTGGCGACACCATAATGACTGCAATAGTGCCAGCAGCATGGATGTTTGCAAGGGTTGAAAAAGCCATACAGTCCGAAGCCGGGCTAAGGTCAATGGCTCCTGAAATAATGAAGAGATGCACCAGCGTTAATGTTGAAAATTTTATCGAGCGGCAATTCAGCGGCAAATGGATTTTGCTGAGAAACGAGCCTTTTCCCGAGCAATGGGACACTTACACATCGGCTGCAGGCAGCGAGTTCCATTTCGCGCCTGTCGAGCTGAACAAAAAGCATCTGCTGAGGGAAGGCTATCCCGAGAAAAATATATGGGTGACTGGGGGAGTTGTTGTTGACGCGCTTGAGCTGAAAAGAAAGGAGAGGCCGCAAAAAAGCATTTTTGACATTTATCCGCAGCTGGAAAAAGGGCAATGGCTGAGGGTCGACATCCACAGGAGGGAAAATTTGACGCCAAGAAGATTCAAGGCAATTGTCGGGACAATCAGGGATTTGGTTAAAAAAGGGCATAATGTGAATTTCATAGAGATGAGCGCCACCAGAAATGCGCTTGACTTTTACAAAATGAGGGGTGTGCTTGAAAAGCTGAAAGGCAGCAGGAACTTTTTGCATACAAATGTGTGGCCTGAATACGGCAACGTAATAGAATTTTTTGAGTCAAAGAACTGCATGGCTGCATTGACGGATTCTGGAGGAGTGCAGGAAGAGCTCAACTTGATTGGAAAAGCTTGTTTGACGTGCAGGCTGAGCACAGACAGGCCCGAGACAGTCTCTGAAGCAAAAAGCAACATACTTGTCCCTCCTGTAAGCAGCGATTTCATGGTTAGAATGATTGACCATATAACTAAAAGCCAGTCCTTGATGAAAAAAATGGAGAAAGGCAGGAAGCTCTACGGCAAAAATGCAGGATACAGGCAAATGTCAATCGTATCAAGACTGATGAAGAATAATGAGAGGCCTTTCAAGTGGGCCCATGAGGCGCTTGGCCTGTGGAAAGAGGAATCAAAAGGAGTTGAATATCTATAGTTTCGGGAAATGAAAAAGCTCAACACTAATCTTGTTGTCATCATTGCGCTGGCTTTTCTGACCTTATTTTTCCTAAACCAGATTCTGCACAAGGATGCAATTCTTGATAATGTCCATTACATAAATGACTTGACTTTTGTTTCCTATAACACTAAGGAAGCTTTGGAAAACAATGAACTGCCTTTGTGGACGCCGTATTTTTATTCTGGGCATCCGCTGCTTGCGATTCCTGAGAATTACATGCTTGATATGAATTTTCTGATGGTTTTCCTTTTTAAGAGCGTTTATTTTGCAATGAATTTTGCGCTTGTTTTTTATTTCTTTCTTGCGGGAATTGGTATGTATCTTTTAATAAACAATGCTGTTGAGAGCAAGAAGGCTGCCTTTGTATCCGCAATAATCTACATGTTCAACGGCCTGATGCACTCATTCATCATAACAGGCCACATAAACATTTTGGAAGGCTATGCGCTGATTCCCTTCATTTTTTTATTTGCGCATAAAGCCTTGAAAAGCAGGGACTGGATTTTTTACAGCATTTTAGCTGGGATTTTTTTTGCCCTGCAGATATTATCCGGAAGCATGATATTCTTCTTTTACACGGCATTGCTCGTTTCCTTTTATTTTGCTTTTAGCCTTGCAAGCAGGAATTTTGCGAAAATCCTGCTGAAAGCCATATTTGCGGGGCTTATAATGGCGGTTGTTGCATTGTCATTGTCAGCTGTCAAGCTTTTGCCTGTCTTGGAATTCACAAAAATGTCAAGCAGGGCCGTTAATGTCTCCTTTAACGAGTTTCTGGGCTATCCCATAGGGCTTAAAGGCATTATTGGAACAATTGTGACGAATTTAGGATATTCAGAAATTTCTGCCGCCATCGGGATTGCTGCCTTCATCCTGTTGGTTTTTGGGATTCTTGATTTCAAAAAAAGGATGGTTTTGTTTTTTGCTGCTGTAATCTTATTCTCGCTTTTATTTGCCTCAGGCACTTTTGTAGCAGACATAATGTATAAGATTCCGGGCTTTGACAAGCTGAGGCATGTTGAAAGAGCCCTTGTCCTGTTTGCCTTTGCGGCATCTGCCTTGGCTGGCTATGGATTTGTCTTTCTGTCAGAGAAACTAAAAAAATACCAGTTCTACCTGAAGCATGAGAATCTTTTTTTCATTGCAATTATTGCTTTTATTTTGCTTGAGCTTTTGCTTTTGCAGAATGTTCCGCAATCCGCAAAAATAATAATGCCAAATGATATAAAGCTGCTGGAGCATATGGGGAATGACAATTCAACCTTTAGGACGATAAATCTTGCGCAAAAGGATATTATAGGGGCTGCCGGCTACAATTATTATTCCCAAAATGGAATTTCGGAGGCAAAAGGAGGGGGAGGAATCTGGGTGAATGATTATGCGGCATTTCTTTCCATAGCGCAGCAGGCATTAAGCCCGAAAATGCTCGGCATATTGAATGTAAAGTATGCCGTATCTGACAAAAAGCTGGAAAAGGAAAACTTGACTCTTGTAGAAAGGTTTAATTCGTGCAGGGAATGCGCCGTGTGGAATGCCTTTGGGCCTTATCTTTACGAAAACAGGCTTTTTTTGCCGAGGTTTTATGTTGCTCCAAACAGCATATTGGTGGTTGGGCACAACAATCTGGCCAGGCAGATTGTTTACAATTTCATGCTTCAAAATTTCGAGCCTGAAAATACTGTCCTGATCACAGGGACAAAGATAAATGACTATGGCATTGAATTCCTGAAAAGGTTTGACATAATTTTTCTTGTGAAGGACTCTGTTGACCAAAACAGCATTGGAAAATTAAGGGAGTATGCTGCCAATGGGGGCAAAATAGTCCCTGACATCCTGAACGGCCAATTGAATGTTGATAATGAGGAAATAATTGAAATTTTCAATGAAACAGAAGGCAATTACACAGAAATTGGCATTAGCCAGTATTCAAGCAACAGGGTTGTCTTAAATTTGGATGGGGAAAAAGGATGGCTGGTTGCCTCTGAAAGGTTTGCCTATTTTCCGGGATGGCTTGCAAGAGTTAATGGAAAGCTTGCTGACATGTCCAAGGCAGACAATGCAATAACCGCGCTTTATCTGGATGGGGAAAAAGGCGAATTGGTTTTTGAGTACAAGCCAGGCTCTTACGGAAAAGGGAAAGTTATATCATTAATCGCTTTTATTTTTATTTTGATTTATGTTGGGTATTTTGTTTATACAAAAAAGTTTGGGAGCGGTGGTTCAAATCAAATTTAATTTGGAAAAAATATTATTGACCTTGTTTTTTATTCTTCTCTTATACTTAGGCCCAGGAATAATGTTCAATTACCAGATAAAGCATGAATTTCCTTATGCTTATTTTGCATCAGACGCATTCCAGCACCAGATAAGGGCGGAAGCGATAAAAGACAATGGAAATTTCAGGTATGAAGCGCCTTACATCTCATTGGGGTTTGAAAAGGCTGTTGGAAGATACCCCCCAATAATTTATCATCTTGCAGTAATATTTTCATATTCTTCGGGGCTCGAAATTTATGACTCAATATATTTTATCGTGCTCTTTTTTGCAATTATCGGCTCATTAATTATGTACTTCATTATAAGGAATTTCAATAAAAATGCCGCAATAATGTCGCTGCCTTTGGCTGCGCTTATATTTTCATACCCATTGTCCATAGGATTTACGTGGGGGCATTGGCCTTCCCTGCTTGGCCAGTTTTTCCTGATAGCCCTTGCATGGAGCATAATGATGCTGGACTTGGAAAAATCCTACATCATCATAGCAATAACTTTTGCCTCAATTGCAATGGCTCACACATCAGAAGCCGTATTTGGCATCATATTCCTTGTTTTGTTTTTTGCTGCAAGGTTAGCAAGCAGGAATCTGCGAAAAGAGAATGTAAAAAATGCCATAATCGCTTTGCTTGTCGCTTTTTTTATTTCATCGTACTATCTTGTCATTTTCATAAACTCATGGGCGAAAGCGCAACCCTATTCTTTTGCCGTTGAGCCTGTGTGGCAGGGAAATCCTGGGTTTTATATTCTGGATTTCGGCATTCTGCTGGCATTCATAGGGGCTGGGATTTTGTTTTCCTTGTTTAAGCTGAAGGACATGCATGCCTCGCTTGTATTCGGGTTTGCAATGCTTTTAGGAGGATTTTTGAATTATATCGGCTTTGGGCTGAGATCTTTCCAGTTAAGGTTTTTTTGGCCAATATACCTTGCAGCATTTTTTGGGTTTGGGGCTTATTTTTTGCTTAAGCTGCCTGTTAAAAACTGGAGAATGGGCTATTCTGCGATAGTATTTGCAGCCATTGCTGTTTTGCTGATAATAAATTTGCCCGGCATGCCGAAATTCAGCAAAGCTGCATCCCAAGGTGTCATGGACATTTATCATTGGTCTGCATTAAAGTGGCTAAGCGAGAGCACAGAGCCAAGCTCAAAAATCTATTTTTTCTATGGCGACACATACAGCCAGGATGCTTTGCTCAGGAATTCAAAAAGGCTGCATTACCTGGTTGATCCCAATGATTTCATAAGCTCAATACAAAACAGGAGGATAAAACGAGATTACGTGACCGAATTGCCGGGTGACGGCGGAGGCTCCATAGTAATGAGAGCTTCTTATTTTAAGTTTGAAGAAATCACCAAATCAAAGCCTGAAGAATATTTTTTCGGGCCAAAAGACATTTGCAGCTTTAATTATCTTGTTTTTGACAAGGTTTCAAGGCAGCAGGTTCTTGCAGAATACAATCTTATGATAGCATCTGAATTGCTTAAAAAAGGCTATATAAGCAAAGTTTTTGACAACAATTTCGTGTTGATACTAAAAAACAACAATATAGGAGGAGATTGCATTGCAGAAAGAAATTTTTAATGCCATGAAGAGGGAATTCCAGCATATTGGCTTATTGTTTTTGCTTTCTTTTATAATATTCAAGGCTGTATTTTTCAAAGAGAGTTTATGGGGCATATTTAGAGTTGTTTTGTCAATATTTTGGCTGTTCGTGCTGCCCGGCTACTTTATAATGCTGTATTGGAAGGAAAAGCTGGAGTTTATTGAAAGGATTGTAATTGGAATTGCCCTGGCTGCAGGGACAATTGGCATATTGAGCTATTACCTTGGGCTGATTGGCTTGAATATAAAGTATCATGTTCCATTATTGCCATTGGCAATCATGGGTATTGGGTTAATTGCGGCACTCAACAAAAAACAAGCAATTAAGTAACCTTTTTTGAATTATTATATTTTATGACTGCAATAGCAATACCAACAAACACTATGAATGCTGCTGCGATTGCCAGCCTAAAGGAAATTAAAAATCCCAGAATATAGACTAAAGAGGGAAATATTGTAAGCCCAAGCAAGGCTGAAAAAACAAATTTTTCGCCTTCTTCAAGCTCAAGCTTGTTCAGCAGAATATAAAACGGCAGTGATACAAAAACAATTCCGAGCGCAACCCTAATGCCAGTCATCCCAAACAATATGTAGGAAAAAATGAGGATTGGCAATGCAGCCACCAATGCAAACACATGGATATCCTTTAATTTGAGATTCATGGCTTATACACCCTTATCCCTTTATTATCGTAAACTAGTGCATGGCTGACTAGTTTAGTTTTTTCAAATTGCTGCATTTCATCAAAAGTCTGCCTGTCATTTAAGGGGCCCAGCATTGTATAGTCCAGCATTATATACCATTCTTTTGACTTCAAAAGCTGCTCCTTGTCCTCGCGCAAATGGTAGAACCTTGTGACATGCTGCGAGACAGCTGCAAACCACCTTATTTTTTTGGAGGTGGCTGATTGGTATGGCTCCTGGTGCGGGATTCCAAGCACTGTTATGTTGGCAGAAATTGGAACATTCCCAAGAGCCCATTGGGCAGCCTGGTATTCTTCATTATTCAATGTTGCAAAAAAATCATTGTAGGTGTCCTTGTTCAGAATTTTGGAGGCATAAGCCATGTTCATAGAGAAAGCCAGCACTACAAAAACTGCTGCAATCCCATATTTCAGGTATTTGTTGAAATTTGAAGGCAGCTTGACAAATGATGCAAGATAAACAGCCCCTATCGCTGCCAGAGGTGCGAAAATATGGGCAGAGGCTGACAATGACCTATGAAGAAATGATGCTTTTCCTGCAATGTCCCGATGCAGAACCAAGTAAAGGCTCACAAGCCATGCCAGCATGAAGATGTCCCTTTCTTCCCTTCTCAAAGCCAAAAATAATATGCCGAGCAGCAAAAACGGCAAAGTCCAAAGCCCATGCATTTCCCTGAATGAAAAATAGACTGCAGGCACGCTTCCAATGTAGTCTTGAGGGTTTAAAGACCACTGGAATAATCTTGCCAAGTTAAAATTGCTGTTTTCTCCGCCATTGCCTCTGGTGAATTGGGGAAAAATATTGAATGTTTGATAGGGAAAAAGCAAAAATAATGCCAAGAATATTACAGCAGATACAATCACATGCTTCCAGTTAAAAACAATTTTCTTTTGCTTTATTGCCAAAGATATATACAAAACAGCCAGCCCAATAACAGAATGGAAGAAAACAAGGGGGTGGATGAGCATGTTAATTCCCAAAAATAAGGAAGCCAGATGCAGGTATAATGGCTTGCTGTTTTCTTTTGAATAGCCAACAAAATACTTGTAGAAGCAGTACAGGATAATCGGGATAAAGGCATATGCAAATCTTTCCGGCCACTGCCCCCACAGAAAAGGCATGAAGTCTCTTGGGGAAAAAACGAGAAGCAAGGCTGATAATATCGCAGGCAAAAAGCCGAACAATGAGTTTACAACAAAATATACGCTTATTATGATGAATGTTGCCATAATAGTGTTAAGCAAGAATATGGAAATTAGCCTGTCGCCTCCAATCACTTCCATAATGCCCAGAGATGCGTGGAATGGCGGAGGATACCACAAAGTATGTTGTTTGAATTTGTTGTCCGTGCCATATCTCAAGTCAATGTAAGGCGGCAATTTCATGAAGGACTTGTCATTGTATGCCATATAATCCCCCACTTCAAAATGCGACATTGCATCATACTCGCCATATGGCAGTTTTCTGGCCTGCAATGGCTGGGTCCAGAAGTAAACGGCAAAAAGATACAAAAGTATGAATATGAAGGTCTGAATATAGTTCCTGCTCAACTTCATACCCCTAGTCATTGAGCCTGCTTTATAAATATTTTTGGTAAAGAAAAGCTTTAAAATAGCCTGAAAATCATCCTGTATGATGGATATACTGGTTATCAAGCTGGGCGCTCTTGGAGATGTTATTAGGACAACTGCTATACTTCCGGGCCTGAAAGCCAGATACAAAAGCTGCAGGATAGACTGGGTTACAAAAAAAGGCTCTTCTGATTTTCTTCAAAAT
>JACPMW010000019.1 GCA_016185805.1 Candidatus Woesearchaeota archaeon | reverse complement strand
GTGATAGAACATTTTATTTTACTTCTCTTGCTAAGGAATAGAATGAAATCCTGTTTACCAAAATTATTAGATAAAAAACTATATCAAACAAAATTACGGATGCCTGCTTGAAATATGCGTAATAAGTTAGATACAGGCCGTAATTTTTGGATGCCAGCAGCCTTATCAAGTAGCCGCTGCCATAGAATAAAAGCCACAAAAGCAATGCAAACAAAATCATTATCAATATAGTCTCCCTGTAAACCCTTATTTTTGTGAATAATGCAGCAAAGCCCTTTTTTAGCGATTCTTTTATGGAAGTTCCCTGGTAGAAAACAGAGTGCGATACATTGGTTATCATGTACAAGAATAGCAGGTAAGGGGCTGCAAGGGCAATAAAAACAAATGGCCTGTACTGAAGCTTTATGCTCGCTAAAAGAAAATTGGCCAGAATCATTATCGCGAAGAAAATCCCCGCAATTACTATGTTTAATGAGTAGAATTGCCCAAGCCTCCTGAATGAAAATCCTGCCTTCTCGAACAAGGAATTTATATAATCCAGCACAATATACTTGAAGAAAGAATAAGAAAAAATGACAATTAAATAGTAAATTAGCGAAATGGCAATGAAAATATAAACCGACGACAGATTTTGGCTTAAGAAAATGCCTTGGGCTGCGTATTGCGACAACACTTGCAGGATATAGATTGAAGCCAGGAACAGCAAGTCAAACAAGATGATGTAGCCTGCTTTGCCTAGGTTAGATTTTACTAATTTAAAAGAATTGAAAAATAATAACTGTCTTACTGCAGCAGGCTTTTTTGGAATACTTTGAGTCTTTGCTTTCATTAACTGGCATAAACTGGAATAATATATAAGGTTTTAGGTTTTGTATTTGTATTTTGTTACTTTTATTAGCTGGCCTTTTTTCTTAAGCTCATCTAATCTTTTTTCTGCGATGATAAGGAGCTGCTTTGTTATATTTTTTGGCACATCAACTTTGTAATTATCTTTCAATTCAGTCAAAAAGTCATAAATTAATAATGGAAAGGCAGCAAGCCCTATTTTTGTTTGGTTTGAGGCTTCGTCTAAAACTATATTCCAATTAATATTGAATTTTTTTATCAATTCTGCTGCGTCATCCCTATCCTTATCTCTTTCTGTGCAGCCTTTCATCATCAATATGTCTTCAGGGCTTGCCGTTTTTACTATAAAATTGCCGAATTCATGCGATTCCCTCAGTCTTTCAATAGTTTTTTCATGTATCCTGAACCCTATGACCTCATTTAGGAAAAGATCAAACCTTGTTTCCTTGCCCTCCATCATTACAGGCTTGCCTGCTTCATTTTCCCTGGATATCCCTTTGATATTTTTCCTCTCATTAAATCCGGAATTGTAAAGAATATTTTTAACCGCTTCAATATCCTCACTTCTTGAAAAAACCAAATCAACGTCCTTTGTTGTGCTTTTTGTGCCATAAAACATCATTGCAGAGCCTCCTATAGCAATGCACTCTACCTTATTTTTGAGCTGGCTTCCAATTACATTCTTGAACAGGCTTATCTGCTCTTCAATATTAATCATTCCTTATAAGCCTCCAAATCAGCATTGTTAAAAGGGAGATAAATATCCCATGTTTTTTCTATTTGCTTTAAGTCGTTTGTTCTTGCATTTTTTACAATAAACTTATCTTGTATTTTGCTGTTTATCAATGCTTTTCTTGTTTTTTTATCCATTCTTTTAACCCTGATTATTGTTCTGGCCGCATCATACAAAGCCCCTATTTTTCTTCCAACATTCTCTTTTTTTGCAATTTGGCTTAGCCTTGGCCAGCTCTTAACCTTGTTGAACAAAGCCAATGATGAAAGTACTGTTCTTAAATCTCCGGTTTTGACAGCTCTTACAATCATTTCCTCTGGAGTCGGCTTGTGGTCATAAATTCTTTCAATATATTGAGGATATACCTTTATCTTGGAGTTCTGGTTTAAGAAATCGTAAAGCCCGGGATAGCCAAATTTCTTGACTCTAAAAGGCGATATTCTGTACATTCTTATCTTTCTTTTCCCATGAATTGTCTCAACAAATCCTTTTTTTCTGAGCATCCATACATAGTTGATGGCTGTCCTTCTGTCTATGCTGAGGTTGATTGCTATGCTGTCTGCTGTCTGCAGCCCTTCAAGCTTTTTGGCAATGCTGGTTATATCCATTTTACATCACATATTCCTATATAATTAAATGATGTGAAAGAAGTAATATATAAAGTTTGCTATTTATACCCTACAGCAATATTTTAACTTGATAGCCTTTGCAATTCTTCTACAATCCTTCTTAACCTTTCAATAAATGCGTCATTAATTGGACCTTCTCGGCGCTCATTTAAAAAATCTAAATCGGAAAAGGCGCCTTCAAAATTTTTCCTTTCTAAATGATAGCGTAATAATTCTAAATAATGCAGTTGACTATGATTTATAATGCCTTCTCCCTATTTCCGCTACTGACTTCTTTCAGAAAAAATGCTAAAACTTCTGCAGTAGATAAGCTTAATACCTTATTTCTTTTAAAAAATCCCTTGATATTATTTTTTATTTCCTCATGCGCTAATGCAATCCTTCCTAGTTCTATTAATCCTATTATTCTGTTTACAATCCCTTCTTCTTTTGGATTAACCATACCATTATTATGCAGCTTTTGGCATTTCCGGAGGTTCTTCTTTTTTAGTTGCCATAGGCTTGGCTGCTTTAGCCCTTGAAAGCACGTCTATTAATTCTCTAAGAACACCATCCTGCTCTTTAACTTTCTTTTTTAATAACTCCACAACTTTGTTTTCATGCTCGTTAAATTTAACCACTTTTCCCCAGTCAGCCTCAACAATTTTGAATTTCCCTTGCATAAGCTCCCCTATTTTGCCTTCTTTCAGTAAACCCTCTAATTCTCTCAGCTTGGCCTCATCTCCACTTTCTTCATGGTTGTAGACAGAAATTAGGTGGATTATTCCCATACTTTCCAAAACGGTAGGCATAGGCTCTGGTCTAATTATTCCTTTAAGCCTTAAAGTTTGTTCAGGGTCGAAACGCTCTAATGGGCGTGCATACTTTAAAAGTTCATTTTCAGCTTCCAGCAATAGCTTTAGCCTGTCTCTTATACCTTCTTCTGCCGCTATAATATCAGGAAGGATAGCCGTTTCTTTTTCTATTAACTTTCTTCCTTCATCAGTTCCAAGATTGGCTGGGCTGGCTTTTTGTAAATCTTCAAGAATTTTCTCCTTGTTTTCTTCGCTCTTTACCTTGTTGTTTTTTGCTCTTTGTATCTCATCAATGGTGGCCATTACATCTCGATTACCTTTGATTATTTTTGCTAGCTGAATCATTAAGTAATGGCTTCTTGATAATGGTTGAGCTGTTGGACCTGTACCGGCTCCGCCTCTTCTTCTTAATTTCCCAAATAGTCCACCTAAGCCACCTCTTACTTTCTTACTTAACAATAAAAGAAGTGGTAATAATCCTATAATCAATCCCCATGGAAGGCTGCTTCCTCCAGTTGGCGGAGTAGCCCCAGGTGCGCCAGGAGCTCCAGCAGGTTTGGCTTTATCCTTCTCTTCCAGAACTTTTTGGTGTTCTTTTTCTGGTACTTCCTGACCATTTACTGTTAGTTTGCCATCTTTACTAAGAAAATATTTCTTGCCTCCTATCTCTGCTGTCCCCTTTCCCCCCCTTTCCTTAAGAACTTTATCAAAAGCCTCCTGGTTTGTAAAATCTTTGGGATATACTTCAAATATTTCAGCAACCTTCGACCCTTGGACTGCTGGCTTTTCAGGCGGCTGTACTTGCTGAAGCGGAGCAAGCGATGGCCCCCCGCCTCCAAATCCCCCAAATCCAGTTCCAAAATCCATGCGCTTGAAGCTGTCTCCAACATCTCCAATCAATGAAGTGGCAAAAGGCCCTTCAGGACACCCAAGCTCTTTTGAAAATGTATTGAGAAGGAAAAGTATAAGCAATACAACAGTCACAGTTAACAATAAAGCGAGCAAAAACCTTCCAAATGCATTTTTGATGTCTTTCAACAAAATCCAGAACATGATGAAAAGCAGCAATGCCAATAGCCATGGCAGCCAAGGCAAGGCTTTTTCAGGGCAGCTAATCCTATAAGACATGGCTGAAAATAGTATAAAATATATCAGCAGCAAAAGCAATGTCAATAGCAAAGCCAAAAAGAATCTTGCCCATTTGCTCTTCATGTCCTTCAACAGCCACCAAATCAAGGCAAACAAAAGGAAAAACAGGAAGTACTGCAGGAAAGGCAGCATTTTTACTATGGAATAGCCGCCCAAAATCATCAGGAATGCAGTTGTAAGTGCAAGAACAACAGCAAGTGCCTTTTCTGTCTTGTTCACTTCCTTGAATGCAAACTTGATGCCGCGCATGTAAATTGCCAGGAAAACAGCGAAAAACACGAAAAAATCTATCACCCAAGAATAAGGCTTGTAATTCTCGTTCTTGAAAAAATCGTTTATCCGGGCCAAGCTTTCCCCAAGCACATCAGCAAATGACTTGGCATAAACTATGGTTGCCAGCAATACGAATATCAAAATCGGCAATATCAATGTTTTTTTGTTCAGCCTCATTTTATTCAAGTTGTGATGCAAGCTCCTCCAAAGTTCCGGATAACCATCCTTCAATCAGCAAAATAACAATCAATGTCAATAGCAATGCAAGCAAAAACCTTCCAAACTTGCTTTTTATCCCTTTCAAAAGCCACCAAATCAAGGTAAACAAAAGGAAGTACAAAAACAGGGCAATTAGCGGAACTAAAGACAGAATTGATTTCCCTTGAGCTACGAGCAATAAAGCGCTCATCAGTCCAAGCACGACTGCAATGACCTTTTCCGGCTTGTTCAATTGCCTGAAAGCATACCTCACCCCTATCATATAGATGGAAATGAAAAGCAATGAAAACACAAGGAAATCAATGACCTTTGAATAATTCTCATATTCCCCTTTTTCAAGGAACTCATTGAAATTGATGATATTATCCTTTATGCCTTCTGACAAAGATTGAGCATGAGTGATGTTTGACAGCAAAATGGCTATTAAAATCATTAAACTTATAATGCCTGATTTTTTAGATGGCTTCATTTTTTGGACGAAAGGTTTAAATAGGAATCAAACTTTATACATCTTGATGAAGGGTGTTTTCCCTCCAACACATATCGTGATAGGTATGAGTTATGGAAAAAAATGCAGGTTTTGCCTGCCCCCCGATTCATTTCTTTAAGCATTTTTCAACCTCGCTTAATGATAGAATTTTATTCGGCCTTCTGTTGCCCCTGTAGACATCAATTGCTTCCGCATGGGCATTCGATTTCTTGCCTATGCTGCCAAAGCGAATGATTTTTGAATCTACAGCCAAGTAACTTTTTCTTAAGTAGTCAAGCAGAAACGATTTGATGAGATTTTCTTTTCCTATGTACTCGCAGCAAATTGTAATTAGCTCTTTTTCCCTGATATAATCTCTTAAGCAGAAATAAACTCCACTACAGAAAAGTCTATATCGCAATTCTTTTACTTTTCCTTTGTATATTCTGAATATTTCTTGTTTTACCTCATGCGGAATTAAGACAGAGTACTTATTCTTATTGCTAAAAGCTATAACAGTATCTTTGTTTAATTGCTCGATCTTTCCGCTTTGGTCAACTTCTATGTGCATCTTAAAACCTCGAAACGCACTTTTTTATTATATCTGCAATCTTATCTTCGCCAAACAAGACCGTTCCATTTCTCAGCAATTGCAGTGCTGCAGCATCTTTTTTCTTTAGCATTTCAACGACTTCATCTTCTGTTTTAGTGATTACGTCAAAATCAGAAATTGAAATGTCCAAAGCTGAAACACTATCAGTTATCAGAAGCAAAGTTTTTTTGTCTAGAATGGCTGCATTTGCCTGCTTCAATCTTGAAACATCTATATTGATTTTTTCCTCTGAATAAAGCAAGACAATTTTTGCCAAATATTCCGCTATTCTATTTTCAAAATTGATTGAGTAAAACAAGCCTGTCCCAAGCTTTTCTCCCGTAACAATGTTCTGCTTTTCCAGCTTCTTTAGAATGTTAAAGACTCCTGCAGGGCTGAATTTCAAGCGCTGGGCAATACTCCTTATTGTCAGCCTTTCAGTGAAGTTTCTAACCAAGAAGTTCAGTACGCTAAACTCATTATCCGACAGGGATAGCATGTTTATTATTTATAAATGAACATTTGAAAGAAACAGTTAAATATACTCTTTTTAAATGTTTCGATTTGTTATTTAAGATTAAATAATCTATATTAATAGATATATAATTATTAATTTAGAATGAATGTTTGAAAAATATAAAAATACTTATTTAGCAATCAAAAAGATTTATAAATTCTAATTAATTCATTAATTAATGAAAATGATAAAAAGGATATCCAAAGGCTACCAAATAACAATCCCGGCCCAAATAAGAAAAAAATTTGATTTAACTATTGGAACACCCATAGACATAGAAGCCAAGGAAAGTGAAATTGTATTAAAGCCATTTGATGCAAAAAAAGAGATGGAAAAGCTTTTCAAAGAAGCTGATAAGTTTCCCAAGCATAACCTAAGCATTGAAGATTTGGAAAAAATGGAAGAGGGCATTTATGAATAAGTTTGTTGATTCCAATGTAATAATTTTTGCTTTCACCAACAGCAGCCAAAAACAGGAATGCAGGAACATCTTAAATCAGGAAAATCTTGTTACAAATACGCTTGTGCTGCTTGAAAGCTATGCTAAAATCACAACAATCAGTTCAGAAGCACATGCAAGAGCGGCAGTTAGAAATATATTGAGTTTGGCAAACATTAAAGTGATGGATTTTACAAATAATCTATTCTTTGAATCTGTTAAAAGAAGTCAAAAATACAGGCTGAAGATAAGCGATTTAGTTCATTTTACTACAGCATTGCTGCATAACTGCAGTGAAATTATAAGCTATGACAGGAATTTTGACGGCTTGGATGTAAAAAGGGCAGAGCCTTGATTTGTTAATATCAAAAAGTTGTTAATGCAAACGTTTATTGATCATTTTACCTAGATGCTTCTTCCCTAACGGTTTCAAAATGCCTTTTGGTAGATATCAAGTCTGATGCACCCAGTAAATCAGTCGGAAAATCTCCACCTACCAAAGGCCTTCTTATTCCGATATCCCAACCAATCCGATTTTTGCCGACTCTAACAGCATCATCCCAATATAACTCCTTTAGGAGCCTATTAGCTACATTTTTTGGCAAACCTCTTGAAGAATTTTTTGGGAAAGGGCATTCCGACCATTGGTTTATCTCTTCTTTGGAACCATAATAATGCATCCTGCCCCAATGAAAATCAAGAACCTTGCAATTTAGCGCACTCCTATCATAGGCTGGATTAAGTTGAGATGGTTTTCTAATCCCTTTTTCTATTGTGTAATCATATTCGTCCAAGTTTAATTTCATTTGATATTCTCTTGTCACTCTTTTTTCATCATCAGGCACGTCCATAAAATCGCTTGGGCTTGCTGCAATATACTCCTTCATGGGATTGAAGTCTTTAGTTATTCTTTCTTTCGGGATTACAGGCTCTGTACCCATGTTATAAGGCATAGGTCCGCAAATCTTCCTTAATTCACCAGGAGCAAAAGTTCTGTCACCCTCATAAAAAATAGTTGAGAGTCCTTCACTTGCGAGAAAGTAATCCATTGCAGTTTTAGAATATGGGTAATCAAATCCAGTCCTCAAGCTATCTCGAACTGCGTCAAGCTCGTGGAACATATAGAGAGCAGCTAGAAGTAAATCCAAATCTTTGACAAAAATTTTAGGAATTCTTCTGATTCCGCCTTTAAGCACACCATTATCCACTTTTGCTTTCCAGACTTCTTTTCCGCCTTTTTTTCCTTTACCTTCATAGAAGATTCCAGATCCAGCAGGGTATTCAAATTTTCCATCTTCTGTTATTATCTTTTCCTGCCATTTATTGTCAGCTATCTCCAACCACCATTTGTCTAATAGAACTACACCATTTTCATCAACTTCAAGTGGCCATCCATTCTCATCAAGCCCGGCTTCAACTTCATCTTCACGTTTAAAATTTGGAAATTCTCTAGCAAAATATCTCAAATTGCCTGTTTTTGGATCCCTGATTACAGGGGCTATTATTTTATAAGTATGGAAAAACCTGATATTTTTTGGGCGCAATTCCTCTAATGATGTGCGCAGCGCCTTCAAATCCCTGCTGCTTCTGTCTGCCTGGCTTAGCCATTTTTCCTGAAAGGCAATTTCTCTTTCACGGATTTGAACCAATGATTCCTTAATTTTTCTGTCCAATGCATTCATGCCACTCCAAATTCCGCCTAATTCCCTATCTAACTGCTGCGCAATTTGACTCCAATCATCAAACTGGCGACGCCAGTCTTCTTGAATTTTAGGGATCCTTGCATGCCCAATAACTGAAATATTTTCTGGAAATAATTCACCATCATCCAAATAAGCAACTCTTTCGGTGCCTAAACTGTATTTTTTGACATGAATAGTGTCGGTTGGTTCAGTTCCAAATTGGATAGGTTGTTCATCTTCAGAAAATTGAGTCCCAGATTCAAAGTACATTTTCTCCAATTGAATTATTTCCGGGTCAGTCAAGAATGACATCTTCCTGTAATAAGCAACTACCGAGTTCCCCTTGCCCCATATTTTTTCCTTAAATTCTTGCCACGCCCTTTGTTCAATGTTTTTCAATCTGTCTATCAGTAGTGTATTTAGATCGAATATCGGTCCTAGCTCTTTTCTTATCTCTGGGTCAGATGCACCCGTTCTTCCTATCTCCGGCTCTTGCATAAACCCAAGGTTTTCTCCTAATTTAGTACGGGCAAATCTATTTCTAAGTCTTATGATTCTGTTTTTGATTTTCTGCTCAATAAAATTGCTTGACGCACCAGATACTTCCAACGATCTTTCTTCATCAGCCATAATGTTCACCTTTTTGTTGTTTCATGTCCCTAAAGATATCCCAGCTCTGAAATGCTTACGCCATTTCTAGTGAAATAATTTGGAATAGCCAATTTTAATACTTTGTCAACCATGGTTGCTTGCGCCATTCTCTCTTTTAATGTTGCTTCCATAGCCTCAATTTCTCTAGATTGTTTTCTTACCTCTTGCATTCCCAAAGACTGAATTTCCCGAATCTTGTCTTCTTCTATCTTGATTCTCTCGTCTGTTTCGAATGAGAATAAATTTATTCTTCTCCCAATTCTTCTTTTTAAAGTTTGAAGTTTGGCTTTTGTTAGGAATACATAAGCGCCTATGTAAGAATTTATTGTCCTATCTCTTTTTTCAATCCAAGATGCACTTTCCTCAACAAAAACAAATATTGGTTCGCCATAGTCCAGCAACGCATTTGTGAATTCACCTTTTTCTGCTCTTAGCTCTTTCTTTAAAAAATCCAGCTCTGTTTGCAGTAACTCTTCAAACGCCCTTAAGTTTTCTGACTTTCTGACGGCCTCTTTGAAAATCCTTCTTAAAGCAGCTGCAAGTTTTTTTAGATTAGCATTAACGTCTATTGTTGACAATTCACCCCTTCTTTTCTTAAGTATATTGGTTAAATCAGCTGCAGCATCCAGTATTACCTCTTTATTTACATATGAAGAGTCTCTTAATTTAGCCAGTATGTCATCTATATAGGGTAACCAAAGTTTTGGAACCTCTCCAGCTTTTGGATATGCATTTTTTAATTCTCTTGCAGCCTTTTCATTTCCAAATGTGTGCTCAATCATATCTAAGTAATTTTCACCTTTAGCCAAATTGTAATAAAATCCGTTTGGTCCTCTAAACCCTTCCCATCCAGGTTTCCAACTGGCATACATCACAACTTTTCTTGCTTTTTCAAACCATAGAAGTTGCCTTTGATAGAATAGGAGCATCCTTAAAGCTTTAGATGTTTTAATTTTTTTGACTAAATCCCAATCCTTGAAAAACTTGCCCAAGCCAAGAAAACCTCTACCACCAGTTTTTCCTCCTCCCATGTACATTTTAACTCTATTTTGGAAAAATTGAATACCATTTCCTATTCTAAAGCTTTGCCAAGCTTCTAAATCAGCAATGCACTTGTCAATTTCAGCAATTTCTGCTCCGCTAATTTCAATAACAAGCTTTCTAAGCTCGTCTTTAAGCTTGTTATCTTCCTTTAACAAATTTATCCAGCTTATCAATTCTGTTCCATGAGTTTGTATATAAGCCCTGGCAAATTCAGGATTTGTGCTCAGAGCAGCCAATAAGCTTCCCAAACTTGGAATTGTATTTTCTTGTACAGGGCTGAATTTTTTTAATGCTTCAGCCAATCTTGGATTATTTTCTTCAATGCCACTTACTCTTTCACTTCCTTTTAAAGCCTTTAATTTTTCGTTTTCAAACCTGCCTATATCTTCTATTAAAAAATATTTAAGCTGGAGCGCTTTGGCAAAGGCATTCCATTTTTTGCTGAATCTAAATAATAATGCACGTGATTTTAGAACATTCCAATATCTTTCCCAAACAACTCTCCTGTCTGCCAAATATTGGATCGAATTTATTGGAGAGGATTTTGAATCCAATTGCCATATTCTTTCCAACGTTTGCCTATCTACTTCAAGACCATCCTTTTCTATTTTTTTGGTTTCGCCAATTACTGCCATTTTTACTTATTGACTTTTTCTGTTGTTACCATGCCTTTAGCGTACCTTATAGTATCCCTTAATTCTTCTTCTGAATTTGGAAATTCTTTAGAGTCATCAGGAAATCTGGCTAAAATATCTTGAATTATTTTTGCTGAGTCCCATTCTCTTGCTCTTATGAGCCATTCTAAATATATCTGAATTCCTGATACAGTAACCATTGGGTATTCGTTGTCAGGAACTATTTTTCCGAATCCGTTTATTCCTTTGAACGGAATTTTGCCTGGGTTTGCCAAAGCTCTTCTGTCAAATTTTATTCCGCCAATCCCAGTAAATTTAACCAAGTCATCATTAAGATGAACATCTATTCTTTCTTCGAATGCCTTGACATAATCCGAAGTTGTCCTGCTTTTTGCCGCGAATTCCCCTAATCTAAAATTTTGCAGATATGCGTACCATGCCTTTTCTAATTCAGCCCTCATAGCCAAGAAATTAGGAATGAAATAAGACATTGCCTTTGGATTTACCAGCTTTTGCGGCCTTGCCACTGATTTTCCCACTTCAGTCTCATTTTTCTTGTCAACCTCAACACCAAACATGTCAACTTCTATTCCTTCAGGCGCAGCTCCTCCAGCAGTTGCTGTATGCTCATTTATCCTGAATTTTGCGTCTGGCTTCGTTATCATATAATGATGCTTATAGTCTCCTGTAATATTGTACATATCATACAAATTCAGGACCAATGAGCGTATTTCATGATGAACTCCAAAAGCTTCTATTCTTCCTATCCTTCCTGCCCCTTCTTCACCTAAAAATTGCTTGTAGTCTGCATCTGCTTCAGCAGCCGCTGAATCAATTCTTCTTCTTATTGCATTAAGCTCATCTATTTTTGCGCTTAGTGCTTTTTTCTTTGCTGATTGCAGCTCTTTCTTTTTGCCTGGAATTTTTGCCCTGCTTATTTCCGCATTATACTTATTGATAATACCAATTGATTCAAACATCAAATCAGTTGCTTTGTTCATTTCATCAAGAAGCACTCTATCAAATGATGCCCATCCGGATATCTTGCGCCCATCAGAAGAAATGCCGCCGCTCCTATATACCATTATATCCTGTCTCAGCGCAGACCTTGTAAAAGATTTGCCGCCAGACTCTTCTTCAAGTTCGGTAAAACCAAACCTTCCCAAGTCATTGTTCAATTGCTGCATTTTCTCGCGCATAATTTTTTTAATCATGTACCACTTTGCAATTAAAGTGTCAAGCCTTAATGCATAATCCAGCAAAACAAATGTCAATAGCCTGTTTTCGCTGAATGATTTTGGCTGGTAACCAGTTGGCCATTCCCACTTTGTTATTGCCTGTGATTTGCCTCTCCATTTCTGCCATTTGTCTCTTATTTTGTTTCTCAAAACTGCTGCATGACCTCTTCTAGACTGCTTGTCAAAGTTCCTTGTCTCTCTTGATTTTGCGGTTCTTCCCGCCCAATCCAATCCAGCTCCGCTTAAAGTGGATTGTTTTGCTTTAATCAAAGCAAAAATAACAAACCCTCCGCCCAATATGGCTATTGTGACTGCACCCATAGTTCCAAGCAAGGCGAATGTCGGTATTCCAGTCATCTGGACACCATACAAAATACCAACAACTACGCCAACACATACAACAGCCCATACAGTATCAAACGTGTCCATTTAAGGTCCTCCACTACCAAACCAACTTCTAAACGTATGTCTGCTTTGCCATAGTTTAAAACCTGCATATAATGCTCCAGATACTGCCATAAATCCGGCTACGCTATCTAACCAAGTTCCAGTTATAGGTATAGGAATACCCATTCCGGCAAATGCCTTACTAACAACGCTACCAGTTGCTGCAGAAGTTACAATTGTATGAGTTGCCAAAAGCTGGCATACATCAAAGTTGAGCATTCTTCTAAAATGGTCTCCTAATCCCAACCAAACAAAGCTTGCCAGGAAATTTGAAAGACCGAGTGCTAAACCTACTCCTGCAACTGCCAGGCCAACAACCCAATTAGGCGATCTTAATGCAAGTGAAAAAATCCATAAAGCAATTAATGTGCTAACAAAAGTGCTGTTTAGTATCGTTCCTCCAACATCACCTATAACTTGAAATATCCTGCTTTGCTGGAAAACTGCGCAGAAAATCCACTCCACTAATGTAACTCCAACAAGCCAGCCTATCCATCCTTTTCCAAAGGCAGCAGCAACTTGGCTTCCAATGATTAAAATTGCAAATGCTTCGCCAATGCCAATAAGCGTGCCTGTTGTGGTGCCTTTAGAAGCCAGATTTGCGCCGATGATGAAAGCCATTAGGTACGTCAGCCTCGGACTTGATTGGCTCAAGGCTGGAATGTATGAAGTAAAGAACCAGGCAAATAACACAGTTGAAGTTATGAAAATAAATAACTTGCTTTCAAAAATATTTTTGCCGTCTATAGTCAATATACCTTTAGGCCCGCGCAAATAATTCCAAAGAGTTTTGACGTTTTTTTCCTGCCATATCCATTCATCTGCAGGAAGGCTATATGCAATCATTCCGGCTAAAAGTATTGAGCCGATTATCAGCCCGATTCTTCCCTGCATTGTCTGGGGTGTCATTCCCAAAAATCCTGCAACATAAAAAATAGCGACTGAAAGTATTGCTGTGTTCACTAATAACTTTAATCTTAAGTATTGCGCTATCCATCCACCTTCCCATAGATAAGCAGCTCCTCGTGGGGTGAAGTTCCAAACTATAAGGAAAGCCAGTGCCAAAGTTGCAATCCAGACAACTACTTTTACTCTTGTATCCTGGCTTGTAATGATGAAAAGTTGCGCTGCAAACAAAAGACTCCAGACTACAAGTATATTTACAAAGAAAATAAAATAGGAATTCCTGTATATATCAGACAAGCTGAATGCAAATGCAGATGCGCTGCTCAATACAAAAATCAATCCAAAAATCCAAAATAATTTGTTTATTTTCATAATTCCTTTGCAATCTCGCTCAATATCTTGTCATCTGGAATATTATCAAACTCATATCCATGAGAAGTCAGCTTTAGCCAAAGCCTCAGCACATTGTCGGCAAAATAGAACTTGTTGTCTTTCTTGTGGATTATATCCACTTCAATAAGCCTTTCAAGAATGCTCTTTGTTACAGGCGCGCTCCTGTAAATTCGCTTGGCAATCTCGCTCAATCTAAGTTCTTCATTTGCAATGACTCTTAAAATTGCCTTTAGAAGCGTTTGCCCTCTGGCCATATTGTAATAATAATTCAAAGAATCATTGCAGTAATTATAGATAGAATTTTCTTTTTGAAGTAGTTCAATAAGGAATGCTTTTTTAACATCTTTTGTCTCCTTGTATCTTTTAGAAATCAGAATTGAAACCAAAGGATGGCCATTGCTCAAATCAAATATCTCCTGCGCTGCCTTTTCATTTTTTCCGATTAGGCTTTCAATTAATTCAATTGCTTCTTTTTTCTCAAGATTCTTTATTTCATAGCAATCAAGCTTTTTTAGCAGATGAAGAGATCGCTTGACCAAGGAGCTTGTTGCAATGTAGCTTGCATATTGGGAGCCAAAATTTATCATTGGCAATATGTCCTTGATTTGCGAGAAATTGTTCAAATCAAGCAAATTCTCAAAATTATCCAGCGCTATCAGGAATTTTTTGTTTGTGTCCTTTCCAAGAGTTTCTGCAAACTTGAATGCTATTTCAGCCAGCAATCTCTGATCCGGCTTGATTTTCAGCAATTCATTTTCAATAGTTTTTATCAAAGAAAAGGCATTCTTGCTGATTTCCTCTTCAAGCTTCAGCAAATTCTCCAGCAGGAGGAATTTTTTATACTCACTCAATGGCCTTTTCAGGAAATTGAATATAATGTTGCCGACAAATTCTATTGAGAAATTCTCCGGATTCAGGCTTATTCTTTCCAGATTGATGTAAACCGGAACAACATCTTTGGCATTTTTGAGGTGTTCCTTGACAATGGAAGTTTTGCCGGATTTTCTCGAGCCTAAAAGCGCAATGCCCTTTCCAGCCCCTTTATTGAATGAAGTCGTATTTTTATCTAACAAATCCAGATAATAGCCTCTTCCAATTAATTCCTCTTTTTCCAAATTAGCTCCTTATACCATTTGGAATATATACTATTAATATAAAAATATTGCTATTTGCATTATTATACTTTTTGGTATATATTTTATAAATTTATATTCTATTCTGTAAAGAAGTTATATATAAAAGTTTCTAATTTGTATTTTCTTTACCTTTTAATATATATACCTTTTGGTATTCCAAAACCGAAAGGTTTAAATATAAGTGTTATCATGAATAAGTAGTAACAAATCATAAGTAAACCATATAAATATCAAAAACAAATATAAAAAACAAAAGAAGTGAACAAAAAAATGGGAAAAATCTGGAATGCAATTAGGGCTGCCGCACAGGAAAAATGGCAAGAGGATAAAAAAGAAGTTAGAGAAGTATTAGGTGCCTTAAGAGGCAGAAAAGTACCTGATGTCATGAAGGATAAATGGTATGGAGATGTTAGGGCTATAGGGGGGGGTAGATTTGCAAAACATTATCTTGGTCCAGAGGCTAGATATAATACAGACATTTTATCAGCACTGTCTCCAGAATTGTATGTAGCAAGCAGGGGAAGGAGACTTGAGGATTATACTTTTGAAGTAGTTCCTCCAATTCAAATTCCAGTATATGTCAGAAAAGGCACGCAATTGCAAGATGCAGTTGCTATAGCATTAAAACAATTAACAAGTAAAGAGAATATACCGGATTTAGAAAATTTAGCACAGCAAGGAAAAGTAGAAAAAATTCTATATCAGGCTAGCGGTGGACAGGATGTTGCAGCTGAAGCTGGTATAGGTTATAGCCTAAGAGCAATGTTTGCAAATGCAAGAAACGATTTAAGTCGCACTGGTATTGTTAAACCTACTAAAGGACCAGAAGCCAAGGCAACAGTAAAAGCATACATGGTAACTATCATTCCAATGATCCCAAAAGCTTATGGCGGGCCGGCGCCTGGGACTGTAGGACCACCCTAGATTTATTTTCTTTTTTTCTTAATTCTTATTGTAACCATTCTAAAGTAGCAAAAATAGGAACATTTATAAACTGTCGCCTATTATCTTACCTTGTAGCGCTTTAAGCACAGGCAAAATGAAGCAGAAAATCAGCATCACAATAGATGAGCAGGCTATTTCCGATATTCTTAGGACCGTTGAAACAGGAAAATTTCGCAACAAAAGCCATTTTGTGGAGTTCGCTGTCAAAAGGCTTTTAGAGGAAGAAAATGGCAGATGAGCAGCCTCAAGGACAGCAAGCAGCTCCTCCTGAAAAGCCAAAAAAGAGCTGGACGGATATATTTTCGGAGAGATGGGGCGATGAAATCATAACACCATCAATTGCTGCAGGCATAGCAACAGGTGCGCATAAAGTTGCTGGCGTGGCAGCCTCTGGAGCGGCAGCAGGATTTGGCTTAGGTTATTTGGTTGAGCAGCATGTTAAAAAGGAAGGAAATCCTGAAATTAAAACAGAGAGATTGATTCCGGAAGCTTTTGCAGGAGGTCTGTTTGGAACAGGCGTTTATTATGGATCACAGTTAGCAAGCAGCATTCCGAAAGCCTTGGGGTTGGAAGCTCTTGTATCAGGAACATTTGCCTCCTTGGGCAATATAGGCTTGGGAGCAGCAACATTCGGCATTTTGACATTTGGATTGCCGCTTCTATACTATCCAGTATCCAACCTTTTAAATGGCGGCAAAGAAGGCATGTGGAAAGATTTAAAGGAAACTTATTTTAAAAATTTCATTTTGAAGATGGGATTGAATGCAATTCCATCTTTGGCTGTGATGGATGCTTATTCAGGCTACACATGGACTTCTTATTTGGCATCCGCTGCAGTGCCTTATGCAGCATCATTGTCATCATCTTTGGCGCCTTACGTGCCATTCTTAGTTTCTCCCGCGCTTTTGCTTGGAATAGGCGCTGGATTAGGATTGGCCGGGCTTTATGCAGCATACAGGATTGCTTTCTCAAGAGAGAAAATAAGCTACGGGAAATTGCTCATGTCCCCAGTAACTGGAACATACAACTTGCTTGCGGGAATAGGAAAAACAATAGTTGATGGTTTCAGCGGGTTATTAAAGCGCATTAATGATGTGTACATCTCCATAACTGACAATGCATTATCTACCAACGCGGCAATGATGGGGGCTGTTCCAGCAGCAAAGAAAGGCTAAATATTAATCACTTTTTTCAATCTCTCCAGCCCAACAGTCAATCTCGGGCCTGGCCTGTTCAGCCAAGAGTCATCAAAAACATACACTTTGTTGTTTTTGACAGCGCTTAAATTCTCCCAGCCTTTTCTTTTTGTGACCCATTCCTTTGGCGCTTTGTCAGCCATGCCGCAAATTGAAACAACGATAATTTCAGGATCATATTCTTGCATTTGCCCTGGTGTGACTTCTTTGCTGTGCACTCCTGCTTTTATCAGGCTGTAATCGCCTCCTGCCATTTTTACAATAGTTGGAACCCAGTTGCCGGAAACTGTAGGGGGCTTGTGCCATTCCTCGACATAAACCCTTGGCTTGTTTTTTTGTTTGTTCATTGTATCTTGAATGGTTTTCATTTGATTTTTCATTGAATTTACCAATTCCAATGCCTCATCCCCCTTGCCGACCAAATTTCCAATTTTTTGCATTGAATCAAAAACTCCTTTTAAGGTGGTTGGCATCAATGCAACAATGTTAATTTTTGATTTTTTGTATTTTTGAGTTATTTTATTCTGCACAAATGTAGATGTCAGCAATAAATCCGGATCATGCTTTTTGACAAGCTTGTCATTTATGTCAAGCCACCCCCCTACCTTAGGCTTTTTCTTTGCCTCTTCAGGAAAATCGCAATAGCGGGTGCATGCAACCAATTTGTCAGCAGCCCCTATAGAATAAAGAATTTCAGTATTGCTCGGCGCTAAAGAAATTATTCTTTTGTACATTTGATTTATTGAATTTTATATTTATTTGAATTCTAGTAAATTTTTAAACACGAAATTGGAGAGATGGAAAGCGAGCTTGCTCGACCTGCGTGCGAGCTTGTGAGCACGCTCACAAGCAACTTCCTCGCAAGCAGGTCCCATGTAAATCCAAAACCAAGTGGGAGCCCCTCCCGAGTGTTTACGCATTAAATCTTGAGCAATCAAATGCATGAACTCAAAGCTGGTCTCCTCAAGTATGCTTGCTTCCAGAGGACGCTTTTATTCGGGTTAAAGTTTTTATTTTCGTAATGCGTGAATTTTGATTGACAGCTTTCAAACTCTTATTTACTCAATGCCTTTATTATCTCTCTGCAGAATGCAGGCAAATCATCAGGCTTCCTTGACGTTATGATGTTTCCATCCACAACAACTTCCTTGTCAAAGTATTGGGCGCCTGCATTGGCAATATCGTCTTTGATGGCATTGACACAAGTGACTTTCTTCCCTTTCAATATGCCAGCGCTCACCAAAACCCATGGGCCATGGCATATTGCAGCAACAACTTTTCCGGCATCATGCATTTGCTTCACAAAATCCAGAACTTCCTTGTGCCTTCTCAACTTGTCTGGAGCAAAACCGCCCGGCACAATCACGGCATCAAAATCTTTTGTCTCAAAATCCTTGACATTCCCGTCAACTTCCAGAGGATAGCCGTTCTTGCCCTTGTAAGTTTTCTCTCCAGTCCCTGCCACAATCACCTTTGCGCCTTCCTCAATCAATCTAAGCTTGGGATACCAAAGCTCTAAATCTTCATAAATACTCTCTGCCAAAATAATGACTTTTTTGTTTGTTAGCATACTAATCAGTAGATTTGTTTATTATTTTAAATTTTGCTTTTTTCAGTTAAAATAATTGTCAATTGGCAAATCAAAGAGAAAGTTATTTATATACCTCAATCTAGCTGAAATATCATGGAAACAGTGACTATACCTAAAGAAGAATATGAGTACTTAAAACGCCTTGAAGCTATTGCACAAGACGAGCTGTTACTTAGCATCAAGCGCGGCCTGGAAGACGCCGCTAAAGGTAGATTAAGGGAGCGCTAGAGATCTTTTCTTATTAACTCTTTGTAGCGGTCCAATTCGCTTTTGATTTTATCAATGACATCTTGCTGGGCTTTCTTGTCGCTGATTGTAACCAAAAGAATTGTATCAACATCTTCATAAATCAAAAAATACAGGCGATATTTGCCCATCTTCTTTTCTCGGAAGAATGGATAACCTAATGGTTTTCCAGTATTGGGATTTTGCTTTAATTCTTTGATAAATCCTTGAATTTGTTCTTGATAATCTTTAGGAAGAAGTTTTTCCCATGCATCAAACTCTTTTGTAGATAAAACACGCGCCATGCAAGTAGAATATTTATCTTAAATTTAAAGATTTGCAAATATATTCTAGTGCGTCCAATCAAGAACAGCCCCTTTTCCCCCTGTAAGCCATTTATAGCATTCAAGCGCAGCCTTTGCCCCTTCACCTGCTGCAATCACAGTCTGCTTGAAAGGGACAGGAGTTATGTCTCCGCAGGAAAATATTCCAGGGTGTGATGTGTTGCCCCTTTCATCTACAATTATCTCTTTCTTCTCATTGACTTTTACAAGGTGCTGGACAAATGAGGTATCAACAACATATCCTATCTCAATGAAAATTCCGTCCACTTTCAATTCTTTTCTTTCTTTTGAATTTATATTTTCTACTTCTATTCCGTCGACATTTTTGTCGCCGATAACTTTTGTTGAGATGCTGTTGAGCACAAGCTCAATTTTGGGATTGTTTTTTAATTTTTCAACTGTTACTTCATCAGCCCTGAAAGCGTCTCTTCTGTGAATCAAGTAAACTTTTTTTGCCATTGTTGCAAGCTCTAATGCGCCTTCAACAGCCGAGTTACCTCCTCCAATGATGCAAACGTCCCTGTTCTTGAATAAAGGAGCGTCACAAGTGACGCAAGTGCTTACGCCTCTTCCCATGAATTTATCCTCGCCTTCAATTCCAAGGCTTTTTGGCACTTTTCCGTATGCAAGAATAAGGGCTTTGCATTCATATGCTTCCCCGTTAGCGAGCCAAATCTGGAATCCCTTATCTGTCTTTTCAACTTTGTTTGCTTTGCCCATAATTATCTCGGCTCCAAATCCAATTGCCTCATTCTGGAAGCGCTGCATCAGTTCAATTCCATGCATCGGACCTGTGCCGGGATAATTTTCTATGTGGCTTGTCAAATTTGTTTGTCCGCCTATATCTATACTCAATACTGCTGTCTTCAGCTTTTTCCTGCAGGTGTAAATTGCAGCTGTCATTCCCGCTGC
>JACPMW010000023.1 GCA_016185805.1 Candidatus Woesearchaeota archaeon | reverse complement strand
GCTTCCGAATGAGATCAGGAACAAGCTTAACATGGTGGTGACAAGGCTGAACAAGATAAATGAGAAGATAACAAGGATAAATTCCAGGATAAAAAAGGAAAATCTTGACATTTACGCTTCAAAAGTGAGGAACAAGGAAGCTGCAGACAAGAGAAAAGATGACATTATCAATTTTATAAATCAGAACTTAAGGGTTTGAAGTATTAACTTCTAAATGCTATCAAATGCTCTTTTACGTACAAGTTGGCGGCATTAGAAAAACTATGGTCTGTTGGCAAAAGAACTAATCTTTTTAGCTTTTGGGTTTTGGCAGCTTCAAAAAGCCTGACAGATTGTTCAATACCTATAACTGCGTCTTTATTTCCATGTGCAACAGTTAATTCCCCGCTATATCTTGAAATGGCCGCACTAAACTCTTCCCAAGAGGGAAAATCTCCATAGATATTGACATCTGCAGAAGGGCTTGATATTTGGGGTGAAAATAATAAGACTCTGTTTAATTCAGGTATGCCATCACCGCTTACAAGTGCAGCTAGCCCTCCCCCATAAGAATTGCCGCTAAGAAAAATATTTTTTGGCTTGTAATCTTTCCTTACATGCTCGATTTTTTCTCTTAGCTCTGCGGCCTCGTCACGATAAGTTTTTCCGTCAAAAGCTTCTATCCATTGCCACCACTTAACTTCTCTGCCCTGAGTAACGCTCCAATCACGCCTTGAATCATATAACAGCACAGATGCAATCCCCTTTACAGTGATTGCCCTGCTTGCAGCTACATTATTTGGATTATTCCATGGTGCCCAAGAGCCTTGAACAAAGATTAGAAAATTAGGAGAGTCTATGACCGTCTCTTGATATGTCTTAAAAGGCAAATTTGTCATGCGTATGCAAGAAAGCTGCTTATTTTATAAAATTAACCAAAAAGTTTTCAAATCAATTCCTTAAACCTTCTCAAGAATTCCTCAAAATCCCTTGTTTTGATATTAAGGCCGCATGCATGCTCATGCCCCCCTCCATAGCCTTCCAATCCAACAAGGCATTTCTCAATCAAAGGCGGCAAAACAATTTTGCTTGAGCGAAGAGAGCACTTCATCTCGTCATTCTTTTCCCTTGCAACAAGCACTATTTTGTCTGGAAACCTGTAAATGGCTTCGTTTGAAAGTTCGCTTGTAAAGCTTGTCCTGTCATCGGAGTATTTGAATATGGCAAGCTTTTCCTCGGCTTTTTTGGCAGTTTCCAAGGCCTCATTGAGCAGGGGCTCGTAAATTTTATTTGCTTCCGCATACCTGTTAAAGATAAATTTTCCCTGTGCAGTTTCCTTGTTCAATATTTCATGGGGACTGTTTATTCGAGTCAGGATTTTAATGGACTTCATCACATCGTTTGTCTTTCCCTTAAGGATAAATGCAAAAATTCTTGTCAAAAGCCCAAGTCTTGTGTTATAGATTATATCGCCAACGCCCTTATACGGCTTGTCAATCAGGTCAGGATATTCATTTTTGAATTCATTGAGAAATGGCGGGATAAACCAGTCAGCGATGCATCCGACAGCAGCAATCCATAAATCTTGCTGCACAACCTGATGGCACATGTAGGAAGTCGGGTGGTTGTCCTCCCATTTTGAAATTCTTGGATTGAAATACTTCACATTTTCCCTCTCAAAGGGCCCGTGATGGTCAATCCAGATTACAGGAACCTTCATTTCATCCAAAAATTCCTGCTCAACAACTGCAAGATCAAGGATAAAGACTTTGTCGGGCTCATACTCCTCCACTTTATTCACAAAAAAAGTGCCAAGCTTTGGAGTTGTCTTGACGATTATCCCTTTCCCCTCTTTCTTGTACCTGTAAAGCTGCAGGAAAGAGCACACTCCATCCTGGTCGTCATCAAAGAAGAACAATGGCCTTTGGCAATTGTCAAGATGGTCTAATATCTGTTTTATCTGGATTGATGAAAGCGCCATATAGGTGGCAGATTTATTTTGATTATTTAAGGGTTTTTGTTTTTAGAATTATTAAAATTCTTTTTTATCGGAGTTAAAACAATATATTTTGAGTCACAGCTAACTGCAAATTTTTGACCATATTTACGAATTATTTTAGTTCCCAAAGTTATTCCACCTTTATTATCGGCTAAAACAGTTTGCATATCAATTATTTTCTAATCTCTTAAGTTTATCAATTTTTCTATCTTAAATCTATGAATAAACAAAAATTTATAAATTCTTTGACGAAAGTTGATATAATGAAGCCAATTGAGCAAAGGCTAAGGAAAATTGAAGAAAGGAACAAAAAGGTTGAAGCCGACAAGGCATGGGAGGTCAGCTATACGAGAAGGTTCCTTCTTTTGCTCTTCACTTACCTCACAATTGGTTTTTACCTTCAGGCAATCAATATCCAGCAGCCATGGCTTAATGCCATTGTTCCCGCTATAGCCTTCATGCTTTCTACCTTGACGCTGCCATTTTTCAGGGATGTCTGGATTAGTTATGTTAAGAAATGATACCCAAAAGTTTATAATATTTCTTTCCATCTAGGTTTTCATGCAAATCCCGTTCAGAAAGCATAAGGGCTATGATCCGCTAGGAGACTGTGGAAAGGGACGATGCCCTGTCTGCGCGAGAAACAGTGCCATATTCAGGGTTAAAAATGCGCTTGAAAAAGAGGAGTTCACAAGCGATGCTGTCGCTCCATTTGTCGGCAGGTTTGGCTATCCCAACATAAATGTGGGGATTCTTGCCCCTCCGGAGCAAAGCGATGAATCGTGGCTTTACGATGCCCCAAGGCACTGGGCCACAGAAAATTTTGAAATTCCAAGAATTGTGGATTTCAGAAGCTCCTTATTAAATTCAAGATATAATGTTAACATTAAAAAAAGAATAAATCTTATTGAGTTGTCGCAGGACATTGCAATGTCTTCCAAGCCAATTGATGTGGATATAGAGTTGCAGGAAAAGCCAAAATTTCGCCTTAACATTGATTCGCATATGGCTCCGACAGGCCCGAATGCAAAGCTAAAAAAGGCCAAAATAACAGAAAATCCAAAAATCCACACAAAGGTTTACAAGGTTTTTGAGGATATTGACCTGAAAGCAAATGAAGCTGTAAATTATCTGTATGAAAATAATTTTGACGAGAACTTTTTGAGCAGGATT
The DNA here is from genome assembly GCA_016185805.1 of Candidatus Woesearchaeota archaeon. Taxonomy (GTDB): domain Archaea; phylum Nanobdellota; class Nanobdellia; order Woesearchaeales; family GW2011-AR4. The sequence goes on along the minus strand of JACPMW010000023.1, from coordinate 14,234 downwards.
TTAAGCGTTGGCACTCTTGGATTGAAAAAAGACAGGAAATTAATTCCCACAAGATGGTCAATAACAGCCACCGATGACATTATCGGAAAAAATTTAATCAATGATATTAAGGATTATAGTGAAATCAATTCACATTATTCTTTTTTTGGGGATTATTTGGGAAATTATTATCTTATCCTAATATTCCCGGAAATTTGGGGCTATGAGCTGTTTGAAACTTATGCGCCGCCAAACTGGAATTTTGGCAAACCATTAAGGTACAGCACCGATTATGAAAGCTACGACGGAAGGAAAGATTATGCTGGTAACACAGCCGGCGGCTATTATACAGTAAGGCTTGCCATACTTGAAAAGCTGAATCAAATGAAAAGGCAAGCGTCTGTTTTGGCATTGAGGTTTATAACAGATGAGTACACTATGCCATTGGGCGTGTGGGTCACGAGAGAGGCTACAAGAAAATCTATGAGCAGCAAGCCAATTGAGTTTTCAAGCAAAGAGTTAATGCTCGAATATACAAGAAAATTAATAAAAAGAAAATTCAGCTATAATGCGGATTATTTGCTGAATGCAAGCAAGCTGCTGAAAAGCATAAAATACCAGAAAAAATTGGAAAGATTTATCAATTTTTAATAATTAGCTGCAATAATGGGCTTTTTGCTTAAGGTAAAGAATATTTTCCTAAAAAATAAAAATCAAATCTATCTTGCCCTATTCCTGAACTATATGGTTCTGTTTTCCTTTGAGATAGGCAATTTATCCTACAGAAGCTTCCAGCCCGGGGAAAATCTTGCAATTTTTAGATTTTTTCTTGAGCTGTCCAGATATATGGTTTATAATGGATTATTGCTGCAATTTGCTTTGCTTCTAATGTCTGCCGCCGTTTATCTGGCTTTTACCTGTTTCATTTCGGCAGTTATAGTCAATGCAGTAAGCAGAACCATTAATAAATATCCAAAGTTGATAAATTGCCTGAAGTCTAAGTATTTTTTGATAATTTTCCTGATTGTTTTTTCAGGCTTCATCAGGTTCAGTTTTTTGAACGGGGGCCTTTTTCATCACGATTCTTTTCAAATAGCAATTGCAGCAGAAAAGACACTAGAAGACTGGAACCTGCATGGCATTGGCGGAGGCAGGCATGGAATTGTTATTGTAGACTCCATCATATTCTATTTCTTTAAGATGGTTATGGGCCATGAGTCAGCAGAATTTGCCGTCAATTTCGGATCTGCATTGTTTGGCACGCTGTCCATTCCAATTCTTTACCTGCTGCTGGAAAATTTGTTTGAAAATAGGTTCATTGCATTCTCCTCCGGCATACTCTACTCCGTAAGTCCAATTTTCCTTTCAGTCTCCACATTTGCCAAGGAGCACACTTTGGACGTGTTTGTTGTTTTGCTCTCATTGCTGTCCCTCATTCTCGGCCTGAAAAAAGCTAATTATGCCTTGATTTTTATTTCCGGAATGTTGTCATCACTTTTAATTTTCATCAGGTTTCCTTCCCTGCTGGCAGTTTTCAGCGCTTTGTTTCTTATAATTGGGTTTACCCAAGCGGAGGAAAATCTGCATAGCAGGAATAAAATAAAGAAAATGCTGGCGTATCTCGCGCCAATTTTAATATTGTCCAGTTTGTATTTGGTATTTGAGTCCGAGACGCTGTCAAATGAAGTGAAAAGCAATTTCAGGGCAATGCCTTCAGGCATTTTTGGCCCGGTTTTAATCAGCGCACTTGCATACAGCGTGGATACGCTGGTAGTCTCATTAACAGCTGCAGGGCTTTTGCTTTCAATAATAGGGTTCGTATTGCTGTTTATGAAAAAAAGGCGCCTGTTTTATTTTCTTGTGATATTCTCAATTCCATTGATTATTTTTTATGCTCTCAGCAAGACTGTTTCCCATAGGTTTTTCGCTGTTCCTGTCATAGCATTTATAGTTGCCTTATGTTATCTCATCTACCTTGTCGTGCAGAGGGAGCCTTATGCAGGAGCATTAATTTTGATTTTGCTTGTTTCCTCTTCATTTTTCAGCATATATCCTGTAATAAAATTCCGCCACGAATTTTCGGCTTTTAAGGATTTGGCAAAAATGGTAAATGACAACACAAATCCTGAAGATTCCATAGTGATTTTGTACGGCGATGACACGATTGCCCTAAACTATTACTCAAAAACCCCAACTAAAAGCTGCGATTTTAACCCGGACGTCATATCCATTAAAAGCTTTGCAGCCCAGCTCAATAGCCTACTTAATCGGGGATTAAAGGTGTACATCAGCGGAGGCTGCTTCGGCATAGGCAATCAAGAGGAGCAGGCATTATTTCTTGGCATTATGGGCAGCAATTTCAAAGGCTCCATAGTTGCCGAATACACAAGCGACGATTATCACCGTGGGGCTGTAAAGCCGATTGTTAAAAAAATATCCATGCTTAGGCTATACAGCAAGAAAAGCCAGAAGCATGAATTGGAAAGTCTGGAAATAAAGTACTAAAAACAAAAAAATTTATAAAGAACCATGTTATTTTTGTATGTAATCAAAATGGATCACAGTGACATGGTCAAAATTTCTGCATTATCTGTGTTAGCTCTAAACCTATTGCTTCTGCTGCTGTAAGCCCCACAAAATCTAACATATTCTATAAGGGGCCATTGCATTGTTCAAAAATTCTAGAGTGTGTTAAGAATAAAAGATGAAAAGGTGTTAAAATGAACGAGGTATCAAATCCAAGAGCGATAAATAATCAAGATATAAGACGAGCTATGGAAGTGGCAAATAAGAGCGGAATTGCTTACATTGGCGATTACAATCTTGGAAAATGTATAGCTGTCCCAGAGTCGCACAAGAGGGGTGGAGTTTATCTATTTCCAGGAAAGGGGAATGAATTTTTTGATGGCATAGATCCCAGCAAATTGGACTCCATAATTCAAGCAATAGACGCAAAACCTGGAACATTAAGGGTTTTGATTGCCGAGAGAAGAATTTACTTGAAAGGATAATGTCAAGATGCTAGATTACAAAAAAGCTATAATCACTCAATATGGAAAAGGGCCAAATGGGTATCATCCAGTTAATGGGGCTCCAACAATTTTTGTTTTAGGAGGGATTCCTGCATTGCTTCAAGATAGAATGGATCCTTTCAACCAATCCCTTGAAGCAGGATACTTTGAAATGATGAGAATGTTTGGTTTAAATAAAGTTAAGAGTCTAGATGAATTGGGAATAAAAACAAGAGTTGGATTTAGAAATGAATTGTTTCCCGTAGCATTTTCAAAAAGAGGCTCAATTATTTATAGAAAAAAGCTATTGCCGTATGTAATGGAAGTAAGGGCGAAAATACCATTAGCACATTATGTCTCTGAGGAACCCTTGCAAGAATGGCCAAATGCTGATCTGATTAGTGTATATTTTGACGCACTTGAAGAAATAGTTGATGCTGCATTGACTCAAAAAAGAGCTTAATTTATTAATTATTATTTTTTATTATCTCACTTTTTTCTTGTTTTCTTTTTGGTTCAAAATAATTTCATCTGTTTGGCAGGAATAGACTAAAAATAAGTCTGTATTTTTGCATACCTGTTTTATTGTCTTTCCATAAGTGACTTGACCAGATGATCCAATTCATCAAATCCTTTCCCTTTTAAGAAAAAGTCCACTGAAATTCCCATATCCCTTAAATCGGCAAGGACAGCATCAACTGTTTTATTATAGTCTACAGATTTAGAATCTTCAATCGGTTTATTTTCTCTATCATAGCCGGATATCACAATATACTTAATTCCAGGCTTTATTCCGCAACATTTCCTTATTAATTCAAAACCATCCATTTCCTCCATTACTATATCAACAAGCATCAAGTCAACAGGTTGCCTTCTAACGATGCCTAATGCTTCATTTGGACTAGTTGTGGCAACCACACTATGCTGAGGTTCAAAAAGAGTCCTATATGCTGAAAAAACCGAGCTTTGGTCATCAACTGCTACTATTGTTCCCATTTTGATAAGAAATGATCTTATTATTTTAAATCTTCTGCAATATAGCACATCAAATCCATTTTTGAATTTTCTTCTTATACTCTTCAAGCTCTGTCAGGAATCTCTTTATTGTCTTGACAACATGCTCAGGCTGAGTCTTCAATATTTCAGCGACCTTATCCAGCAAATTTCCTTTGTATTCTTCCTTGATTGTTAGTTCCAGTTCGTTCAGGCTAATTTCCTTTTTCTTTTCAACAGCTTTCCTTGCCAGCTTCCATTTCTCAAACAGCTCATGGACCCTTGAAGGCAATTGCTCTATTTTTACGCCTAATAATTTAGCAGCTTCCTCAAGAATCTGCCTTTCCTCCTTTTTCTCTTTCTGTGCAGCCTCTCCTGCTGTAAAGTAAAGCCTTACAATGCCGTCGCTTATCTTTGCAGCTTTCAATATCTTGATTTCTCCTGCTTCAGAGGTGTTTTTCAGGTGAGTGCCGCCGCATGCCTCCACATCAACCCCATCGATGTTTATTATCCTCAGTAATTTTCCCGGCACAGCCCCTCCTTGGTAGATATTCATCCCATAAGTCTGCTCTGCCTCTGTCCTCGGCAAGAAGCTGCTGTGCACGTGCAAAGATTTTTTCACAAGCTTGTTTGCTTCCTCCTCAATTCTTTGCAATTCCTCATCGCCTATGCTCTGGTAATGCGTCAAGTCAATTGTTGCCTTGTCTATGTCCTTCTTTGCGCCGGCTTGGTTAATGTGATTGCCCAGAATTTTCCTTGCAGCAGCATTGACGATATGTGTTGCAGTATGGTGCTTTGCAAGCTGCAGCCTCCTGTCAAGGTCAATTTCGCAATCAGCTTCCTGATTTTCCTTAATCCCCTCTGCATTTTCAAGCACATGCACTATGGTTCCTCCCTGCTTGAAAACATCAACGACTTTTTTTCCGTTTATCATGCCTTTATCATGAAGCTGTCCTCCGCTTGTAGGATAGAAGTATGTTTGGTCCAGTATTATCTTATTATCAATGATTTTCAAAATCCTTGACTTGAACTTATTTTTTGTGTAATCCTCAAAATAAAGCGCTTTTGTGTCAGGAATGCCTTCAATATCCAGTTCTTCTTTCCTTTTTGTTGCATGCTCCTGCTCCTGTTTCGAGTGCAGCTCAGCCACTCTTGCATAGAAATTTTCAGGAACGTTGATTTTTTTGTCGAGCTTTGATGCCTCTTCCCTGACGACTTCGGGGGTGATTCCATAGCTGTCGTACAAAAGAAGCAGCTTCTTCTCATCAATGTCTTCTTTAACCAGTTTTGAAATCATTGAATTTGTTTTCTGTTTTGTGGCTTCGTATTTTGATTTTTCAACTTCCAGAATTTTTTCAACTTCGTCAAGGTTTTCGCTCAGTTCAGGGAAAAGTGGCTTCAGGTAATCCGCATGCCGCCTGCACACATCAGGCAGGTAAATATCCCATTTGTACTTGTCGATAAATGAAAGCGCCCTTCTTAAAATAACTCTTAAGTTATACCCGCCTCCGACATTTGAAGGAAGTGCTCCATCGCTCAGCGCAACAAGCAAAGCCCTTGAATGCTCTGCAACGGAATACAAGGCTGCATGCTCAAGGATATGTTCTCTCAGCTCATTTACACCATATCCTGTCTTATCTGCAACATCATCCCATACCTTGTTTATATCCTCAACTTCATCCACATTAAGGTAAGAAGAATAAGGCAAAAACTTCTGCATCATGTGCTCATTTGTTTTTACTCCAGTTATTGATTTTAATTTTGAAACGACAGTCGGAAAAGTGGTTTCATAGCTTGTCGATTTTCCCTGTGTGAACCATGCATTTCTCTCATGGCCCATGCCCATGTCTAGAACTTTAAGGTTAAGCTCTCTGTTTCCACTCGGAGTCTGCTCGTACATCATGTAAACCTGATTTCCAAGCTCCAAGCCTCTTGAGAAGTATTCCATGCACGGCCCGAAATTTCCGCCGCCGGCCCATGCGTCCTCGTGAAACTTTATTTCCTCATTTTTCAGCCCCAGTCCCTGCTTAAGCCAGTTGTGGATGTCTGTGAAATATTTTGCCTGGTTCCAGTCCTTTGGCTTCATGAAAGCATGCTGGCCAATCATGACAAAAGCGCAGTAATGGGCTCCTGTAATTCCTATATTGTCTATGTCATTGAATCTAAGGCACATCTGCGGCACAACCAGTGGATTGGCTGGTGGTTCAACTGCTCCTGAAACAACATAAGGCTGGAAATCGTAGATAGAAGCCTGCACAAAATCAGTGTCATCCCGCCATCGTGCAACAACGGGATATCTTTTGATTGGCGTGTAGCCCCATTTTTTAAACAATGACGAGAATTCTTTCCATACTCCTACATAATCCAGTTTTTTTGTTGCTGGAGTGTCCCCGATAAACCTGAATCCGCCGGAGCAGGCCGGGTTTCCGCATACTTCATCTTTTTCTGTTGACCAGTAGAAAGTGCCGCATTTCGTGCATTTTTTCCTTGAAAAGCCCTCTGATTTCAGGACAGAAGTTGCATAATACTTGTCTGGCTCTCTTGATGCCTTCAGCTTGAATTCCTTCTTAATTTGCTTATCGTTCATTTTGCCTCAAATTAAGAAGACCAGCGAATTTATTCGCGCTGCTTTTTTTATCTCTTTGTCAGTTGGCATATAAACTACGTTAGAGATAGTTTGTTTTAAAATTTATTGTTTTTTTGGCAAAGATTAAATATTGATAAATAAGCAGCATCGATATGCGATTCAAAGACAGGCATGAAGCCGGAACCAAGTTGGCGGAGAAGCTGATTGGGTACAAGGACGACAAAGATGCCATAGTCCTCGCAATTCCAAGGGGAGGTGTTGAAATCGGCTACGAAATTGCCAAGTTTCTGGGTGTAAAATTGGATATTATTGTCACCAAGAAAATTGGCCTGCCAGAGGATGAAGAATTTGCAATCGGCTCTGTCGCTCCTGATAAAAAAGTGATGCTTAATGAAGATACAATAAAAATTTACAACGTGCCAAAAGATTACATCAAAGAAACAGCAAAAGAAATTAGCGAAGAAATAGAAAGGAGGTACAGGGAATACAAGGGCAGATATGAATTGCCCATCCTAAAAAACAGGATAGTCATTGTGACGGATGATGGTATAGCAACGGGATTTACTGCAAAAGCTGCAATAAATTACATAAAATCGCAAATGCCAAAAAAAATAATATTGGCGGTGCCTGTTGCATCATCGAGATTTGCTGAACAGATAAAGAAAGAGGTCGATTTTGTCTGCCTTTATTCAACGGATAAATTCTATTCAATAAGCCAGTTTTATGAGAATTTCCCGCAATTGGGGGATAAGGAAGTAAAAAAGTACTTGAATGAAATTAATTTCAGATAATAAGCTCAAATCGTCTTGTAAACAATCTTGTCCTGCTCAATCTGCATTGAGCTAACTTTCTGCCTGAAATCCGTTGTGTGGCCTTTTATGTGCACCTCATCCCCTATCTTGATGCTTCCGCCAGTAACGTCTATTACAGCAACCCCTATTTTCGAGAAGTAATGGCTTACCTTTCCAACCTGCATTTCCTCAGGCTTGTCCATGCTATACCTCTTAATTCAGAAGTATTTAAGTTTTGCGGTGATTTCCGTGTATATTCCGAAACCTTTATATTTCTACTTTAATGCCTTTATTTGGGGTAAAATGCAAAAAGGGACATTTCTATTGAAGAAAGGGCTTGCTGAGATGCTGAAAAATGGCGTCATAATGGATGTTGTGAATGCTGAACAGGCCAGGATAGCGGAGAAAGCAGGGGCTGTAGCTGTGATGGCATTGGAAAGGGTGCCTGCTGACATCAGAAAGATGGGCGGAGTTGCACGAATGGCAGACCCTTTAAAAATAAAGGAAATAATGGAAGCTGTCACGATTCCTGTCATGGCAAAGTGCAGGATAGGCCATTTTGCAGAAGCAAGAGTTCTTGAATCATTGGGGGTAGATTACATTGACGAAAGCGAGGTTTTGACTCCGGCAGATGAAAGGCACGTTGATAAGAATGATTTCAAGATTCCGTTTGTTTGCGGCGCAAGGAATCTTGGAGAGGCATTGAGAAGGATAAATGAAGGCGCTGCAATGATAAGGACAAAGGGAGAGGCAGGGACAGGAAATATTATAGAGGCAGTCAGGCACATAAGGTGCATAAATGAGGAAATTGAAAATTTGCAAAAAATGGATCAAAAGCAGTTAGATATGAAAGCGCAGGAATATAAAATTCCTCTTGATTTGCTTATTGCAGCCAAAAAATTAAAGAGGCTGCCTGTTGTGAATTTTGCAGCTGGCGGCATTGCAACTCCTGCAGATGCCGCTTTGATGATGCTTCTTGGATGCGACGGAATTTTTGTCGGCTCCGGAATATTCAAGAGCCAGGCTCCTTTCGAAACTGCAAAGGCAGTTGTGCAGGCAACAACGCATTTTGACAATCCGCAAATAATTGCCAGAGCTTCTGCCGGACTGGGAGAGGCTATGAAAGGGCTTGACATAAAGGAATTGGAAATAAAATTGCAGGAAAGGGGGTACTGATGAAAATAGGAGTTCTTGCTCTCCAGGGCAGCTTTAAGGAGCACATTGAAATGCTCGGAAAATGCAGTGTTGATGCTGTCAGCGTCAAGCGGCCGGAAGACCTAAAGGATATGAATGGATTGATTATCCCGGGTGGGGAAAGCACCGCAATAGGTAACTTAATGCAATTAAGCCATTTGGACATGGAGATAATAAAAAGGAACAGGCATGGGATGGCCATATATGGCACGTGCGCAGGAGCCATTATTTTATCCAAGAGCATTGTCGAAAGTCAGCAACCAAGATTGGGCTTGCTCGATATTTCTATCAAAAGAAATGATTATGGAAGGCAGGCTGACAGCTTCGAAACAGAGCTGGACATAGAAAAAATAGGTAAGTTCAAAGGAATTTTCATAAGGGCCCCTGTCATAGAAAAAATGAACAATGGAGTTCAAATATTATCAGAATTGAACAGCAAGCCAATTCTCGTGCAGAAAAATAATATTTTAGCATCAACTTTCCATCCTGAATTGACGGATGACAAGAGAGTGCATGAGTATTTTGTTGATATTGTGAAGAATTCTTAATTACCATTCAATATTGTTCACAGCCCTCTGCACAACTTCAGAAAGAGCAGGATGGATATGGACTGCTTCCCTTAAGGAATCAACTGGAAGATTTGCTTTCATCGCAACAATAACTTCATGTATCAAAATTGAAGCATCAGTCCCAAGAATATGGCATCCAAGTATTTTCCTTGTTTTTTTGTCTGCAAATATTTTTACAAATCCCTCATTGTCCTGCAATGCAATACCCATGCCAGAATTGATGTACTTGTAAACGCCTTTTGCGTAGCTTATTTTTTTCTCTTTTAAATCCTGCTCCCTATGCCCAACACCCGCAATTTGCGGACTCGAGAATATCGCATGCGGCATTGCATTGTAATCTACTTTGACTTTTTTATTCAAAATCGCATTGGAATAGACATATTGTGCTTCAAGGTTTGCGCTGTGCTTGAACAAATACTTTCCAGCAATATCACCCAATGCCCATATGTTCTTTGCAGTGGTTTCAAGATACTCGTTTGTCCTGACAAATCCTTTTTCATTAATTTCAACATTGGTTTTTTTAACGTCAAGAATGTCTGTATTTGGGATTCTTCCAGTAGCAACCAGCAGCTGGTCGGAAATCAATTTTTTATCGGATTTTTTGCCCTCAATCTCCAATACAAATTTTCCATTTTTTATATAAACTTGTTTTGCGCTAAATTCAGTCAGGATATTGTATTTTCTGCTGAAAATTTCAGTGAATTTTCTTGAAATTTCCTCGTCTTCATTTGGAATCAGGAATTTGCCTCTTTGAACAATGTTTATTTTTGTTCCCAATGCGCCGTAGAAATGGGCAAGCTCCGCTGCAATGTAGCCTCCTCCAAGTATTGTCATTGCTTTTGGCTGCTTTTTGAGTCTCAATGCCCCATCGCTAGTCATATAATCTACATCTTTCAGCCCTTCAATGTTTGGGACAGACGGCCTTGTGCCTGCTGCAATCACAATTTTGTCTCCTTTTATTGTTTCTTTTCCAACTTTTAAAGTCCTTTCGCCGATAAATTTTGCTTCAACCTTAAACAAGGTTGTTTTCTTGTCTTCAATTATGGCTTCTTCTATATCTTTAGCGTCTTTATCAACAATATTAGAAGTTCTTGAAGTTATTTTTGCAAAGTCAACAGAATTAATTTTTGAATTTATTCCGAACAATCTTGATTTTTTAATGGTTTCAGCGACATCAGCAGAATGGATTATTATCTTTGATGGGATGCAGCCCCTGTTCAGGCAAGTCCCTCCCATTGGCCCTTTCTCGACAACAGCTACCTTAATTCCCATCTCAGCTGCAGCAGAGGAAACATTCAATCCGGAGCCTGCGCCTACAACTATCAAATCAAATGATTGCATTTTATATGTTTTATGAGAAGGTATATTTTAATCTTGTCTTTAATTTCTGACAACACCAGTTTCAACAGCAGCCTTCTTTACAGCCTCTGCAACTTTCGGCACAACATGCTTATCGAGAGTGTATGGAAGTATATTGTCTTTTGTCGGGCTAATGCAGTTAGCCAATGCATGCGCTGCTGCTATCTTCATCTCATTGTTTATTGCAGTCGCCTTTGCGTCCAGAGCTCCCCTAAAAACTCCGGGAAATGCAAGAGAATTGTTTATTTGGTTGGGAAAATCGCTTCTGCCGGTTCCGACAACAGAAGCAACTTTTATTGCCTCGTCAAACATTATTTCGGGAATTGGGTTGGCCATGGCAAATACAATTCCGTTCTTATTCATTTTTGTCAGGTCGTATGAGCCAAGCAGATTGCCCCTTGAAACGCCAATAAAAGCGTCAGCGCCTTCCAATGCATCCGTCAATGTGCCAATTCTTTTTGTCCTGTTGGTTATTTTTGCCAATTGAATTTTGAAATCATTCAAATCGTCTCTTCCGTCATAGATAATGCCTTTGCTGTCGCACAACACAATTTCCCTTACAGAAGTGCATATGTTTTTGTCTATGCCCAAACAAAGAAGCAATTTAGTGACTGCTGTTCCTGCAGCCCCTGCACCGCTTATGACAACCTTCAAGTCCTCTATTTTTTTATTGACAACTTTCACCGCATTAAGCAAAGCAGCCAGAATTACAATAGCAGTTCCATGCTGGTCATCATGCATCAATGGGATGCCTATATTAAGCAATTCCTCCTCAATTTTAAAGCATCTTGGGGCGGCAATATCCTCAAGATTGATGCCGCCAAAAGCAGGAGCAATGTTTTTTACTATGTTTATTATTTCCCTGTCATTTTGGGTTTTTATGCATATTGGGAATGCATCTATATTTGCCAATTCCTTGAAAAGCACGCATTTGCCTTCCATCACAGGCAACGAAGCCTCTGCCCCTATATTTCCAAGCCCTAAAACGGCGCTTCCATCGGTAACAACAGCAACAGAGTTAGACTTGAAAGTGTAGTCATAGATACTTTTGGGATTTGCAGCTATCTCCTTGCAAACCTCTGCAACTCCAGGAGTGTAAACCAAGCTCAGGTCCTCTTTAGTCGCAACCTTCACTTTTGAAGCTGTTGCAAGCTTTCCTTTGTGAGTCTTATGGAGCTTTAAAGCTTCTTCTTTGAGGTTCATAAGCCAGAGAGTGATTAAGAAGGTGTTTTTAAAGGTTGTGGGGTTTGGGGTTTGGGCTTTTGCCGCCTCCTAGAACAAAAAGTGAGTTTGACAAATAAAGAACAGGAAACTAAGCATAAAAGGTTTCATTAAACCCGTGTTTAACGAACTTTCCAATTACTAATATCTTTCACTTCAAGTTCCCCCTTAACCTCTCCGCCTCTAGAATCTTCTTGACTGCATTGACGTAAAGGGATGCCCTCATGTCGCACTTGAAATTTTCGCAGACTTTTGACAATTCTTTGACAGCATTTGCCATGTAAATCTTGAGCCTGTCCAGCACAAGCTGCTCTGCCCAATAGAAATTCTGCGAATTTTGGACCCATTCGAAATATGAAACAACAACTCCTCCGGCATTTGCCAGAATGTCAGGCATTACAAAAATGCCCTTGTCAAGCAGAACATCGTCAGCTTCAGGTGTTATCGGCCTGTTTGCCATCTCAAGTATGAGCTTTGCTTTGACATTATTTACATTCTTTTTTATTATCTGGTCTTCCAAGGCAGCAGGCACAAGCACATCTGTTTTCAGCTCAAGCAACGCCTCGTTTGAAATTTCCTTAGCACCTTTGAATTTAGCTAATTTTCCGGTCTTTTCCTTATGGTTAATGACATCTTTTATGCTTAATCCATTTGCATTGTAAATCCCGCTTTTAGAGTCGCTGACAGCAATCACTTTATAGCCCCACTCGTGAAGTATCCTTGCTATGTTCATCCCAACATTCCCAAACCCCTGCACCGCAACAGTTGTCTTTTTTGGCTTCATGTCAAGGCTTTCAACCATCTCTTGAAGCACAAAAGCCCCACCCATTGATGTGGAATAGTCTCTTGCTTTCGAGCCAAGCAACGAGATTGGCTTCCCGGTTATTGCAGCAGGGGTGTGCTTGCCCTCAAGCTTTTCATATTCGTCAAGCATCCATGCCATTATCTTCGCATCTGTATTGACATCAGGCGCAGGAATATCAATTCTTGGACCAATAAAATTATACGTCTCTCTTATATAGCCTCTGCTTACGCTTTCAAGCTCTGCCTCGGAAAATTTTTTCGGCTCAATCATTACTCCTCCCTTTGCCCCACCATATGGCAGATTGACAACAGCGCATTTCAGTGTCATCAAGAAGGCAAGCGTTTTGATCTCTTCAAGATTGACTTCAGGATGAAACCTTATGCCTCCTTTTGTAGGGCCTCTTGCATCATTGAACTGCACCCTGTAGCCTGTAAAGTACCTTGTATCCCCAGCGTCAAGCTTTACAGGATAGCTGAAAGTCAGAATCCTTTTTGGGATTGTCAGAATATCAAGCTCTGCCTGCCCGAGCTTCAGGATTTTTGCAACCTTGTCTATCTGATTGTAGCAATTAATGCAGACATTGTCTTTTTCCATTAAACCACCAATTATAAAGAAAGCGCTTTTTTCAAAGCTTCTTTATCGTACCCCACAATAATTGTCCCATTTGCATCAGTCACCGGCACTCCAAACTGGCCGGATTTATCGAACATTTCGTTCCTCGCCTTTTCGTCCTCGCTTACATTGACTTCTTCATACTTCACATTGTGAGCTTTGAAAAATTCCTTTGTCTTAATGCACCAAGGGCATGTACTAGTTGTGTATATCTTGACTTTTTGTATATTTTTGCCTGATTTTTTTGATTTTCCCATCTCTATCGACCTCTTTTTAATACAGATTAACAGCAACCTTTTCCCTTCATCTTGTCCTTTCCCATTTTAGCCTCCCTTTGTTCAGCAACTGCAGCATTCGCTTGCCATTTTGCCTGAGCCGCAGCTGCACATCCTGCCTTTCATCTTTTTGCCCTTCATTTTCTTGCCTTTTTTCTTTGCCATTTTAAAACACCTCCAAATCATTATTTTGCTTGTTTTCCTCATTTAATAATCTTTCTTTTTCACAATTATAGTAAGGCATATATAAAAAACTAGGTTTTAAGGATTAAAGTTAATTTTAATCTTTATTCAAAGCCCAAGCTTCCAATTCACTTGTTATAAGAATTTCTGCCAAATCTTTTTTAAGCCCAATGCTAAAATTTTTTGATTTTTTTACCTCAACATTGTATAAAGCATCTTCATGCAGGTAATCGTAGTCAAAGCTTATTTCATTATGTTCGATTTGATGCTCGTCATGCCCTATCTTGGGAACATAATTTAGATAATGGAGAATGTCATCCGCTGCCCTTGCATTCCTCAGCACATGGTTTGTCTCATGTCTCTGCTCAAGGCGGTGTAATGCATCCCTGTGGTGAAGCCACAAGCCCCATGCCATATGCAGTGTCTCAGGAGGATCTTCAACCTCTTCAACAGGGGATGGCATTGAATTATGCAGATAAAACGAACCTTCCATGGTCACCTCAAAATCGCAACCTTTAAATAAAAGTTAACAATTGTTAAGTTCAACAGGGATTTATAAGCTTTATTGGGGCATTTTCAAGATAATAACGAAAAATTTTAGCTTAATCGGTGGAAAGCGCTGAAAAAACTGCGTTTTTCATCAAAAACATAAAAT
>JACPMW010000015.1 GCA_016185805.1 Candidatus Woesearchaeota archaeon | reverse complement strand
AAAATGGCTCAAGACAAAATTTCAATGCCTTCCGGCATAGGCGGCTTGGTGAGGTATTTTGATGAATATAAAAGCAAGATAAAGTTCAAGCCCGGGCATATAATAGTGCTTTGTGTTGTGGTGATTGTAATCATGCTATTTCTTTACTCTTATGGAAACAAGCTGCTTGGGATATAAAGGTGGTTGAATGTTTCCTGGCATGAATCCAAAGGAAATGCAGAAAGCCATGAAAAAGCTTGGCATCAGGCAGGAGGAGATTGACGCAGAGCTGGTCATAATCAAGACTGCAAACAAGGACTTAGTCATTAAAAACCCTCAAGTAAGCAGAATCAACATGATGGGGCAGGAGACAATACAGGTGATTGGCAGCATAACTGAAATTGACAAAAATGAAAAAATCGAGCTTAGCGATGATGATGTCTCCACTGTCATGGAGCAGGCAAACTGCACAAGAGAAGAGGCACTTGAGGCTTTAGGGGAAAGCAATGGCAATCTTGCAGAAGCGATATTGAAGCTGCAAAGCAAATAATTCTTCTAATCAAAATGAAGGAAGCATTCGATCTGGCTGTGCAGGAATTGAAGAGAGTTGACCACCTGTTTTGGGTAAGCCTCAAGTACACAAGAACTGTGGATGTGATAAAAAATGTCATTGAAAGGCTTATCAACTGCATAGGGTTTGGGCTGGAAGCTCTGCTGAAATATGCGAAAGAAAAAAAGCTTGTTTCAAGCGTCCCTGAAAATGCAGGCTTGAGGTGCGACCTCCTTAGGGAAACTTTCCCGGACAATGTTGAGCTTATTGATTACATTAACTTTTACCTCAGGCTTAGGAAGCTAAGCAAGGCAGAATACTCAAAAAGGGAGGAATTCAGAAGGCACGTGACAATGATAGCAACAATTGACAAGGGCGAGGTTGTTGAGGTTAGCATAGACATATTGAAGGAGTACTATGACAGGACAAAGACTTTCATTTCGCTTGTAAAAAAAATCATAAATGAAGAAAAAGAAGAGGAGCACTAAGTGCTTTTGAAATGCGCAATCTTGTTGACAGGCTTGAAAAAAAAGGGTGGAGCAGGAAAGATATAATCGGAACAGTCGAGATTATAAAGAATGCCAAGAAAAGCAAGCCAAAGGATGCCATTTTTCTTGAAAAGCGGATTTTTTGGATATTGTTGGTGCTGATAATTACTGCAAATTTTGCTGTATCAGTCGCATTGCTTCCTCTGCTTGTTGCCCTCAAGGGAATTTTTGTTTACGCCGTAATAATAATGCTGGGAATATTCTTGGGGCTGCTTTTTGAGATGGTTATAAGAGGAATGGAGCATCTCGAAATGCGCCATCATTTATTTTTAGCAGTCTTGATTCCGGCAACTGCAATGGCTAATATTTTTATCATTGCAGGCATTTCGAACAATTTGGCAAGGGCGCTGAATTTGGCCAGTATCCACAGCCCTATAATAATATCAACAGTCTACTCTGTTTCTTTTGTGCTGCCCTATGTGGCCTGCAGATTCTTGCTGAAGGCAGGATATTATCTGAAGGGGTAATTATCTCTTCCTGAAATCCAAAGAGCACGAGTTGATGCAGAATCTTTTTCCTGTTTTTGTCGGGCCGTCATTGAATAAATGCCCTAGATGCCCTTTGCATTTTTTGCAAATCGCCTCTGTCCTTGCAATTCCATGGGAAAAATCTTCTTTCAGCTCAACATTGTCCATATTTGCCTTGTCAAAGCTCGGCCATCCGGTGCCTGAGTCAAACTTTGTGTCTGAAGAAAACAATTCAGAGCCGCATGCTGCGCATGTGTACATTCCCTTTTCCTTGTTATGGAGCAGCTTGCCTGTGAATGGCATTTCTGTTCCTTTTTCCCGCAGGACATGGTACTGCTTTTGGCTCAATTTCTTCTTCCATTCCTCATCTGATTTGGGCATCTTATTTTAAAGGGCGGCAAGGGAGACTTTCGTGAACACATTCGATGCTCAGATCGAACTCCCGCCAGGCGGGTTATGCGGTGCTTTTGGCACCTCCACAGCCGCCTATTCTACCATTAAACTATTGCCACCATAAATATCGGGGTTAAAAGCATGGTTTTAAATGTTTTTGTTAAATCTGCACTTAAGCTCATTACTAAAATCAATACTAAACAAAAATTCCAATCACGGGAGCGACTTGTCGGAAATTGAAAGTTTCATTCGTTATTTTGAAAATTTTTGAATAAATTTATAAGTTGTGAATTGTTAATTAACAGTGTTTTTTGGGGCATCTTGGGTGGTGATGTGTGCTTCGGCACATATTGCCTATGAAGAATCTTCGGATTCCAAAATCCAGGCCTAGGCAAAAAGGTAAAGCTTTTTAAATAAACATAGTATCCCCGATATCTGGAGTTTAGCCCGAGTCTATAAGGCGCTTTAAGGGTTAGCGAATTGCTCGTTATTCCTACATTCTCGGCGCTATATAATTTTAAAAAATGCCAGAAGAGCAAAAGCAGGAACTGAAATATTTTGTAAGGATAGCAAATACTGACTTGGACGGAAACAAGTCTGTCGGCCAGGCACTCATAAAGATAAAAGGCTTGAGTTTTATGTTCTCTAATGCAGTGCTTAACATTGCAGGCATTGAAAAGATGAAAAAAACAGGCTACCTGTCTGATGCGGAAGCCTCAAAGATAGACGAAATCATAAAAGACCCTTCAAAATTTGGAATTCCGCAATGGCTCTTCAACAGGAAGAAGGACCCTGAAGACGGCGCAGACAAGCATTTGGTTGGCACAACATTGGCTTTCACCCATGATAATGACATAAAAATGATGAAAAAGATAAAGTCTTACAAGGGGATAAGGCACATGCTTGGCCTTCCTGTCAGGGGGCAAAGAACAAAATCAAATTTCAGGAAGAATAAGGGAAAGGTGCTTGGCGTAAAAAGAAAAGAAGGCACAAAGGCAGGCAAGGTCTAAAATGGGCGATCCAAGAAAGCTGAGGAAGAAATTTTCAAAGCCATCTCATCCATGGCAAAAGGAAAGAATAGACGAAGAAAAAGGAATCATTAAGCAGTATGGGCTGAGAAGAAAATATGAAATCTGGAAGATGGACTCTATGCTCAAGAAATTTCTCAACAGGGCAAAGACAATCATTGGAGAAAGGACAGAACAGTCTGAAATTGAAAAAAAGCAGCTTCTGGACAGGCTTAACCTTCTTGGTTTGCTCAAGAAAGAATCAAGGGTCGAGGATGTATTGAACCTCAAATTAAGGGATATCTTGGAAAGAAGGCTGCAAACCTTGGTTTGCAGGAAGCAAATTGCCAAGACAATGATGCAGGCAAGGCAGTTCATAACACATGAGCATATTGCAGTAGGAACAAGGAAGATAACAACTCCAAGCTATCTTGTATCAATAAATCAAGAGTCTCAGATTAGGCTTGTGCATCCCATAATTGTTCAAAATGTCCAAAGCGAAAAAACGGCGGAGGCAAAGGCTGAATAAATGGAACAAAGGCAGCAAAGATGGGGAATCGCGCACATTTACGCTTCATACAACAACACAATAATCCACATAACAGACATCACAGGCACGGAAACCTTGGCAGTTGGATCCGGCGGAATGGTTGTGAAAAGCGACAGGATGGAAGGCTCTCCAACCGCAGCCATGATTGCTGCCAAAAAAGCTGCAGAGACTGCAATGGACAAAGGCATCACAGGAATTCATGTAAAGATAAAAGCCCCTGGCGGCCATAATGGACCTAACAGCCCGGGGCCCGGGGCACAGGCTGCAATAAGGGCATTATCAAGGATGGGGTTAAGAATCGGCATAATCGAGGAAGTCACACCCTTGCCGCATGACGGCTGCAGAAAAAAAGGAGGCAAGCGGGGAAGGAGGGTATAATGTCTGAAATTATAAATTTCCGGGCATATTCAAAATCACTGATTAAGTTTGTTAAAGCAAAAGGAATCAGTGTAGTAAAAGGTGATTTTTAATATGGAAGTAAGAGTTTTGGAAAACAACAAGGACCAAGGAAAACTTTCTTTTATTTTGAAAGACTCGAATCCTGTTTTTGCAAACACTTTAAGGAGATTAATGGTAGATGAAGTTCCGACAATGGCTATCGAGCATGTGGAATTTTCAAAAAATAATTCCATACTTTATGACGAGATGATTGCCCACAGGCTTGGCCTTGTGCCGCTAAAGACTGACTTGAAATCATACAATCTTCCCGACAAGTGCAAATGTGAAGGCAAGGGCTGCAACAGGTGCCAGTTGAAGCTGGTGCTCAAGGCCTCAAAAACAGGCAATGTCTATGCTTCTGAAATAAAAAGCAGGGACCCTGCAGTAAAGCCTGCCTATGGGAATATGCCTGTTGTAAAGCTTTTGAAGGGACAGTCCCTTGAGCTGGAGGCGACAGCGGTTCTGGGCAGGGGAAGGGAGCACATGAAATGGAGCCCATGCCATGTATATTATAAGTACAGGCCAATAATAGAAATAACAGGCGATGTCAAAAATCCGGAAGCGGTTATAGAAGTCGACCACAATAATATTTTCGAGATAAAGGACAGAAAGCTTGTAGTGAACAAGGACAGGGTGCTTGAATGCGACTTGTCATCGGACTTTTCAGAGATAGACAAGAATGTCAAAGTGACTGCAAGCGACACTGACTTTGTTTTTTTCATCGAGTCATTTGGGCAATTAAGCGCCAAGGAAATAATAAACAAGGCAATAGACCTGCTTGACGAGCAGCTTGACGAATTTGTGGAGGAGTTAAAAAAGGCAAAGTAATCCCTCTCAATTTTGCGGGGGTGTCAGAGCCTGGTCAATGGAAATGCGAAGCAGTGAAATGCGAGAGCTCGACCTGCTCGCGAGAACGCGAGCTCGCGTTCAACTCTCTCGCTCGCTCATCTACCTCGCATTTCAGACCAAATGAGCTAGCTTGAGGAAGCGCGAATCACAGGTTCGCTGTGTTCGAAATTGGCTTTCGAACTGCTAGTCCCTTAGTGGGTGCGCGTGTTCGAATCACGTCCCCCGCATTATAAAACAAACAAAATGGCAAAAAGAACTGGACCGACAAATCCAATATTGCAGAGCCTGATTCAGGAATTGAAGAATAAAGGAAGAGAGCAGTCTATAAGCTTGTGGAGAAGGATTGCAATAGATTTGGAGAAGCCGACAAGGCAAAGAAGAGTGGTTAACTTGTCAAGCATAAGCAGGCATACAAAAGAGAATGAAATAATAGTTGTTCCTGGCAAGGTCCTTGGAGCCGGCAATTTGGAGCACAAGATTACAATTTCAGCATTCCAGTTCTCAAGCGGGGCAAAGGAAAAAATAGAGAAAGCTGGAGCAAGAATCATACCCTTATTAGATTTAAGTAAGGAAAATCCGACTGGAAGAGGCATAAGAATAATTGGTTAAGAAAAATGATTATCGACGCAAAAGACACCATATTGGGAAGATTGGGCAGCTTTGTCGCAAGGCAGGTTTTGCTGGGCAATGAGGTGAATATAGTAAACTGCGAAGAAGCTGTCGTAAGCGGCAAAAAGGCGAATGTATTTGCAAACTATATAAGGAGAATTGACAGAAAGGCGCCTGGCAAGGGCCCCTACCTTTACAGAAGGCCCGATATGTTTGTGAGAAGGACTATAAGGGGAATGCTCCCATTCAAAAGGTCTAGGGGGCGAGATGCCTTCAAAAAAGTGAAGTGCCATGTCGGAATGCCTGAAAATTTGAGGAATGAAAAGGTTTTAACTATTGAAGGCGCGAAATCGGGAAAGCTGGTGTCGGCAGATCATTTGAAGGTCAAGGATATATGCAGGGCCATCAGCGGAAGACAGCAATGAAGCTTATTAACACATCCGGAAAGAGAAAAAGTGCAATAGCAAGGGCAACCTTAAGGCAGGGAAGCGGCTTGGTGATGGTCAATAATGTCCCTCTGGATTTTATTCATCCAAAGATGTCAAGGCTCAAGATGAGAGAGCCGTTGATATTGGCCGGAGATGCCGCAAGCAAAGTGGATATTGACGTCGATGTTGCCGGCGGAGGGATATCATCACAAGCAGAGGCATCAAGGCTTGCTATTGCAAAAGCGCTGCTGAACTTCGCAAAAAGCGACAAATTGAAGGACGTGTTTTTGAATTACGACAGGAACTTGCTCGTTGCTGATGTAAGGTTCAAGGAAACCGCAAAGCCAAACCGTCATGGGCAGGCAAGGGCAAAAGTTCAGAAGTCTTATAGATAAGGAGGCAAAAAATGATAATACCAATCAGGTGTTTCAGCTGCGGCAAGCCAATTGCGCATTTGTACGAATCTTATTTGGAAAGGGTCAGCAAAGGCGAGGACAGGAAAAAAATCCTGGATGAATTGGGGCTGCAAAGGTACTGCTGCAGAACAATATTTTTGGGCCATGTTGACCTGATTGACACAGCAGCGCAATTCAAGAAATTTTGACTTATTTTTTTATCTTTGATTTTCTGCCCCTAAAAATTTATATGAGGGGCATCCATTACTGTTTACATTGCATGGGTCTCACGGGATTTAAGTTATTTGTCAAAAACCACCAATCATAGATTGGTGGCATGCTTACTTATCATGATAATTCAGTGGTTTTGGACACTACAAAATTTCACTTATTATGGTGGTTTTCGAGCACATCCAAATTCCATGTAATGTGCTTGTAACACATAGACCACTTATGAAGCATAAGTGGAATTTTGATGTTTAAAAATGGATTCATTTTTTCAATTAATTTAAAAAAAATTAACGGCATCTTAAAGCAGTCGAATGCGAGAGCTCGCGTGGCATGCGAAGCTTCGCTCGCTAACTCACTGCTCGCTCAGCTGCCTGAAAGAGGTGACCTATTAGCTTATTTGGTGTGGAATGAAATATATAATAGAACATTTAGAACCTGAACTTTATGAATGGTGTTTGATTGAGTATGTGCATATTTCCAAAATTGTTGGAAAAAATCGCTTAATTTTTACTAATGTTAAGGGTAAGAAGAGCTCCAAAAAATTAAGGAAATTTGGCAGTGTTTTTGAAAAAAGCGTTTCTGTGCTTGGTTTGAAGGGCATTTGTGTTTTATCGCAATATTCAAAAAAAACATTAAAAACCAAAGACAAGGATGCATTCAGATATTTCGTTTTTGGCGGCATTCTTGGAGACAATCCTGCAAAGAAAAGGACGAATGCCATAATTAAAAAGCTGAAATCGAAAAAAATAAGATTTCAGGAGAGAAACCTTGGCAACAGGCAGATGCCTACAGATACGGCAGTTTATGTTGCCAAAAGGATTTTTTATGGGAAAAAACTGGGCGATTTAAAATTTGTTGACAATCTAGAGATTGAGGTAAATGAGAATGAAAGCATTAATATCAATTTTAGGTATGCTCTTGATGGCAACAAAGCTATAATTTCCGATAAACTGGTTAACTATCTCAGGAATAGGAAAGAATTTTAGCACAATACAGCGAAACCAACAAAATCGAAGATTTTGTGGTCCAGAAAATTCAAAGAATTTTCTCGGAATCCAAGATTTTCTGAGCCTTTGGGAACTTTAATTTCCCAAAACTTTAAAAATCAAATTGCAAAACTTCCATAAATGGAGTCAAAAGCTGATTTTAACGGTATAGCCGAAAAATGGCAGAGAAAATGGGAAGAGTCATTCATTAATTTTCCATACCCCTACATCAATTCATACCTTCATCTTGGCCATGCATTTTCCGTTACAAGGGTTGATGTGTATGCAAGATACAAGAGGATGCAGGGCTTTAATGTTTTGTTTCCCCAGGGATGGCACTGCACAGGCACTCCAGTCTGGGCTGCTGCCCAGAGGATAAAAGAGAATGAGCCGAAGCAGATAAAAATTCTTGAGTCGCTTGGGTTCAAGGGCAATGAAATAAAAAAATTTTCTGACCCAAAACATTGGGTTGATATTTTTGTGCCCGCTGCAAAGGAGGATTTGCAAAAGCTTGGCGCTAGTGTCGACTGGAGAAGAAGCTTCATAACGACAGACATGAACCCAAGATACGACAAGTTCATAAGGTGGCAGTTCAGAAAGCTTAAGGAAAAGGGGCTTGTGGAAAAGGGCAAGCATCCTGTTGTATGGTGCCCGAAGGACCAGATGCCCATAGGCGATCACGACAGGGTTGAGGGAGAAGGGGAAACTCCAAAAGATTTCATCTGGGTCAAATTCAGGCTGAAAAATTCTGATTTGGTTTTGATGGTTGGAACTACAAGACCAGATGCTTTGCTTGGCCAGACTCATATTTGGGTGGACCCTGATGCGACTTACAGCATAGTAAAAGTGAAGGATGAAAAATGGGTTGTTGGAAAAGAAGCTATTAAAAAAATAGAGCAGCAATACACAAAAGCAGAGGTTATTGGAACAATCACTTCAAAAGAGCTCATAGGAAAATGGGCCAAAGGTCCCTTGGTTGATTATGAGCTTTACATCGTGCCTGCATGGTTTATTGACGCAAATGTAGGCTCTGGAATTGTTTATTCCGCGCTTGAGGATCCTGTTGATTTGGTTGAAATCCAGCACATCCAATCACATCCAGAAATTGTTAAAAAATTCAATTTGAATAAAGAGGTTGTCGACAAGTTAAAGCCAATTTTCATTATAGACGTTCCTGGAATGGGGGAAAATCTTGGGCAGGACATGATTGACAAATATGATATCAAGTCCCCAAAGGAGAAGGAAAAGCTCGAGGAAGCAAAAGGCGAATTGAATAGGATTGTCTTCAGAAAAGGCACGATGAAAAAAAGTGTAGGCAAATATGCAGGAATGACAGTTCCTGATGCACAGGCTGTAATAAACAAGGAATTGATTGAAGCAAATGACGCTGTCATGCTCTACGAGCTGAGCGGCAAAGTTGTGTGCAGGTGCCTGACAGAATGCGTTGTTAAGATTGTTGATGACCAGTGGTTCATACAATACAAAAACTCTGAATGGAAAAAACTAACCCATAAATGTATTGACAAAATGAAGCTTTATCCAGAATTGGCTAGGCAGCACTTCAACCATGTCATAGACTGGCTCAACGACTGGGCTTGCACGCATCATCACGGCGCTGGCACTAAGCTTCCATGGGATGAGAAATGGGTCATAGAGTCGCTGTCGGATTCGACAATCTACATGGCTTACTACACAATCGCCCACATCATAAATGACATTCCCGATGGCAAAATTGACGATGAACTGTTTGATTATATTTTTTTGGACAAAGAAAACAAATGGGGCAAAGACAAGACAGCAAAATCAATGAAAAAAGAGTTTGAATATTGGTATCCTTTTGATGTCAGAAGCTCGGGAAAGGACTTGATACAAAACCACCTTACTTTCTGCCTTTTTAACCACACTGCAGTATTTGCGGAAAAATATTGGCCAAAGGCATTCAGCGTCAATGGGTGGCTGCTTGTCGAAGGCGACAAAATGAGCAAGAGCAAGGGAAATTTTTATACGATAAGGGAGATTATCAGCTTGTACTCCGCTGATGTCACAAGGGCCGCCCTCATGATAGGAGGGGAAGGCCTAAGCGACCCTAATTTTGACTTGAGCAATGCAAAAGCTGTAAAGGAGAAGCTTGAGCAGTGGCTTGCATTTGCAAAAGAAAACTGCAAAAAAGCCCATAAAAGGCAGTTAAGCCTGAACGACAGGATTTTCCTGTCGGGAATCCACAGGTCGTTGAAGGAAGGCACCGAGGCAATGGACATCATGCTCTTCAGGACCGCTTTTGAAAAATTGTTTTTCCAGATGCAGAGATGCCTGAAAGGTTATATGAAAAGGAAGGATATCAGCCAGAATTTGTTGAATGAATTCATTGAAATACAGGCAAAGGTAATGAGCCCGTTCTGCCCATTCATTTCAGAAGAGGTCTGGAGCCTTGCCGGGAAAGGCAGTTTTGCATCCTCAAGCGATTGGCCGAAATACGATGAGTCCAAAATTGATGAGGAATCGGAGTCAATAGCTGAATTTGTTGACAATACCAAAAGAGACATTATGGAAATCATGAAGCTGGCGAAAATTGAGAAGCCAAAAAAAATCAGGATATTCGCTGCAGAAAAATGGAAATATGATTTCTTGAAAAAGATGAAAATATTATTGAATGAGACAAGAAATGCTTCGGACATAATAAAGGAGCTTATGGCTTCCCAACTGAAAGCCCATGGCCAGGAAATAAGCAAAATGGTTTCCAAGCTGCTTAACGACATAAACAAGATACCTTCAATAATAATGTCGCAGGAGAATGAGATTAGCTCGTTGAACAATGCCGCCAAGGATTACGCCAATGAGTTCAAATGCGAGATAGAGGTTATAAGTGCAGAGAGCTCAAAAGAGCCAAAATCAAAGCAGGCGATGCCGGGAAAAGCCGCCATTTTGGTTGAATGATTATTTGCGCTTATTGGATTCCTCATAGCTGTTTACCAGTTTACTTCAACAAAATGGGAGGATATTACTGTCAGCCCGTATAATGCAATCCCCACTCCTGCAAAAACATAGAATATAGTGAATATCTTTCCAAGATCAGTCTTTGGCACAATGTCCCCATACCCCACTGTCGTCATTGTGTATGCTGAAAAATAAACCGCATCAAGATATCTCCATTGCTCAGCATAATAATAAAAGGTTGCGCCTCCGAAAAGAAACATCAAAATGACTATGACAATGTAGATCATCCTCCTGTGAAATTTTCTGTGCTCTTCCTCTTCTAATTTCTGCAGCTCCTCTTTTTTCATGAAAATCATGAAAATCAAATTGTATTTAAATGTTGTGTAAAAGTAAAAATTATAAAAACAAAAACAATATAAATAAAGAATAGCAAGTTTCTTGCTTTCTGACATGAAATACAAAATAGCGGTTTTCCCGGGCGATGGTGTAGGCCCCGAATTGGTAAGCGAGGGAGTCAAGGTTATTGAAAAGGCGGCAGAGCTGGACAAGTTTGAGGTGGAGTTTGTAAGATATCCCTATGGTGCGGAGCATTATGCCGAAACCCTAGAGTTATTGGATGAAAAAACTCTGAAGGAAATAAAAAGCAGCTGCAATGCAGTCTATTGCGGCACTTTCGAGAATGTAAATGGGCAGAGAGTGCCAAGCATAATAAGAAATTACTTTGGGCATTTCGCAAGCCTTATGCCAGTCAGGCTGCTGCAAAATGCAGGCAATGCCGATTTTCTCCTTGTCAGGGAAACCACAGAGGAATTCTTTGCCAAAAGCTGCGGAAAGGCAAGGAACGGCAAAAACAGGGAGCAGATTGAAGTTTCCAGCAATGCGTTTAAGGCAAAATTTGGGATGAGTATAGACATAAAGGGAAGCGAAATTGCATATCAAATCGGCATGCTCAGCAGGAAAGGCTGCGAAAGAATCGCAAGGTACGCCTTTGAGCTGGCCAAAAGAAAGAACAAGAAAAAGGTGACTGCAATCGACAAGTCCAATATGCTTGAGTTCCACGGCCTTTGGAAAGAAAGCTTTGAAAAAATATCAAAAGAATACCAAGAGATAAGCCTTGAGCTTGAGCTGGCGGATTCTGCAGCAATGAATTTTATAAGGCAGCCTGAAAAATATGAAATCGTGGCAGCAACTAATTTGCTGGGGGACATATTAGGCGACTTGGCCACTGCAGTGCAGGGGCTTTCTTTTGCATGCAGGGCCAGCATAGGCCAGGAAATTTCAATGTTCGAGCCTGCACATGGTAGCGCTCCAAAACTGAAGGGCAAGGGCATCGTCAATCCGATTGCAACGATATGGGCAGCTTCATTGATGCTTGACTCGGTCGGGGAGCAAAAATCAAGTTTGTTGATAGAAAAATCGATAGAAAGGGTGTTGAAAGAGGAGAAGACGAGAACACAAGACTTGAATGGAAACAACACAACATCGGAGATGGCAGATGCAATAATTGATAAATTCATTGAGATTCATGACTGAAATGCTTCCAAGAGCCAATTATTTCCAGGGGATACTGCAGCTGAGGGACGTAAATGACGAGGTAATAGCATTTGTGCGTAATCAAATAAGAAAAAGAGATGATGCAGCAATAACAAAGACTGTCAAATTACCGAATGGCTTGGATTTTTACATAACATCGCAAAAATTCATAAGGATACTGGGCAAAAAGCTGAAGGAGAGCTTTGGAGGGGAGCTTAAAGTAAGCTCGAAGCTGCATACAAGGAACAGGCAGGGCAAAGACCTTTATAGGATCAATGTCCTTTTTAGGCTCTTAAAGTACAAGGTAGGAAATGTCGCCGACATTAGGGGGGAAGAGATAAGGATTATTAGCATGAGGGGCAAAATTTTCGGGAAAAATATTAAAACAGGGAAAAGGGTGACTATAAGGAGTAGCGATCTCAAGCAGGATTAAATCAGCTGCTCCTTCTCTTTTTTATAATCCTCAACTATCTTATTCACCCAGTCTGTTCTAGATTTTTCAGCCTCAAGGTGCTTTTTTTCAACAAAGCCAAAATGCTTTTCTTCATCTATCCTCAGGTTTTTCGCACTTATAAAAATAAACGGCAGCTCATTTT
>JACPMW010000014.1 GCA_016185805.1 Candidatus Woesearchaeota archaeon | reverse complement strand
AGTCAATGTCTGTGTTGATGCCAGCATCCCTTAACTGCTGGGCTATTTTCATGCTTTCATTCAATGTTTTGATTGGAATTATGTAAACTTGGGTATTGGTTTTTTGGGTTATTTTTTGCTTTTCAACAAGCGCATCATAAATCCTGTCAACTCCAAAGCTGATTCCAACTGCAGGATAGTTTCCCTTCCCAAAAAAAGCCCCAATCATCTTGTCATATCTGCCTCCTCCGCATACAGAGCTCTTCACATTGCTGTTTTTCAACAGCCCTTCAAAAACAGTGCCAGTGTAATAAGCGAGCCCTCTTGCAAGCGAAACATCAAAGTCAGCATCGCAATTCATGTTTTTGAGAAAGGACAGCATTTCTTCTATTTCTCTTAATCCTTCAGAATCCTTCAGGAATTTCTTTAATTGGCTTGTTTTCTCCTGATTATTGCCCCTGACGCTGATAATGTCAACAATCTTGTTTACTCTTGATTCGTCAATTTTCTGCTCTTTTAATTCTCCTTTGACAACGCTTATTCCATATTTTTTAAGCTTGTCTATGGATAATATCGCAGCCTCCTGCTTTTCCTTTTGCACTCCGCAATAATCCAAAATGTTATTTAGGAGTTTCCTGTTATTGACTTTTACCACAACATCAAGATTCAGCTTGGCGAAAGCGGAATAAACCAAAGCGACTATTTCAGCATCGGCAGACATCAAGGAAGATCCTACAACATCAACATCGCATTGGGTGAACTGCCTGTACCTTGCTGAAGCAACAGGCCCATCGCGAAAAACTTCCCCAATCTGGTATCTCTTGAAGGGCATCTTGATTGTTGGATTCATTGCGATGTACCTGCACATTGGCACTGTCAAATCGTATCTCAAGCCCAATTCCCTGTTTCCCTGGTCAGTTAGCTTGAATGTCTCCTTCAAAATCTCAGCTCCGCCTGCATATTTTGACGACAGCACGTCAAACCTCTCAAGTATGGGCGTGTCAAGAGGGGCATATCCATAAAGTTCAAAGACTTCCCTTAGAGTGCTGACTATCCTATCTTTCACTATCTTTTCTTCAGGAGAGGTGTCCCTTGTTCCTTTTGGTATCTGGAGTTCCATTTTAAGTTCCATTTAGAATTTAGTTTAAAAAGTTTGTCATAACCAAGACTGTGGTTATTAACTTCCCTTCCTCCTGTACCGTCCCCTTTTTTCGACTATTTCAAGCCTCTTCAATGTCTCCACGCTTTTCTTCGCTTCTTTTTTATATGCTTCCAAAGCGCACCTGAAGCATTTTTCCCAAATCCTGTAGTGCTTCGACTCAAGCCCTTCCTTCAAAAGATGGAGGTCAACTGCCCTGTCCTCAGCTTTTTCAGAGAAAAAAGACAATCCAAAGTCAATGAAATAAATTTCTTTGTTAAATATCATGTTGGATGTTGTCAAGTCGCCATGGATTATTAAATTGTTGTGCAGGATTGCGACTTTCTTTCCAATATCGCTGCACAGTTTTTTATAATCTGATTTCTCGAGAATATCCTTAACCAGATTTCCCCTGACATTTTCTATAACTAAATTTTCCTTTTCATCATTGCTTATTAATCTTGGCGCAGGAAAATTGATTGCCTCAAGTTTTTGCAGTATTTTTGCTTCCCTTCGTGTCCTGAAGCCCCTCAACTTTTCGTCTATTTGTTTT
This sequence comes from Candidatus Woesearchaeota archaeon, assembly GCA_016185805.1. Lineage (GTDB taxonomy): Archaea > Nanobdellota > Nanobdellia > Woesearchaeales > GW2011-AR4. The sequence goes on along the minus strand of JACPMW010000014.1, from coordinate 25,517 downwards.
ATTCGATATTTTTTTGGAAATCTTTGTTTAAGAATTCTGTTATCTTCTAAAAACAATTTGGCTTCTGCTCCTTGGGCGATTATACTTTTTGGCATGGAATCACTCTACAGAGAGATAGTTTAAAAATTTATTGAGGAGCTTTTGCAACGCTAGCCATCAGCTTGATATATTTTAAGTAAGATTGCACTTCCGGATATTTTCTTGGGCTTTGCTTTAGTTCAGGATATTGCTCTAAGAGGGCTTCACATTCGCTATACCGAGCCTTGCTCCCTAAAAGGTTAAATGCCCTAAAAGCCTCATAAAAAATTGGAAGTGCCTTTGCCCTCCCCATAGTTAATTCCGCATGGTTTCCAATCGCTATGTAAGTATATCCCATATGACCCAAATTCGCATCACCATCCCCGTCAAAATATTTATTATAATAAAATTCATAGGTTTTGTCCACAAGCCTAATCAAATCTGGTGTAATTGACTTGTCCTTGTCTCTAATGCCTTGTGCTAACTTCTTGACAATATCGCCTGAGCCACTAAATCTTAATAAAAATTCCAGCTTTAAACCTTCGGGTATATTCATGCAGTTAAGTAGACAGCAATCAAATTAAAAGGTATCGAAAAAATAGCCCCGGGCAGACTTTCGCGCTTTATGCTTTCGAACTGCCGTCAGAGCCTTTCTATTGTTTGATTAAACAACCAGAGGGCCCTATCCTTCTACGGCTCTAAAAGAGAGACCGCTAGACTACGGGGCTATAAGAAAAAGAAAAATGCCTTTTGTTTTTATACCTTTGTAAGAATTTTTTTAAACTCAATACTATTACCGATAGGAATGGGAATTTTAACATGGCTTATGGAAAGAATGGACGAAAAAAGCAGAAGCTATTTTTGAAGAAGGTATTTATGTATTATATATTAGAATTGGCCAGGGTAAGTTATTTTTAAAGCCAATAGTGAGGCAGCCGCCTTATGGAAATATGGACATTGCAGGTGTGGATGAAGTGGCAGATTTGATTATAGAAGAGGGGAATACTTCCACCAGATTAGCGCTAAATGTTCTCAAAGTGGCTATATTAGACTGTAAACAATTGGAAGGCAGGATCTACAATGCAAAGCTGGAGAAAAAATGATTATTGGGCTTGTGCAACTTCTGCCTTGATTTCCTGCGGCTTATCCCTTGCTTCAATTCCCGCGTATCTTATCTCGCAAACCTTGACAGGGTAAATCTTGCTCAAGAACCCCCTCATTTCGCTTTGAATTTTATGGGAGATCAGGTCAGCCATGAAATCCCCGTAATTCATCTTCTTGATTGTCCGCGTCAGGTATGATATTATATTGTTCCTCATCTTGGCTGCAATTGAGCCTTTCACATCAGCCCTTGCAATGGCCAGAGGCTTCACCCTCAGGAAGACATTGTCTAAAGTGTCGCAATTGAATGACAAGTCCATCTTCTCGCTTGCCCTTCTTACAAATCTCTTGACAGATGAATGAACAATCTCGTACCCAACGATGCTTGTCTTTGCCTTGTCCCCCTCAATTTCAACAACCTTGAAATGAATATTGATGTTTTGCCTCTTGGGATCATTTGTCAGGTTCATCAGGCTGTGGCTTAATGTCTTGCCAAGCATTTGCTGCGGCTCATAAACCAGAGTCTCTCCCAAGACAACATTGTCAAACTGCTTTGGGGCTATGATTGGGTACCATTGCTTTTTCTTTAATTTTGCGACCTGTTCCTGTGCCATTTTTAGTGATGTTTTGGAATGTTGGATAATTTATAAAGGTTATGGAGAATCACGGGTATCGGAATTATTAAAATAGCCTAATGTCTTCTGCCTTAACTGCTCGGCAATTTCTGGATTTTTATAAATTAAGAGTTGTACACGGTGTTTTTTTTCGTAAATGTCATTATAAATTTCAGGCACTTTTATATCCTCAATTATTTTTGCTTTATTGTACAAAAGATCAATCTTTTTTGATATTTCAAGCGGGATGTATAATTGCAATACTAAATCGCCGTATATGTAGGTCTCGTAGTCTTTTGCAATATCAACGCCAAACATACATTTGTATACCCCCTCATAGAAATCTGCGCCCCATCTATCGATAAAGGTGTCTCCTCGAACAAGCATGTATTTCCCTATTTCTGTTTTTTTAAATATTCCTAGTGTCTGAAACGCTTGTTCTGACTGGAATATGGGTCTTTTTATATGTTGAATTTTTGCACAAAAAGGTTCTTTATTTTTTGGATTAGAGCAGTATTTATCCAATAGTTTCAGAGTAAAAAGCTCTGCGCCCAAGAAATTGCTGAAAACTATCATCTGCATATTCTCGCTTGTTTGCATATCTATAATGCCAAAAGGGTATTTTTTATGTGCTTCATAATTTTGCTTCATTTTTTCCACAAAATCACTTATCTCATCAATCCACTGCATATTGATGGAATATTCCATATCTTCCTTAACCAGAACGCCTTGCGCCTGCAATTGCAAGATGCTCTTATGTACTGCCTGGTATGTCACAGAATACCCAAACCTTCTTTTAATTTCATTATAAATTTTCTTGGAACTCAAAGGATAGTTCATTGCCAGAACGCTGATTATAAGATCTTTTGCCTTTTTCTCCTTATCAAGCTGGGGCAAAGTTATATTTAATACCATATGGAAATCAACTCTTTTTTGATTATTTATAAATCTTTGGTTGATTTTTTAGTTAACATTCTTGTTTAAAAAAGTAAAATTTTGGTTGATTTTAGGATAAACCGAGAGTCCATATCTATTCTCTTTTTCTTAAAAAGTTTAAAGAGGTGAGGTTAGATGAGACTTGAAAAAGCGCTCGAGGAAACAGGGGTAAGAAATAGTGTTGGGGTTGCTTCTATCTTCTGCAACGAGGTGCAAATAAAAAGAATGTGGAAAGAGACCGACATTGGCTATGTTGTTCTGAAGACATTTATGGATTCTGAAGATAATCCAGGAGAAGAAGCATTTAATCGCAAACAATCTGCAGATCAAAACATGACATTGTTTCATACAGGCACAACTTCTAAAGAAGCTCCTAATTTTGAAACTCGAAGTGATGAACTAATTGATCTTGTCGATAGCCTGCTATCGTACGGTATTGCAGCAATACCAAGCATAGGTACCAAAAAGACTGATGAAGCCACTTGGGAGATGATGAGGGGGCATCTCGCTAAGACTGGCACGATATTGCTAGAACTTAATCTTAGATACACTTATAGAGGATTGACTTCAAAGTATGCAGAAGAAATTAGACAAGCTACTGGAAGGAACGTTGTATGCGATGAATATTTTTCTAAAAACATCCCAGATACAGAAAACATGAGCGATAAAGAAAGAAGATATATTGGAGGCTCTGCAAATAGGGATTTTAAAAGGCTTCTTCAAGCAATAAGGGAAATTTTTCCGCCAGAGCAATATGCCTTAATTGCAAAGTTATGGCCAAACCAAGAGTTAGGGCAACATATGGCTTATCTCGTTGAAAATTATTTCGATGCAGTTACTTTAATAAACAGCCTAAAAATGGAACCGCCAGAACCATTTAAAGGCATTAGAAAAGGAAAACTTCCGCAGATGTCTGGCTTTAGCTTAAGACAGCATAGGGATGCTGCCCTTTATTTGGCAGGTGAAATTGGTTGTAAATTACCTATTTTTGCAAGTGGAGGTATGGCTGTAGAAGCTATTAGATTGCCTGTTGGATTTAATGGAAATTTAAAGTCGTTAAATGTAGAAAGCAAGCAAAAAAATATTGAAGAAGGGGTAGTTGACATTTTAAAATGCTTCCAATCAGGTGCTTCATATGTTCAGTTAGGTACTGTTGCATATAAAGGCTGCTATGATGTAATGCCAAGAATTATGAGAGAACTTAAGGGTATTTAAACCTGGGGATTCATCTCTCCCAAGCCTTTGTAGCGCTGCATCGCAACGTCTTCCCTTCCGATCTCGTTCAGCAATTTTTCCAGCTCCTCGTCATTATAAACATACTTCATCATCTTCCCCTTCGTTACCCTGTACAATGGGGGTTGGGCAATGTAAACATATCCTGCCTCAATCAGCGGCTGCATGTGCCTGTAAAAGAAAGTCAGCAGCAAAGTCCTTATATGCGAGCCGTCAACATCCGCATCAGTCATTATGACAAGCTTGTGGTACCTTGCCTTTGTTATGTCAAACTCGTCTCCAACGCTTGTGCCGATTGCGGTAATTAAAGTAGTTATCTCTTCATTCTCGAAAACTTTGTTCAACCTTGCTTTTTCAACATTCAATATTTTTCCTTTTAAGGGCAATACGGCTTGGAATTCCCTATTTCTCCCCTGCTTGCAGCTCCCTCCTGCGCTGTCGCCTTCCACAATGAACAATTCGCATTTTGCAGGATCTTTCTCGGAGCAGTCTGCAAGCTTTCCGGGCAATGACCCATGATTTAAAGCGCCCTTTCTTCTTGTCAATTCCCTTGCTTTTTGAGCTGCCTCTCTTGCTTGTGCTGCATTTACGCACTTGAAGATTATAGCCTTGGCGACAGAGGGATTCTCTTCCATGTAAGAGCTGAATGAGTCATAGACAATGCTGTCCACCAGCCCCTTTATTTCTGAATTTCCAAGCTTTGTTTTTGTCTGTCCCTCGAATTGGGGCTCCGGCACTTTTATTGAAATTACCGCTGTGAGACCCTCCCTTGTGTCTTCGCTGGACAGCTTGACAGCCTTTATCTTGTTTTTTTCAACATAACTGTTCATGACCCTTGTCAATGCGGTCTTGAATCCAATCAAATGCGAGCCTCCTTCATAGGTGTTGATTGTGTTCGCAAAAGAGAAAACATTTTCCTGGTAGCCTTCATTATACTGCAATGCATACTCGAACATTATCCCGTTTTTCGGCTTGCTGAAATAAACGACCTTGTGCAATGGATTTTTGTTGTTGTTCAGGTATTCAACGAAAGAGATTATTCCCCCGTCATAATGGAACTCATTTTTCTTGTCAGCCCTTTCATCCTCTATTGATATGGATGTTCCTTTGTTCAAAAATGCAAGCTCCCTCAATCTGCTTGACAGAATGTCGAAGCTGAATTCCGTGACTTGGAATATCTGCTCATCTGGAAGAAATTTAACAGTTGTGCCTGTGTCTTGTGAGCGAGTTTCGGGGAGTTGCGAGGCTTGCGAAGAGTCTCGCTCGCCAGCTACCCGCTCACTCGCATTCGTCTCTTTTGGGTCAACTTCTCCAATTACGCTTAATTCAGTCACTGGCTTCCCATGCTGGTATTTTTGCCTGTATATTTTGCCGTTTCTTTTTACATCGACAATAAGCTCCTTTGACAATGCGTTTGTGACAGAAATTCCAACCCCATGCAGTCCTCCGGAGACTTTGTACACCTTCTTGTCGAATTTGCCTCCTGCATGCAGCTTGGTCATGACCACTTCAACTCCCGTCTTGTTTAGCTTGGGATGCATATCCACAGGAATGCCTCTTCCATTGTCGCTTATTGTTATAAAGCCATCCTTATGAATGATGACCGAAATCTTGGTGCAGAACCCTGCCAATGCCTCATCAATTGAGTTGTCAACTGCCTCATACACAAGATGGTGCAGGCCCTTGACAGATGTGTCTCCGATATACATACTTGGACGTTTTCTTACAGCGCTCAGGCCCCCAAGAACCTGGATGTCTTTTGCATCGTAGCTTGAATCTTGCGGTGCTTGTTGAGTTTGTTCCATTTTTAGTTCTCTATCTAAACTTTGATAATATGAAAATAATTAAAAATGCTTTTTGTCGTCGATAAAAAAGCCACCAAGATAGAGTATTTTTAGAGCTATTAACTATATAAAACTTTCGTTCCTAGAATGGCTTTTTAAGGCTTAAAAAGGCGGAATTCAAGGTTTTTAAGCAAAAGGTAAAACTCACTCAAAAAATCTCTCCATTCCGAGCTTTCTGGAATGGGTTTTGAAATCATCATTGATTTTGGAAGAGAACATTGTTGCAAAAGGCCCTGTAAAGTCCTTGATGACAGTTATCGTCTTGGGCACGCCCATGTATTTTGCAGAGCTTTCAATGACGACATAGCCATGCTCCAGCAAGGTTTTAACAAGCCTTTCAACCAAAGCAGGCATCTCATTTATAATTCTAGGCAAATCATTAAAGCTTTCAGGCTTCAAAGCCCTCAAGTTCAGGTCAAACTGCTGGTGAATCTTCATTTTAGTGCATATTTTCAAGATATCTGTATTTTCTTTCTGCATTGCTCCCTTCCAACATTTTCTCGCATTCCCTGCACAGGTAAGGGTCGCTTATCGCGCTTTTCACTATAAATGTTCCGCAGTTGATGCATTTATTTTTCATATTTCGCCTTCTTATGCAGCATCCTCATAGCCCTGCATAAACGCCTCTTCCATGGGGCTCAGCTCATCATCATCGAGCATTGACTCCCTTGTGTCTTTTGAATAAATGCTGATATCGTCTTCATTTTTCTCCTCGTTCTTTTCCCTCCTAAAGATTATCTTCTTCAGCATCTTCAAATCACCCTTTAGTTCATTGCCGAAAGCAAATTTAAATAGTTAACCTATATACCATATATGGCATATAAAAATTAAGATGGGTATATATTACAATATATTCTGCAAAATCTATAATTTCCAATAATAATCTTTATATATTGCCAAAATCCGCTTTTTTGAGATAAGTTAAAAGGGGGTGCCAAAATCGACGTCAGAAAACTTATAAGCTTCGGCAAGGGCTCTTACATTGTGTCCATGCCAAAATCATGGGTGGAAAAAAATAACCTAAAGAAAGGCGATTTAATCTCGGTAAGCGATGACGGCTTCGAGCTTGTTCTTAGCGCCGGCCAGCAGGAGCAAAAAACAGACAGCAGGGAAGTGAGCATAGAAGCAAAAGGCAAAGATATGGAATTCCTGAAGGCGGAGATAGTTTCTTCTTACTTGAATGGGTATGACACAATAAACATATTGTTTGACAGCAATGCAAGGGATGTGCCAAAAATAAAGGATATCATAAGGAATTTGTCCGGGCTCGAGGTTATGGAGCAAACATCCACGAGGATAGTGGCAAAGAACCTTATCAACATAAATGAGATTTCCATAAGCAACATAATAAGGAGGATGGACATCATAACAAGAGCCATGATGGAAGATTCCATCTTATGCTGCAGGGGCCAATGCAACTACGACAGCCTAAGCCAAAGGGATATTGATGTCAACAGGCTTTATTCTCTTGGATACAGGGTTATAAAAAATGCAATCAAAAACCCTCGCATTGCGAAATCGCTTGGCATAGAGGCATGGCAGCTGCACAGCGACAATCTCGCAATCCTGCAGCTTGAGAAGATTGCAGACAGGCAAAAAAGGATTGCTAGGTATATTTGCACCTCCAGCCTCGACAGGCCAACCCTTGCGGAGCTTGACAAGGTATACACTGATATAAGCGAAGCCTATAACGAGGTTATGAAGGCATTCTACAACCAAGATAAGCAGGCTGCCATCAAAACAGAAACAACCAACAAGGACAGGACAGTTGCATGCGACAAGCTGCTTGAGAAATACACTAACGCGCATGTTAAGGGCAAATCATCTAACTCCAACCTCGTTGCAGTTGCCAAGATTGTCGAGAATTTGAAGGCCACAACAGTTGAAATAAGAAACATGGCGAGGACCGTGCTGTGCTATGAGTGAAATCGACATGAAGGGGCATTGGGAGAAAACTTATGGCTCTAACGAAGTTGCAAAACTGGGATGGTATGAAGAAAGCCCTGCAAAATGCCTTGAATTATTTGAAAAATGCGCTTTGAACAAAAATGATACCATCATAGATGTTGGTTGCGGCGCCTCTTCTTTTATTGACAACCTCTTAAGCAGGAGATTCACTAATCTTATAGGGGTTGATATAAGTGAAAATGCATTGAGCTTGCTGAGGCAAAGGCTGAGGAAAAATGCTTTATTGGTGAAATGGATAATAGATGACATTGCCAATCCAAGAATAATACAAACTGTTGGAGAAGTTGCCCTTTGGCACGATAGGGCTGTTTTGCATTTTTTGACAGATGAGAATGGGCAGCAAAATTATTTAAGCACATTGAAGAAAATACTGCGAAAGAAAGGGCATGCCATCATAGCTACATTTAGCTTGTCAGGTGCAAAAAAATGCAGCGGATTGGACGTTAAAAATTATGATGAAAATATGCTTGCGGAATTTTTAGGTCCTGATTTTAAGTTAAAGGAAGCATTTAACCACACCTATTATACGCCTTTTGGAAGCGCAAGACCTTACGTATACACCTTGTTCCAGAGAGTCAGGTAGTTCAATAACCCTCAAACACAATAGTTTTATTGTCCTTCTCCAAAATTGCAATTGTCTTGCTGCTTTTCCTAACTTCTCCAACAATATCTCCATTCTTTGCAATTTGAAGGATATCACCAGCATTCTCTTTGTCGCATACAACAAAAAATCCCATGCCCATGTTGAAAGTCCTGTACATCTGCTCGGTGCTGAATTTTGACTCTTCCTGCATCAGCTCAAATATTGGCTGGGGTCTTAATGGGTTGTCAATCCTGAATTCAGCCTTTTCTTTTGCGCGATTTAAATTTTTCAATCCATAGCCCGTATTGTTGAATCCAGCAACATCAAAATTTTTGGATATTTTTGCCATAGTTTGGATATATATTTTGGTTGGCTCAAGCAAGATTTTTCCAATAGTCGAGCCGTCAAATTTATAATCTAAGGAAAATCTCCCGTTGTATCTTTTCTTGAACTCCTTTCTTCTCTCAAAATCGCCTTTCAGCAGGTTCAGCCTTAAATCGGTGTAGCCGTTTGATTTCTCGATAAATCCGATCATGCAGCCCGCAATGTCAAATCCATATCCATTGGGAGAATTTATAATTTCGTCAACAGAGGCAGTTTCACCCTTTCCGAGATTAATCACTATGGAATTTCTCAGTATATTGGATGCATTGCACTGCTCCAGGCCTTTCACAATGCCCTTTATTATATTGCCGGTAATTTTTTGCTCCTGAATCTTGGATTGGCATGCCAGATAATCCATGAACAAAAAAGGATTTATCGCACCCAAAGTCGCAAGGTCATTTGCATTCATTGCGACACAATCAATCCCGATAGTGTCAAACTTTCGCATGGCTTCTGCAATTATCACTTTTGTTCCGACGCCGTCAATTGCAGTTGCGATGTAATGCTTAGGAAAAGCTTCATTGTTTTCATAAAGCTCTGCAAACATTCCTATGCTTTGCTTAAGCATGCTTGATTTCAGAGAAGAAGGTATTGCCTTTTTTATCGCCTCAACAGCTTTGCTTTCTGTTTCCTGATAGCCCGGCTTCATAATTAAATGATAAGGAAGGGTGTTTATAAAGTTTGTTGATAAACAAAAAGTATAGTCTGGATTACTATTTCACGGATTTTATCTGAAATTCCAGTTCAAGCTCCTTCAGGTACGGCAATATTATTGTGTCAATGGTTGTGTCTCTTGGGTCTAAGACAATTACAAATCTTCTTACTTGTCCCGGCCGTTTAATTCCAAGCTCCTCAAAGTCCTGGAGCATGCCAAAATCCATAAGCCTCCTATGCTGTTCATAAGTTGGATATTGGTCAGTTATTCTGCTCCTAAAGAGTTTTTCTACAAATTGTCCTCCATATTTTCGCTGGAATTCCCTTAAGGCTGCATTCACCTCTTCTTCCCCAAAAAATTTCTTTAGAAGGTTTCTTCTCTCTGCAATTCTTCTTGAGATGGCTATGCCGGCACTCCTTAAAGCGCCATAATCGGTTGTTTTTGAATAGAAAAAAGGATACAATCCTAGTTGGCCCCTTGAATCACTGGGATGTTGCCTTAAGATTGCGTTCAAAAAAGCGTCAACGGGATCGCTCTGCCTATCGTAAGTGGGGAAAGCTTTCGGTCGATATATTATCGCTAAATCATCCATATTTTCTATATCCCCATCGCGCTATATCCTGCATCCACATAAATGACCTGCCCGGTAATCGCTTTTGACAGGTCGCTGCATAAAAATAATGCGCAGTCAGCGACTTCATCTGCTGTAATATTTCTCTTCAATGGAGCTTTTGAAACATAGTTAAGAAGCATTTCGGGGAAACTTGCAATTCCTGAAGCTGCCAAGGTAGCAATCGGGCCTGCTGAGATTGCATTTACTCTAATCTGCTTTTCTCCCAAATCAACAGCCAGATACCTTACACATGATTCCAAAGCAGCCTTTGCCACGCCCATTATATTATAGCCCGGAACAGCCTTTTCGCTTCCGAGATAGGTCATTGCTATGATTGAGCCGTTACTTTTCAGCATTGGAGAAGCCCTTCTTGTTAGTTCAATCAAAGAAAATGCGCTTACTTGGTGGGAAACTTCATACCCTCTTTTGTCAACATTCATGAACTTGCCCTGCAAATGCTCCCTCTTGGCAAATGCAATGCTGTGGATTAAAAAATCAACTTCCCCAAGCTCCTCCTGGACTTTCTTGAAGAAAACATCCATTGATGCGTCATCAACAACATCACATTTCTCATAAATTGGATTGTTCAATTCCTTCATCAAGGGCAAAAATAAGTCCTGAACCCTTTCCTGGTAGCCTGCTGCTATCCTGCATCCTGCGTCATTCAGCCTTTTGGCAATGTGCCATGCAATGCTTTTGTCGTTTGCTATTCCAAACACCAAAGCTTTCTTTCCCTTCAAGTTGATTGTGACGCTCATCCTATCTCTTCTCCAAAATAATATCTTTTTAAGATTACGCCGAAGAAATAATCTTGCTTTATAAATCTTGCTGAGAAGCCAGAATTTGAGCGGAATGCTTGACATAATCAAGAAAAATTAGAGTGATATTTAAATTTTTATCATTAGTTTTTTAGAAAGATGCTTTTCAGTATGTTGATACAATAAAGTGTCATAGAATTTAATCAATTCTTTTACTGCTGGATTTTCTTCATTCAGCTTGAATAATTTTGCTCTGCCTATCTCCCTTGTCGGCTTTACCATCCCTGTTTTCAATAATCTATCCCAAATTCTGTGCAATGTTGTCCTTCCTATGCTTGATTTCTCAGCGATGTCGGACAAAGAGTAATCTAATCCTCGTCCTTCTATCAAAAAATCCAAAACCCTTATTACAAGCGTGTCTCCAAGTGTCTCTTTGAATATGGTTGATTGTTTCATAAGATATTTTTATTAATAACTTATATTTAAATGTATAGGCAAGTGGGTTAATGCCCACGAGCACTAGAATCTGCCGAAGGCGGATTGAAAAATAGAATTATAAAATTAAAATTAATTCAAAAAATTTCTAAATCAGCCTTTCCTCTTCCATCTGCTTCAGCTTCTTTGCCTTATCTTCCCTTTTTCTTTCGTTGAATGTTTTTTCCTCAATTATTTTGTGGAAGTTTCTCATGCTGCAGTAATCAGGCCCGCACATAGAGCAGAAATCAGCTTCCATTCCCAAGTCGCTTCTTATTTTACGGGCAGTTTCAGGGTCAAGCGACAATGCAAACTGCTTTTCCCAGTCAAAATCAAACCTCGCTTTGCTCAATTCATCATCCCTTTGCCTTGCATTTGGGATGCCTTTTGCAATGTCAGCTGCATGAGCTGCAATCTTGTATGCAATTATGCCCTGCTTCACTTCTTCAGGCCCCGGCAGCCCCAAATGCTCTGCAGGCGTGACATAGCAAAGGTAATCTGCCCCATATTGTCCTGCAACTGCCGCTCCAATGGCTGAGGTTATGTGGTCATATCCAGGAGCAATGTCTGTAACTAATGGACCTAAAACATAGAATGGCGCATTATGGCAGTATTTTTTTTCCAATTCCACATTCAATTTTATTTGATTAAGCGGAATGTGCCCGGGCCCTTCAATCATCACTTGGCAGTCTTTTTCCCATGCCTTCAAAGTCAGCTCTCCAAGTATTTTTAATTCCTCAATCTGCGCGGCATCAGTTGCATCATGCAGGCATCCCGGCCTCAAAGAGTCCCCAAGCGAAAAAGTCACATCATATTTTTCAAAAATATCGCATATCTGCTCAAACTGAGTGTAAAGCGGATTTTCTTTATCATTCTCAACCATCCACCTTGCAAGAATCGCTCCTCCTCTTGATACAATCCCCGTAACCCTGTTTTTTGTCAAAGGCAATGTCCTTCTTAAGATGCCTGCATGTATCGTCATGTAATCCACGCCTTGCTTAGCCTGCAGTTCTATAACATCAAGCCAGTCATCTGCCTTTATATTCTCAATTTTCCCATTAGCTTCTTCAACGACTTGATAAGTGGGCACAGTTCCAATCGGGATTGGAGAAGCGTCAATTATTGATTGCCTTATTACATTCAGATTGCCTCCTGTGCTCAGGTCCATTGCAGTATCTGCCCCGTATTTGATGCAGTATTCAAGCTTTTTCAATTCCTCTGCAATGCCAGCCCTTATCTTTGATGCCCCTATGTTGGCATTTATTTTTGTCTTCAGGCCCTTTCCAATTCCTATTGGGTGCAATTTTTTATGGTTTACATTTGCAGGAATTATTATTTTCCCGTCAGAAATCTGCTGCATAAGCCACCCGACATCAACATTTTCCTGCTCTGCAACATATCTCATTTGTTTTGTTATGGTGCTGTTTCTTGCATAACTAAGCTGAGTAGGCATGTTTTTCGTGTATTTCAAATATTTATAAAGATTGCTAAATATTTTAACATCCGAAATTTAGGGTTTTGATAATTTGGGATAAACTTTAAATACTATTTGCCTAATTAAATCGTTTATGGACGTTAATTGGTACGTGGCAACAATTAAGGATTTTATCATGGACAAGCAATTCCTGAATTTGTTTATTTCCACACTTGTCTTGTTTTTGGCAAGCCTATTGGCATGGTATATTTATTACAAGCAGCTTGCAAGGCGGGATTTGTTTGATATACCCAAGTTGGACCTTAAGCTTAAGTTTATCAATGTGATTGACAAAGCGATATATTTTCTAAAGTACCTGTTTGTATTCCCAGTCTATTCTTTTGTCTGGTTTTTAATATTCTCATTTTTGCTGTTTTTACTTTCAAAATCAAGGCCGATAGAGGACATCTTGTTTCTTGGCATAATAGTTGTCGCTGCTACAAGAATTGGGGCTTATGTAAGCGAAAAGCTGGCAGAGGACATGGCAAAATTGCTGCCCTTGACATTGATAGCAATCTTCCTCATGAGCCCGGACTCAATAAACATAAAAACAATTTCATCATCGCTCCCGATAATGCTGGAGCAGATCCCGAAAACGGCAAAATATCTTCTTTTTATTGTTGTTCTGGAATGGATTCTTAGGATAGGGCATTGGATAGCAACCTCGATAAGGGCAAAAAGCAGCAAGTCCTAATCCAATTAGAAAATTTGCCGCAAACCTAGCAGCATTCGGGACACTTCCTTCCCTTTTTCACTCAATGCGTATATTATGCTTCTCGGGCTGTCTGCAATCTTTTCCACGAGTCCAAGAGCTTCGAGAAGCTTCAGCTTTTTTGACAACGCCCTTGAAGTGACCCCAAGCTGCTTTTTTATTCTGGTGAAGGTTGTTTTGTCATAGAACAGCAGTATCAAAAGCAAGGGAACTACCCATTTCTTGCCAAGGATTTCCATGAATTCAAAAAGCACATTATATCCATTAAGCATTTTTAGTATACACTCATATACCAACACTTATAAATTTTAAAATACTTGAGTTTATTTAAAATTATCGGTTTTAATTAGGTAGAATACTATGAAAATTTTTTTCGCGAGCCAGTCATTTTATCCAAATATCGGAGGAGTTTCAACTTATTTGCTTAATTTAGCCAAAGGGCTGATTCAGAGGGGAAATGAGGTCATTGAAGTACATCTAAGAACCCCAAATGAGCTGACTGAGGACACTATAAAAGGAATTAGGGTGCATAGGATTCCAAAAACTCCGCTGAGAGATGAGCTGCTCAAAGGCTACAGCAACTTTAAGGAGAGGATATATAAAGAATGCCACGGCGAAGGCGATTTCTTCAAAAAGGAGCCATTGATCACTTACGGGTATGATGAGTACCATCAAATCAACTTTTTGCTTGGAAAGCAGATAGAAGAGCTCTTGGAAGAAAACCCGACTGAAATTGTGCACATACACGATTTCCAGATGCTCTTGATTTACAAGAACATACCAAGGGGCATACCTGTAATATTGACATGGCACATACCATTCATTGACTCCATATCAAAACACCTGAAGCAGTTTCTGGTAAGACATATGAAAGAATTTGACAAAGTTATCTTCTCATGCGAAGAGTATGCAAAATCCGCAATTAAGGCCGGTCTTCCAAGGGAAAAAACAGAGATAATACACCCAATTGCAAACACAAACTTATTCAAGCCAAAAAAATATGGCAACGAGATTAAAAAGTTGCACAATATCCCGGATGATTCCAGATTAATTTTGTGCGTCCAGCGCATTGATTCAAAAAGCGGGCATATCCAGCTTATAAAAGCCATGCCAAAAGTTATTGAAAATTTTCCCAAAGTGAAGCTTATGTTTGTGGGCGGCAAGTCTTTGACAGGCAAAATATCGAATGAAAGGGAGAGATATGAGCAGGAAGTTTATGACCTAATAGAAAATCTGAATTTAAAAGATAAGATAATTTTCACTGGAAGTATAGATTACGAGAAGCTCCCGATGTATTACAATTCTGCAGACATAGTGGCTTTGACGTCAAAAAATGAGGGATTTGGCCTGGCTGTCACAGAAGGAATGGCTTGCGGCAAGCCAATAATAGGAACAAATGTGCCTGGCATTGCGCATCAGGTAAAAAACGGGTTTAACGGTTTTATCGTGGAAGTGGGGGATTTTGAAAAAACTGCCGAACGGATTCTGGAATTATTGCGCAATGAAAAACTAAGGCATAAGATGGGCAGGGAGAGCCTGAATATCGTAAAATCCAAGTTTTATATGTCTATTGGAATTGACAGGCATTATCAAGTATATCGGGACCTAATTAAAGAGAAAGCTGACTTGCGCCTTGAAAAAATAAGGCTTGAAGATGTTTCCGCAATCGTGACAGATTTTGACAGGACAATAACAGACAAGCCGGGCATAATTGATGAGAGTGTTCTGAAAGAACTGGAATCCCTGGACAAGCCCTTGATACTGGTTACAGGAAGGACCATAGTGTATGTAAAGGCACTCTATCGAAAGTTTCCGATTTGGGACTGCATAGTTGCCGAGAATGGCAGCTCCATCTATTTTCCAAGTAGCGGGCTTTTCTGGAACTTTACATCTGACAAGTTCGAGGAAGCGAAAAGAATCCTGATAAAGAGCAGGTTTCCGGCAAATTTTGGCAATGCAGTCATCAGCGTTTCCAAAGTCCTTGAAACGAAGCTAAAGGAGCTGCTGGACGGGATAAAAACTTCCATTGGGTTCAGGACGAATGTCGACGAAGTCATGGTTCTTCCAAGAGGCATAGACAAGGGCGTCAGCGTGAAGCTTGCCCTGAACTATCTTGGGATAGACTGCAAAAAAACGATAATAATAGGTGACGGGGAAAATGACATAGACTTGTTCACTAATCCAGGCTTTAAGGTTGCTGTTGCAAACGCCGCAGACAGGCTGAAGCTTTTTGCAGACGAAGTGACTGAAAAGCCGTCAACCAAAGGCGTCCTTGAGATAATAGAAAAACTGAAAATGTAGCCTGAAAATGCCGCTGCACAATATAATAAACATTGAAATATTGATTGCATTAGTTGGGATAGCCTCCTCCTTTATCGGCGCCAAAATACTGTACTTTGTCATAAACAAATACGTTAAAAGCGTAACTAAAAAAACAAAGACAGATATAGATGACAAGCTATTGGCAGCCTTGGAAAGGCCTTTTGTAGTTGGCTTTGTGCTTATCGGCATATATTTTTCATTGCTGCAAATTGATTACATCCGGCAGAATATCAAGCTTTTAAACAGCGCATTCTTTGTATTGAGTGTTTTGTGGGTCGTGCTTGTCCTGCACAGGCTTGCAAGAGTTTTTCTGGACAGGTGGATTTTCCTTAATCCCAGTTTCCAGAACATGCCAAGGCTGGTGTTTAAGGTAGTAAATGCGTTCGTGTACCTCATCGGGCTTATAATAGTCTTAAAGCATTTCAATGTTGAAATCACCCCTTTGGTTGCAACGCTCGGCATTGGCGGGATTGCAGTGGGTTTTGCACTGCAGGACACGCTGTCAAACTTCTTTGCAGGGCTGCATATAATCTCAGACAAGCCCATAAACATCGGCGATTTTGTTGAATTAGAAGGAAACATAAGCGGCTACGTTGAAGATATTGGCTGGCGCTCGACAAGGATAAGGACCCTGCCCAACACTTTGGTCATTGTGCCGAACTCAAAAATAGCATCCACAATCATAACAAACGATTCTTTGCCAGTTCCGGAAATGAGCGTGGTTATACAATGCGGTGTTGCCTACACATCAGACCTTGAAAAAGTCGAAAAAATGACCGTTGATGTTGCCAAAAAAACGCAAAAAACAGTTGCAGGGGCTGTCAAGGATTTTGAGCCGTTTATAAGGTACCACACATTTGGGGATTCAAACATAAACTTTTCAATCATATTGAGAGTCAAGACATTTGTTGACAAGTATTTGGTGACGCATGAGTTCATCAAAGCGCTGAAGAAATCTTATGACAGCGAGGGAATTGAAATTTCTTGGCCAGTCCGAAAAATTTATTATGCAAACACTTAAATATTGAAGGCAAGAGTAGCATAATCCTTAAAATTTTTGAACAAAATGGTGACAGTTGACACGAACAGCTTAATTGGAGAGGTATCATTTCAAAATTTTCTGCTATTCATTTTTGTAGTTATAATCTCGATAATTCTTGGCAATATAGCCGGCATGGTTATTGTAAAAATCCTAAAAACAAAAACAAAACCGGTGTTTTATAAGGCAGTCTCCAAGCTGGTGACCTATGCTATATACCTTGTTGGCTTCTATTTTGCGTTTCAGAAAATATTGAATTTTAATATACCTGCTTTTTTGGCTGCGCTTGGCATTTTGGGCATAACCCTGCTTTTGACAATGCTGCCGATTCTGCAAAATATTTTTGCGGGTGTTGTATTATCCTTGGAAAGGCCGTTCAGGGAAAATGAAATAATAGAGGTTGACGGCAACGTTTGTCTGGTAAAGGACATAATGCTTAGAAAGACTGTCCTAAGATCGCTTGACGGAAAGTTAATTATCGTCCCTAACATGAATTTTCTGACTGGCAAAATTATTAATTACAGCAGGGGGGAATTTATCCGCGTTGAATTAAAAATTGACATTAAAAATGATGCAAGCTATCAGAAGGCAATAGACTCCATATACAAGATACTTCATGAGGATCCCAATATCCTGCCGCATGTCCCGAAGAAAGACCTCAGCTTAATTCAAAAGTTCTTTGTTATGCCTAAAAACCTTGCTGTGCTAGAGCCGAAAATTTTTATAAAAGGCATAGACAAAAGCAGAATAGTCCTGCAAATTTGGTTTTGGATATGGGACATTTTGCGCCAGGAAAGCATTGTCTCAAATTTCTATGAAACTTTAATGCAGGAATTCAAAAACAATAAGATAAATTTTGGATAACTAAGTTTTACAGCCTGTTTGGAATGGGCTTACAATAAGATTATTAAAGTGTGATAACAATCAAAGCCAGGAGGTAAAGTGAAATTTCCCAAATTGCTCTTCGACAAGGAAAAATTAATAGAGTATGGCATAACAAATGCAAAAAAGCCAAGGGCAGAACTACACTTCCCAAAAATATTCTTTGACCACGAAAATTTTGAGGCATATGAAAAGATATTCTCTAATGTGGTTATTGTCGATGCGCATACGCACATAGGCCGCGATAAGGACGGGCATGGCATAGACGGGCAGGCTTTCATCAGGCAGATGAAAATGGCGCATATCAACAAGTCAATTGTCTTTCCGCTTAACGAGCCATTAAGCCGGAATTTTACAAAATCGAACGAATCTGTCTATAGGTTCGGCAGGAAATACCCGGACAGGATAATCCCGTTCTTCAGGCTAAACCCAAAATCCAGGTGGAAAAAAGAATATGAAAAGAGGGTTATGCAGGGTTTTATGGGAATTAAACTGCACCCCAGAAGCCAGGATTTTGGAATTGCGTCAAGCTATGCCATGAAAATCTATGGAAGGGCAGAGAAAAGCAAGCTTCCTGTATTGATTCATGCCGGCTTTGGGCTTGATAATATCGCTGATGACATCAAAAAAGTCATTGGCAATTTTCCAAAGCTAAGGCTTATACTGGGGCACAGCGCCTTTGTCGATTTCGAAAAAACGATAAAAAATACCGCAAACTCGCCCAATGTCCTCTTTGACACTTCGACTTTAAGGATATTTGACTTGTTAAGGCTTATTAATTCAGTCAACTATGGCAGGATTGTATTCGGCTCTGACGTTCCATACTACGATTTTGACATTGCATTGGAAATGCTGGTGGACACTGCCATAATTTGCAATAAGAAACCAAATGAGATTAAGGCGATACTTGGCAGCAATATATTAAGGTGGTTCAAATGAACATGCTTGAAAACTTGGATACATTGGGCCTTGCCAACTTCAAAAAATTGATAGACTTAATAATTCCGAAAAAGGAAAGGCGGCAAAGCAGGATAATAATAGATTACATAAGAATTTACACCCAGCTTAATAATGCATTTAATCTTTTGAACAGGGAATATTGCAGAAGAGCTATGGAATACATATCAGTGGCAAGAAATATAATCAGAGAAAATAAATTTGAAGAGGAAAAGCCTTATCTCAATAGAATCTTGAATATACTAAATTCCATATTAAGGAATAGGGAAACTGTGATAAGTAAGATTAAAAAAGAGCAGGCATCAGACCCGTTTCACATAAAAACCTCTGTTTTACTGGCGCAGAACATATGCATTTTGAGGATATTGAAGATTAACAAGTACTGAATCCCAATATCCTCACTTCAACAACAGCCTTTTCAGGTATTTAGCGGCTTTCATTACGTCATCTGCGACGGTGCTTGTGTAATTATCTATAATGTTCATGTAGTCGTAAAGCTGCCTTGTGACAAGAAAATTCTTCCTGACATGCTCTTTTGCCTCATGCCCCATCCTGAGCCTTAGCTTATCGTCTTTGATAAGCTTAACACACCAGTCAGCAGCCTCCCTTGCATTATTGACTAAAGCGCCGTTCTTTTTGTGGATTATCTGCAGGGGGATGCCACCAACTTTTGTCCCTACAACCGGAGTTTCTTTCCATAAAGCCTCGGTGACAGTAAGGCCAAAACCTTCCCTTATTGAATTTTGCAGCACAACATGCGATGTCCTTTGCAAGGCGTTTACAAGCAAATCATCCTTTTGGGTCATGATGTGCACATCTTTTATCCTTTCAGCTTGCCTGACAACTTTGTTAAATATCCTGGGCCCCTCTGGATCGTCAGATGCCATGTCCCCTATCAGCACCAATCTTGCATCAACCCTTTCTTTAATGCTTTTAAAAATCTGCAATACTCCAAGGGGGTTTTTCCATTTGTCAAACCTTGAAACCTGGGTTATCAGCGGCTTGTCGAGCTGTATCCCTTCCTTTAAAATAATCTTTTTTGACTGGTTTTCAGAGAGATGCCTGTTTTTGAGCGACAGCGGGTCTATGGATGGTGCAATAAAAAACTGGTCCATGTCAAGGTCACGCTTCTTGTATTTTGGCATTGAGAATACAGCGCCGTCGTACTGCCTGGCAAAAGGGTGCAAAAAAGGCCATACTTTTTTGTTTGTATTCTTAATCTCTATGTGGCACCTCCAAATCCATGGCTGCCTTTTCTTTTTGACGAATTTTATCAGGCCAAGAGGCTGCGGGTCGTGTATGAAAATCAGGTCATGCTCGCGAAAATGATACATTATGGCGTTTCTTTCCAGCTCGTCAAGGTATATTTTTTTATCCCTGTCTGTGATGCTTATCTTTGGTATCGATTCCAAGCCTGTTCATCAGCACAACTATGCTGTTTAAAATTTCAGCCACTCCGCCTCCTGAGTATGAGGAATTGACATTCACTATGTGCTTGCCCTCAAGCTTGACTGCAAGGTCTTTTATTTGCTCTATTTTTTCCTTGCCGACAAATTCTTCATAATCTTCTATATTGGGAAGCATAAAGATAAAAATTAAATGAAGGGTATAAATAGTTTTCCTGTAAAATCCAGAAGTATACGCAGGTATACCAATCTTTTATAAATCAAGAGCAAAGTATAGACAATTGCGTTAATTTATTATATTTGTAAGCAATTGTCTATCTCGTAAATTGTAGCTATTTATTTCAATTAATTACTGCAATTTACGATATGCTGGCATGCCCATGGAAAAAAGACCGTTAAAAAAATCTCTCATCGGATTTGAAATAGAGTTATTTACTATAAACAGAAATGGTTATATGGTAAGCGCGTCGGACAAGCTCCTGAAGAAGGCCAGAAGCGACAGGAATTTCACTATAAAGAAGGAATGCGCGCATAATATGATTGAAATCGCAAGCTATCCCAGCGAGAACATCCCAGACACCATGGTTTATCTGCTTGATGAACTTGAATATCTGGTTTCCATTGCTAAAAAGGAAAGCATTTTGCTTTATCCACTGGGAACTTATCCCGGAAAGTTCAACCCATTAATGCGCGACGACAGGCCTTACAAAATCAAGGAGTCGATTTTCGGGAAAAACAGATGGAAAATAGCAGGCAGGTGCATTGGCTTCCATTGCCATTATGACTTGCCAAGGGGAATTTTTGATTCCCAGCTTAGAGTCTTGAAGATGTTTGTAAAGTCAAAAATCAAAGACAGCCTGGTAAACAGCTATAATCTCCTGATTGCCGCTGACCCTGCTTTGGCATGCTTTATGCAATCTTCTCCTTTTTATCAGGGCAAATTCGCTGGAAAAGACTCAAGGATGGTTATATACAGGGGTGGAGAAGCCTTAAACAACAAAAATGGGCTGTACTCCAATTTTGAGGAATTTGGCGGCTTGCCTCATTATAAGCCGACTGCGCTCGACATAATGGACATAATCACAACAAGGTACGAGACATGGAAGTCTTACATCAAAAAGCTTGGCTTGAACATAAAAGTGTTGTCCCTTTACGGCTCAATACTTGATACTGCGTGGGGCCCTTTGAAAATAAATCCCCATGGCACGCTTGAAATTAGGGGGATGGACATAAACCATCCCATTTATATTGCAGGGGCTGGAACAATCATAAAATATGTAATGATGAAGCTGCAGGAGGAGTTCTACACTGTAGTTCCTTCTGAGATAGGCATAAAGGAGCCATTTAAAGTTGAAGGTGATACAGTCTATATCCCGCCTTTCCCGCTGGTGAGAAATGGGCTGCAAAAGCTTTCAGCGTACAGAGGCCTGGAGAATGATGCTGTCTATAATTATTGCAGAAGATTCCTCAAGTTCGCACAATCAACAATGCCGAAAGACCATTTGAAATTGACAAAGCCTTTTGAGGATATGCTAAAGAAAAGAAAAACAGTTTCTGATGAAATATTGGACTTTGCAAGAAAAAGGGGCTTCAGGAAAAAGGGAAGCATCACAAATAATCTTGCCGCAGAAATTGCATTGGAGCATTCAAGAAGGCTTTTAACAGAGATAATCTCAGCGAAAAAACTGGTTGAAGGATTGTAGAGGAATACAAAAATTTAAATAAATCAAATTTAATGATATTCAGTATGGCAAAGAAAAAAGAGCCCGAACTAAAAAGTCTGTTGAACAAATATTTTGGGGAATTTATGTCATTTCTTTTAACCTCGCTTGAGGAGGAAACTGGGGATTTGCTTAAAAAATTCAGGGATTGGATTAACTTCAAGAAGAGGCTTCAGAAATATGTCATTTCACTTATTATTGTTGTGGCTTCTCTTGTGGTCATTCTTTACGGCATAGGCTCATTTCTCGGCTCATTTTTTCCAAGCTGGAAGCCTGGCGCAAGCCACATATTGATTGGCGTAATTGCCATTTTGATTGTCTGGGCTTATAGAAAATATAGTTGACGCCAATAAAATGGAAGCAAAGCAATCCCATTCCCATGTTGTGCATTTCATCATTTTTGCACTGGCTGTGTTCTTATTTTTCAAGATTGTAGAGCCGCTTATAACAATATTCCTGGCAAGCGTTATAATAACCTATGTATCCTTCCCCCTTTACAAGCGCCTAAGGAAGCTGGTGCCCAACAATTTTTTATCAATAATCCTGGCAATTATAGTTATAGCTCTCGTCTTGTTGCTGCCTTTTTCTTATATCACCTTCAAGATAACGCAGCAAACTTTTGAATTTTACAAGTCATTTTCAGGGAATATTGCCAAAGGCACTTTGCTTGGATTCACCTGCGAGCAAGTGGATTCCAAAGCCTGCTTGATAGTCAACAGCATGGAGAGGTTCAGCGCAACAAGATTGTCGGAGCTTGGTTTTGACAAGTATCTGCAAAAAGGGCTGTCGCGTTTGATTGATACAACGACAAATTATCTAGTCAGAATCCCTCAGGCAATCTTAGGCACAGGCTTGGCCTTATTTATATCCTATTTCCTGTTTAGGGACGGTGAAAAAATATTGAAAAAAATAATTAACTGGCTTCCATTCAGGAAAAAAACAGTGAACAGGCTCATTAATCAATTTCAAAAAATAACCTACACCATTGTTTTTGCGCAATTATTTGTGGCATTGGCTCAAGGCGTAATAGGCATGCTGGGATTTTATATCTTTGGCTTGCCTCTTCCGATTTTCTGGGGCGTTATTACGGCATTTTTTGCTTTAATTCCCACAGTCGGGACAGCGATAATATGGGTGCCTGCTTCCCTATTCTTAGCCTTAAGCGGCTATCTGACGCAGGATTATATAATGCTGGCAAAAGGGGTTGGCTTATTTGTTTATGGAATTTTAGTTATCAGCACAATAGACAATCTTTTAAGAATCAAGATTATACATGCGAAAGCAGAAGTGCATCCCCTTATTGTAATAGCCGGGGTCATTGGAGGAATGAATTTATTTGGAATAATCGGGCTATTTTTTGGACCGATATTCCTTTCAATGCTAATCACATACTTTGAAAGCTTTAAGGAAAGATTTATGTAGTAGAGGTAAACAGAATCGGTGATATGCGAGCGAGCTTGCAATCGTTTGATTTTACAGCCTATAATGGAGGACTATTATTTTTGATATGTTTTTCCTCCATTATATTAGAAAGACATAACTAATTTTTATTAAAATCTTATGTCTTTCGTTATAATTTTTTCGGAGGTGGAAAAATGGCAGGAAAAATGAGAAAAAGAGTGAGAAAAGTTGTAAAAAAGGGAAAAAAATTGCTCAGAAAGGCTATGAGAGACCCATTGGTGAGGGAGTATGTAAAAAAACAGAAAAGATTGGCTAAATCAACACTGAAGAAAGCAATCAGAAGGGTTGAGAAAAGGATTTAGTTTTTGATTTTTGCACGTAACTTAATTTTTGTATGTAAAAATGGCAGAAGCATTAACATCCACGATAGAATTCCAGATGAGTTTATTATTATTTGTAGCTCTTGCTGGCTATCTTCTTGCTTCAAGGATAAACCAGTCAGCTGTTATTGGAGAGATTCTGGTCGGTTTATTGATTGGCCCAAGTCTGCTCGGCTTGATAACTTATACGGACTTTGTAAGAAGCGTTGCGCATCTTGGAGCTGTAATCCTGCTTTTTGTGATAGGACTTGAATTTAGGCTAAAGGACATTTTCAACGTGAGGTACAGCATTATAGCCTTGGTCGGGGTTATTGTCCCGTGGATTGGAGGCTACTATCTTGCAAAATTGTTTGGCTATGAGTTTGGCAGCGCTGTTTTTGTCGGAACTGCATTGACTGCAACAAGCATAGCGATTACTGCAAATGTCCTTAGGGAGATGGGAAAGCTGCAGACAGATGCTGCAAAAGCAATTATTGGCGCTGCTGTCATAGATGATGTATTGAGCTTGTTGGCCCTTTCAGTTTCTGAGCAAATGGTTGCAG
Organism: Candidatus Woesearchaeota archaeon; assembly: GCA_016185805.1. Taxonomy (GTDB): domain Archaea; phylum Nanobdellota; class Nanobdellia; order Woesearchaeales; family GW2011-AR4. The sequence goes on along the minus strand of JACPMW010000014.1, from coordinate 1,500 downwards.
GAACCTTGTCATTAACAGGCACATCCTTGGTTATTTTCAATGCGCTTGCATTTTTGGTTGTGGGTTCATATGTGGGATACAAGTTCTTGAGCAGAATCGTGGCAAAGGTTGATGAAACTAATATCGCAAAAAAATTCCCTGAATTTGTTTTTATTTTTGCAATGATGATTGCCTTTCTTTATGCGATGGTAGCTGAATTAATCCATCTGTCAGCCATTGTTGGCTCGTTCATAGCAGGAGTATCCATTGGCGGTGTTGTTTTAAGGCACAGCAAGGATTACAGGGAAGGGGCGGAATACCTGCACATAATATTTGCATCTATATTTTTTGTCTCATTGGGCATTCTGGCTGATTTCCATGCCTTGACAGCAAATGTTGTATGGTTTTTAATAGCATTAACTGTTGTTGCAGTTCTTACCAAAGTTATAGGTTGCTATATTCCAGCAAAGCTGCAAGGCATGTCTCATCAAGACAGCTTTGTTGTTGGATTTGGCATGTCCCCAAGGGGAGAAGTTGCAATGATAGTGGCTTTGCTTGGCTTGAATGCAGGGCTTATTGGGCAGGACATTTATGTTTCTCTTGTTTTAATGAGCTTGTTGACAACTATATTGACTCCAATTGTTTTGAGGAATTGGCTTTACAAGAAAGGTTTCACGGATATTTTTAAAAGGACAAGGGTTACTGCTAAATAACATCTCCAATAACGCAAATTCGATATTAAACTTGGCAATTATAATCATAATCGAATTTGCGGGATTGAAAACTTCATTAAAGTGTGCAACACTAAGCGATGAAATTTCCAATATAATAAATGGCCAAGATTCCAATTGTATTGAGAAGATAAGACATTATTGAGAATATTTTCATTGATATGATTTTTGATGCAGCAAGCATTGTCACTCCAATTTCATCTGGCAAGGGAGAGGCAATTATAAAGCCAGCTACAACTGGCAGTGTATATTTTTTAATCATGCCGGGCAGTTTATTATTAAAATAATGCACTATCCTCTCTCTTGACAGCTTTGCTATTTCATCCGCAAATGACTGCCTTATGAAGCTGAATATGAACAAATCTCCAACCAACGCGCCTATCCCCCCTATAGCGCTTGCCAGGTAAATATTCTGGTGCTGCGCCAAAATGAGGAAAATTGCAGTTGCTGGCGCTGCTGTAAAGCCATAAACAAAGAGTATTCCTGTCACAAATGTGCCGGCATATCCCAATCCAACTATAAAATCCTGGAATGGCCCAAACTCCCTGCTGCTGAAAAGCAGGTATGCTATTACAAAGGTTATAAACAGAAGCAAGAACTTGGGGTATCTGGACATGTACACTCTTGCAAATTTTACTGGATGATGGTCAAATTGCATAATGACACCTATGAACCAAAATTATGTTAAAGCTACTATTTAAATGTTTCTTTTTTGTATATTAGTATAGAGATAAGTATATTAATAGGATAGCAAATAGGAAAAATATTGGATGCATTGCTTTGACAATCA
>JACPMW010000030.1 GCA_016185805.1 Candidatus Woesearchaeota archaeon | reverse complement strand
CCAAATCACAGGGCTTTATTGCGGATGTATGCATTGCAGCATAACCTTTTTATACAGTCCATTTCTACAAATTATTAATCTGGGCCTGTGGTCTAGCGGTCACAGTTTTTTGGTCAAGCTTTTTGCTTTCAAAAAGGTTGCCGTACATGACGACACCCTTACAAGAATTTAAGTAAGGTGTAGGTCACCAGTTCGAACAGACTCATTGTCAAGTTTCAACGACAGAGTCGTCGAAAGTCTGGTCGGGCCCATTTATTTTGCGCGAGTAGTCCAGTGGCCAAGATGCGGCCTTGCCATAATGCAGAAAGGCTGTGACCCGGGTTCGAAACAAATGCGAAAGTCCCGGCTCGCGCATTTATCATTCTAAATTTTAGAAAGCTCTTCAGTCAATTATCCTGTTAAAAATTTTACACCTTTTCCAATAGCATAATACCCGACTACAGATCCAACAAAGGCTTTGGCAGCTTGAGGTACACCATCCCTTAAGGCACCCAATGCCATCCCGCCGGCTACTTCTAAATCTAATCCTTTACCCTCAAAAGATGCGTATCTTCTCATGCTGGCTGCGCCTTCAATTGCATCTTTCAAGCCCCTAATAATTGGAGGTCCCCAGAACAAGGCAGAGTCTAGATTCACAGGAATGTATTGCTGTAGTGAGCTATCTTGTAAATTAAAATAGCCCGGAATGGCTGTTAAAACAACAGTTGCAATATCTGATAATCCAACGTACTCCCTTAAGCGGCTTATTAATGTTGGGCTTCTAATTGTGCTTGGAGTTTCACCATCATCTTCTATCTCCTTTCTCAGCCTTGATAGCTGTCCTGATTCATCATCTATTCCGTCCATTACTCACTAGAAATGGATTCATTTTATAAAGCTTTTGAGATTATTTCCTGCACTCAATAACCCCCTCATCAGTCACAATAAAATCAACAGGCACGTCATGTGTCTCTTCCGGAATATTCTCAACAACCTGAAAGTCAAAAGCCAGTCCAATCTTGACAGCTTTCGGCACTTTCGCAAGAAACTTGTCATAATAGCCAAAGCCATACCCTATCCTGTGCCCTTCCCTGTCAAACACGATGCCCGGCACCAAAACCAAGTCGATATTTTTATATGCAATCCTCATCAGCTCAATTGGCTCAAGAATCCCGAATTTTCCAGCAATTAAATTGTCGAAATCAATTATTACAGAAGGCTCAATTTCATGATTTGCAACTTTTGGCACAACAACAGTTTTGCTCTTGAAAGCCTCTTTTATAATTTCATGAGTGCTTACTTCGCTGTTGAACGATACAAAAAACATAATTGTTTTTGATTTTTTGTAAAGCTCGAACCTGAATAAATTATTCTTTATTTTTTTGTTCTTTTCCAGAAGCTCATCTTTAGGCGAGGAGTTTCTTATCTTGAGTATTGACTCTTTCAGATTGTTTTTCATTTTTCAGGCTGGAATCTTATTTTGCGCTCTGCTATCGCTTCTTTGGCTACATATCCATATCTTCGCGCCTCGTCAAATGGAATGCGATCAGATCTTATTCTTTGCTCAAGTCTTTCACTTTGGCAAGAATCCAATGGCTGGATAACTATGGCTTCATTTACATGCCTAACCCCTCTTTTTATGTATCTGCCAAAAGCATCATGAGGGTCTGCCGCCCAAATATAAACATGCCCGTTATGGGGCTGCTGGCAATCCAACAATGGCCAAACATAGTGCCAATTATTACTCCTATTTATGAGTTTTTGAATATAATACAATATTGAGCGGGCATATTGCAAATTATTTCCCATACTTGCATGTCTTTGGACAGAATATAAAAATTTAATCCCTTCCAATAAGGTCAGCTGTTCCTGCCCCGACGGATGCAAGGACTGATGTCACAGCAATCTGCTTGTAAAGCTCTGTCAGGTTTGACAAATTCAGCTGGTTGAACAGGAAGAAAATGATGGGAATCATTATTATGGATGTAAAAAATATTGCTGTTGCCCTTTTTGGCAGAATCCCAAGCAGCCTTTTTTCTTTGATTTCCCTGTAGCCTGTTTCGTACATCAAAATGATTATCAAAACATAAGAGAATGCAAGCAGTATGGTTGCCCTCGTCATTGTTATATTATTTGCAATCTGCTTTCCATATATGAAGGCGAAATGCGCCACAACCCCTATAAAAGCGCCGACAATGCCCTTGCTCAAGTTTTTCCATCTTTTCGACCTTTTCAGCCTGTTTTTCTATCTTCTTCTCTTCTGTCAGGATTGCAAGCTCCTTTTTCTCCACCTGCCCCTCTTTTTGCTCCAATCCCTCGACTTTTCCTTCGACTTTTTTTTCTTCAGCCAGAATATCAAGCTCGCGCAATGCATCTTTCATTGGAACTGGTTTTGGAGCTTCTGCTATTGGCTTCTTTTTTTGGGCTCTATCTTTTTTGGCAATTTTCTTAGAACCAGCCTTGGGCTTGCCTCTTTTTTTAACCATATACACTAATTTTTGTTGAGATATTTAAAGTTTTTTATTATTCTGACAGAATTTCCTTCATATGACTAACTCTTTTCTCAATCAATTTCTTTGTCCCAATATCTTTTCTGTGGAACAGCCTTCCTTTGACTGATTTCGTTGCCTCTTCCGCAATTTTTTCTGCCTTTTCAAGGTTTTCAGCGATTCCAAGGCATGCGACTGTTACCTATAGTTATTCTTTCATTTTTAGCTGGATTATTGGGATACCCTTCAGGCACAAGATACTTGCATACACTTGCTTTATTCTGAAACCTTATTTTTATTTTGTTCAATTTTCCGCTAACTATGGCGTTGCAAACATCGACAAAATCTGCATTCATCAAAGGCAGCACATTCATCGCTTCAGGGTCTCCAAATCTTGCATTGTATTCAATCAATTTGACACCATTTTTTGTGGCAATCAGGCCAGCATACATAATTCCTTTATACAGCTCTCCAGTTTCCTTGTAAAGCGCATTAGCAACCTTTTGTGTTATCCTCAAGCCATCTTCGGCATCTTTTTTTGTGAGGAAAGGCAACAGATGATTTTCACATGAGTAAGAGCCCATTCCCCCTGTGTTAGGGCCCCTGTCATCGATAAAAGCTCTTTTATGGTCCTGGACAGGCGGCATTGCAGCAACATTTTTTCCGTCGCTAAAGCATTGCAAAGAAAATTCCTCTCCTTCAAGCTTTTCCTCAATGATAACGGCAAGATGTGATTGAAGCACTTCATTGCAGTACCCTAACGCCTCCTCTTTTGTTTGGAAATGGTCGCCTTGCACCTTTACACCTTTTCCTCCCGTCAGGCCATCAGGCTTGACAACGCATTGGCCAATCTCATCGAGAAAATTCTTTGCATTTTTTATATTTTTTTTATCAAAAATCCCGAATTTTGGATTTCCATCAATTCTGTATTTTCTTAAGAGATTTCTTGTAAAGGACTTGCTTGTCTCCAGCCTTGCAAGGCTTTTCGTTGGGCCGACAGAGGGTATGCCTATGCCTTTCAGCAAATCAACAACCCCATTGCCTAATGGCTCTTCAGGCCCTATGAACGCAAAATCCGGCTTTATTTTTTTTGCAAAGCTTTTGATTTTTTCAAAATCATTATAATCTCCAATTTCAAACTTTTTTGATAAAGAGACAATCCCCAGATTTTTTGATTTAAGGTAGGAAAAAATTTGTACTTTGTTGTTTTTGTAGAAAGCCTCTGCTATTGCATGCTCTCTGGCGCCATTACCTATAAGCAGGATTTTCATAATAAGGGTTAAAAGGCTACGGCTTAAATAGTTTATTATGGAAGAAACATAATTCTAAAGTAGTAAAATCCAAAATAAGCAAATTTTATATAAAAAATAGACATAAGCATATGGCGCATATAATGTACACAGAAATTATATAAGGGAATTTCTCATGCAGTATTTAAATTTTGGGGGATGTGGTTAATTTCAGCATTGAGGCTGCGTCTTCTGAGAGGTGAATAACATGAGGCAGATGAACTTGGGAAAATTTATAGATGAGAGACTAGATGAAGATGATTTCGACATGCTGTATGTCGAAGACTTGACGGATGACTTAAGGTATAAGTAAGAATTAAAGGGAGATCGGGTTGTGAATGGGATTTTTTCTTTTAAAAAAATTCTAGAAGTAAGAATAATGCTTTTATTATTTTTATTCTTCCTGCCATCCCGAATTTCGTTGCCAATAAGACGGATTAGTTTATTTTATATATTTTATATAAGAACGATAGATTTAAATATGGTGGTGACTTACTTGTATAAGGTATTAATTAGTATTTTATTATAGTTAAGACTATAAAAATGGAATTAGACAGAATTTTAGTGGCAAGGCACGCCTTAAGTGGGGGAAATTTTGCTGGGATTATACAAGGACAACTTAATACTCCTATTCAGCCTGGATATAAAACAAACGTAGCCAAGCTAACAGATCTGATAATTACGACGGAATCGCTAAGACAGTTGGAGCCTGGAATATCTATTTACGTTGTGCATTCAGGGCTGGACAGGGCTTTTTATACAGCATCTGGAATACATCAGGGCTTGAGAGAGAGACGTATTCATTCAGGAGTTCTTCCAATACCAGAATTAACAGAGAGGGGAGCAGGAATGTTGGAAGGAAAAACTTATGCAGAGGCTGCAATGCTTTTACAACCTCACATATCACCAAACATTGTTTTAGAGCCTACTCCTGAAAGCATTTACCCTCATTTATATTCTATTGATGGTGTTTTGGGCATGGAGTCACATCAGATGGCCGAAGCAAGATTAAAAGAAGCATTAAAAAGAATTCAGGACCTTAGAGGCGTAGTTGTTGTTGTTGGTCATGCAATATCTGACATGAATTACCTTAGAAATTTAATGACTAAGGGCAATATTTTAGGAGAAAACTCAGAATCTTACCAGCGTTTCCCTAATCTGTCTGTGGTTAGACTAGAGAGGGAAAGGTATAGAAAAGAAGAACGATTCCCACAAAGACTCTTTGCAATGGGAAGAGAACCTCCGTACACTGTAACAGGAACATATGGTCCTCCAAACAGTAATGGCCAACCCAATGGTGCGGCTGTTGCACCCCCTTTACACCAAACTAATCGTTAATACTGCATACCAATCCTGGCTACTTTCATGTCTAATATTTGTTCTATAATCCTTTCCATACTTGTAACAAGAATAAGCTCATTTTGGCTCATTTTTTTTGATAATTTCTTTATGTCTTCAAGAATACCGTACCTTTCAGTGCTTATCTTCTCCACCAGTTTTAAATCAAATTTATAAAAAAAGTCATAGTAATAAATTAATGATTGGTGAATTCTCCGCAAAATATTTTCACAATTTTTAGAAATTTTGATATTTAATTTGAGAATATCCCTAGCATTTTCTTTTAAAATATCGGTTATATTGTCTAAACATTCAATAATTAGCCAGTATAGAACGGTATTTTTATGATCAGGATGTCCATACTTGTTTAGCAGCCTCAGGCCGCTTGCCATGAATTTAGTTATGGTATTATGCTTTTCTTCCAATGTTCCAATTAGATATTTGTCATTTTTGATAACACCATTTACTAAATCATCGCTTGCATCATTCACCAATAAAAAAAGCCTCCTTAATATGACGTCAAAATCTTTTATGGAACTTTCTGAGATTACCTTGAGAATGCAAAAATTTTCATGCTGTTGTATCACTTCAATGCCGGTAAGCCTGTTCATCTCTATGTGGACTTCGGAGATGACTGTAACTTTCTTGTTCAGCCTATGGTGGTCAATGAGCGGATCATTAAAGACGAGTTTTATCTCGTTATAGCCTTTGATATATAGGCTTCTAATCAAAAATAAGAGAAAATCCCGGTCTGCGCCTGTAATGTCAACCTCAATATTTCCAGACTCCTGACTCCTTTCAGTCTCAATAACAAGCTTGCTTCCATTCTCTTCCACTTCAATCTCGTCTCCTTTCTTGATGCCATATTTCTGGCTCCATTTCCTGGGCAAGGATATTAGCTGCGTGGAATTTGCTATCTGGATTACCTTTCTTTTGATATTTACCACCCCAAATTTTAACTTTATAAATTATTTATAAAACCCTTCAGTCTTTGCAATGTCTTCATAGGAGTTTAAGCATATTTATAAATTTTTCTTTTTTATATAAATATTAAGCAATTTATAAAATTTAAGCATAAACTATATAAAAAATAACAGCTTATCCAAAATTAGCTGTTCTTAAAGAGGTTGAAAGAAGCCAAAAAAAGAAGGTAGAGGCAGAAATGAAAAAAGAATCGATAAGATTTGTTGATTTAAGGAAGGAAGCAAGGAAAAATGAAGGCGATTTTAGCTTCTTGGAAAACCTGAATTTGCTCGACTTTAGGGACGATTTGAAATACAAGTAAGGCATTAAAAAATCTAAAGAGTTGAAGATTTTTTTAAAATAATCTTTTGGTTTCTTTATTATTTTCAGTATCGAAAACAATTTTTTATATAAAATATAAATTTTTGGCAAAATTTGCGAAACATTTATATAAACGTTACACCCAACATCTTATCATGGGGGCAACATGCAAGGTGAGGCAAACCACAATTGTGCAATAGCTGCCGTTTACATCAAGGAAAACGGCGACTCGGGCAACAGGGCGCTGTTTTATCTCTATAAGCTTCTTCTCAACCAGCAAAATCGCGGCCAATTAAGTGCTGGCGTCACAACTTTCAACCCGGGCAGAATGCAGATTCTTGACACTTACAAGGACCTGGGCCCTGTGAACGAAGTTTTCAGGACAAGCGACAGGCAGCAATCGCTTGAAATATTCAAAAGGTTTGCAGGCAATAAGGGAATTGGGCACGTGAGATATGCAACCTCAGGAAGCGAGGAAAGAAGTCTTGCGCAACCATTTGAAAGGCACCATGGGAGGAAATGGAAATGGTTCTCTTTCTGCTGGAACGGAAACCTCGCCAATTATCAGGAGCTCAAGCAGCATCTGCTGGAAAAAGTTGACTACCATATAAGCTACGATACAGATACAGAAATCCTCATGCATTACCTTTCAAGGGAACTAAGAGGCTCTACAAGGCCGAATCTTGTAAAGGTGTTCACAAGGCTTGCTCAAAAGCTGGATGGCTGCTTCAACCTTGCTTTCATCAACGCCTTTGGCGAGATGATAATTCTTAGAGATCCACATGGCTTTAGGCCGATTGTTTATGGATGGAGAGATGACATGTTCCTTGCCGCTTCTGAATCAAATGCCCTGATTAACTGCGGAGTCACAGAGTACAAGCATTTGGAGCCAGGACACCTGATATATATCAAAAATGGCAATGTGGAAATAAAGAAATATGCCGAATCTCCAAAAAAAGCGCATTGCATGTTTGAATGGGTCTACTTTGCAAATGTAAGCTCTGTTTTGGATGGCCAGTCTGTTTATATAACAAGGACCAATCTTGGAAAAGAATTAGCGAAGCAGGAGACTGAAAAAATGGATGGGAATCACATCATAGTCCCAGTTCCAGACACAGCAAAAGCGGCAGGAGATGCAATGGCATATGCCTTGAATGTGCCTTCTGCCGAAGGGCTGATAAGAAACAGGTTTGTCGGAAGAACTTTTATTGAAGGCTCTTCAAGGGAAGACAGGGTGCAGAATAAGTACACTGCCCTGAGAGAGATAATGAAGGACAAGAAAGTCATTCTTGTGGATGACAGCATCGTAAGAGGCTCTACAACAAAACAGCTCATCACTTACATCAAAAAGGTGGGAGGGGCAAAAGAGGTTCATGTCAGGATTTCATGCCCTCCGATAAGAGGGCCTTGCTTTTACGGAATTGACATGTCAACTGTGTCTGAATTGCTCGTTCCAAAATATGAAGGCCAGCCAAAAAAGGGAGAGGTTGACAAAAAAATCATCGAGAAGATGGCAAAAGACCTTGGAGCTGATTCCTTGAAATACCAGACTATTGGTGGCTTGGTGAGGAGCATAAGCAAGCCTGCAAAAGACCTGTGCATGGCATGCTTGACAGGAGAGTATCCAACACCCAATGGCAAAAGGCTCTATATGAAAGCCTGGGAGAATTTCAAGAAAGGCGTTAAGGAAAGGACTTATGCTTGTTAGTTATTACTTATAAATAGTAAAGTTTATAAATAAATACTCCTATCTTATTAAAATGCTTAAGACTGCAGAGAGGCCTAGAATAAGCGAAAGGTATAGTGGCGATAGAGTACATGCGCTTGTTCAGATGCCTCATCATGGTGACCCCCAAGAAAGAGTCATTTTGAGAAGTTTTGATTTAACGCGAGAAAGGCCTGAACTCCCTCCAGATTCTCTTAGATTAGAGTTTGTAGGAACAAACGATGATTTCGGCAGAGTTTTAGACAATATTGTTAAGGAGTCTGCACAAACTATGCGTCCTTTTACACCTCAACAGTTAACCACAATTGCAGATACATATCTAGAAAGAGGTTATTAACCATATTTCTATTCATACTCAATCGTCCCTGGTGGTTTTTGCGTGATGTCATAAACAACTCTATTAACTCCTCTAACCTCATTTATTATTCTATTAGAGATACTGCCCAATAATTCATTTGGCAGCTTTGCCCAGTCCGCTGTCATTGCGTCAACGCTTGTAACAGCTCTTAATGAAATCACATACTCATAAGTCCTCGCATCCCCCATCACTCCAACTGTTTTGACAGGCAATAAGGCAGCAAATGCCTGCCATGTCTTGTCATAATAGCCGAACTTTCTTAATTCCTCGATAAAAATATAGTCAGCTTCCTTCAATATCCTTAATCTTTCGTCTGTAATCTCGCCCAGAATTCTGATAGCCAACCCAGGCCCCGGAAACGGATGCCTGCTTATTATTTCGTCAGGAATTTTAAGTTCCTTTCCAAGTTTCCTTACTTCATCTTTGTAAAGTTCTTTCAGCGGTTCAATTATTTTAAGGGCCATTTTTTCCGGCAATGTTACATTATGGTGGCTTTTTATCTTTGAAGCGTATTTGCTTGGCTGCGCGCTCTCGATCCTGTCTGGATAGATTGTGCCCTGCCCGAGAAATTTTATATCCTTGTGTTTTTTTTCTAATTCCAAAACTTTGCTTTCAAACACCTCAATAAACGTATGCCCGATTATTTTTCTTTTTTCCTCAGGCTCTGTTATGCCTTTCAGCTTTTCAAGGAATATATGCGACGCATCAATAAAATAAAAATGCTTGAAATTCAGCTTTCTTTCAAAAAAGTTTTTAACCTCTTCTGCCTCGCCTTTTCTTATCAGTCCATGGTCGACAAAAACACAATAAAGCTTGCTGCCAAGTGCTTTGTGCAATAAAGTGGCTGCAACAGTGCTGTCAACCCCTCCAGAAACCCCCATAATCACCGAGGATTTGCCAACCTCTTTTTTTATTTCCTTGACAAGTTTCTTTGAAATGCTTTCAATTTGCCAGTCCTTTTTCGCCTTGCAGATGTCAAAAACAAAATTCTTCAGGATTTGGGTTCCTTTCGGGGTGTGGGCAACCTCAACATGGAATTGAGCCCCATAAATCCTTCTTGCGTTATTCTCAAATGCAGCAATTGGGCATGAATCTGTTGATGCCAAAACTTCAAAATCCTTCGGAAGCATTTCAACCAAGTCGCCGTGGCTCATCCATATCTGTTCTTTTCTTGACAATCCTTTCAACAGCTTGCCATTTTTTTTGACAATCAATTCCCTGCTTCCAAACTCTTTTAGTTTTCCAGCCAGGACTTCTCCCCCGACAAATTTTGCAATCAATTGCAGCCCGTAGCAAATTCCAAGCACAGGAATCCCCAGCCCAAGAATCTTCCTGTCCATTGTTGGAGAGTTAGGCTCGTAGACGCTTGCAGGCCCCCCTGAAAGGATGATTCCGTCCGGCTTTAACTTGCCGATTTCTTTAAGGGAAACATCACATGGCAAAATCTCTGAATAAACTCCAAGCTCCCTCACTCTTCTTGCAATAAGATGCGCGTATTGTGCTCCAAAATTCAGGACGAGTATCATTTTCTGAATAATGAGATAATCCAGTTAAGGACTTTCTTTATAGGGCTATCTTTTTTTTCCTGCTGTTTTTCCTCAGCGGAATCGTTAACTGCTGCCTCTTTGACAAGAGGCACAGGCTTCTCGATTTTTGGCTCATCTTCTTTTTTGTCCGAAATTTTCTGTGACAGCTCTTTGCTTAATTCTTCCGCCAGCTTTTTCTTTTCAGCTTCAATTTCAATTTTTACTTCTTGTGGTGGCTCTTTTGGTTTGCTTGAAGCTGAAGGCTCAATTTTTGCGCTTATCTCATAAGCTGCAACATCCTTGTTTATCAAGTCAGTTACTGCCTGTCTCGTATCTTTGTCGCTGTAGCCGGCTATCACCATATGTGTATGACCTTCATAGCTGAAAATTTTTATGTACGCTTTCCCTTCCGCCAGTTCCTTGTTGCACGGCTCGGGATTGTTCATTATTTCAGCAGAAATGAGATTATTGCATGGGCTTCCTATTGAAATTATATTCTGCTGCATATCATTGATTTCGCTTGATAATTTTGTCGTGCCTACAAGGCTTTTTCCCGTGTAGCCAACAAGATACTGGACTAAATTGCTTTGAGCAATGACATCAGAAGATGGAGCTTGGTTTCCGACAACAATCACTCCATTAAATGATCCATCATCTATAAAAATATCCGGAAAATCAGACAAATGGCCGGCATAAACGCCAGCTGTAAGGACAATCATCATAAAAATAATTATCTTCCTCATTTTACGTGCAAATCACATCAAGTTTTCCAGTTTCAAGCGCTTTCTTTATTTCCAAGCCAATCCTTTCGCCATAGCTTATTGAAAATCCATAAAGATAGCCCGAATATGGGGTGAACAAAGTTCCTGGTGAGCCAGGAATTCTCATGCTTACATCAAAAATAACAATATCTTCCTTTCCTTCCTCTGCAACGACAGCTCCCTGCAAGGCAAAAGGTCCGATAATTCCAAGCGGATGATACTTTTTGGTCGCTGCAACAAATTTTTCACCAAGCTCAAATATTTTTTCCAATAAAGATTCCTTGACAGTCACATTATAATGGCCAGTCTCGATGTATTTCGGCTTTATGTGCTTCAGCACTTCCAGTTGCTCTGTTGCAGGCAGCTTTATGATTCCGTCAAGATTGGTTTGCCTTCTCGTATCTGTGCCCATCAATTCCAGCTCATTATTCAATGGGCTGTAAAAAAAGTTAAAATTGACAGGAGCGCCAAGCACATATTCCTCAATGACTGCCTTTTTGAGGTCTTTGGTTTTTATTATTTTTTTATTCAACAACTCACTCGATTTTTCCTTGTAGTCCTTGTAGCTTGAGCATAAAAAGAAAGCCCTTTCATATCCTCTCTTGGCTTCTGCTACTTTTACAATTACAAGCCTGTCTATCTTTTTTGCATCCTTGAATATTTTTGGAGTTCTTATGCCGGCTTTTTCAAGCAGAAAATATTGGTTTTTCGGCACATCCCTTTCCTCAAGCTTTACCATGTCCCTTGTGCCGTAGACTGGAACAATAAACTTGTTTTCTATGTCCTTGAAGTTGCAATAAACCCAGAAATACCGGTTGTGGACAAAAATAGTGTTTCTTTTTCTTAATTCTTCCTGCACTTCTCTTTTTGTTATGCCTGCAAACTTATCAACAACAATAACATCATCAACGAACCCAATCCCTTCCCTTCTTTTGTAATATTTTGAATATGCTTTTTCCCTTCCCTTTTGGCAAACAACCAATGTCTTGAACCCATGCGAATGGGCGCCCCTGCATACATCAAGCGCAGAATGGCCGCCAAGCACACCTATGGTTATATTTTTCTTGTCATAATTTTCCAGTATTTTTGAAATTTGTTTTTGGGTTATCAATGCAAAATCCTCTTCAACTGATTCATTTTTATCGCATTCTTTATCTCAATTGCAATCCTTCTGCCTGTTGACATCGGCTTGTTGTACTTGAGCCATGTGTAAGGGCTTCCTTCAATGAATGGATTGGTTCCTGCAACTATCCTTGCAGATATTTCAAAGACAAAAATCTCCTCTTCGGGAGTCAATATGGTTTCAAGGCAGAATGGCCCGAACAATCCGGGTGGAGCCAGCCTTTTTGAAACTTCGACAACCTTTTCGCCCATTTCAATCAGCCTTGGCAGGAATGATTCACGCACCGTAACAGGGATATTTCCAACAATGACATAGCTTGGGTCAATTTTAGGCAAAACAATCTGGTCCCTTGCTGAAATCCTCCCAAGCGAGTCAACATTGCTTTCATACCTTATATCACAGCCCATTATTTCAATTTCGTTTGTCAAAGAAGAGTAGAAATAATGTATGAATAATGGGACTCCAATTATATATTCCTGGATCACATATTTTTTTAGCCTGTATGGCCTTATCTTTTTGTTGAAGTCTTTTTCATCCTTTGCAAGGAAATACCCTCTTCCGCCTTCTGCGCCCATGAACTTTACAATAACAAGCCTGTCAATGTTTTTTGGCCTGTCAAAGAGCAAGGGTACCTTAAAGCCTGCATTCTTCAGCCATTGCCTTTCAACTTCCTCATACCCCATATATGTTACAAAAGAGCCATGCGGAATTACAATTGCATTTTTTTTGATAAGCTGCCCTTGTATCTTTGGGAAGTCAGCGTAAGAATTAACAGTTATCACATCATCTGCCGCATTGAACATCTTGTAGGGCCTTTCAGATCCCTTCTTGCAGACAGCAATGGTTTCAAAGCCTTCATCATGCGCTCCCTTGAATATTTGCAGTGCAGAATGAGACCCTATTGTTGCAATCCTATATTTTGGTTGCGCCATATTATAGTAAACACACTGAATTATATAAATTTTGCTACTAAAATGAATAACATTAGAATTATTTACAATATTGAAAAAAAATAATTATTTGCGGGGAACCCGAAAAATCATGGATTTTCGTGTAAGAGGCCGAAAGCGCATGACTAGCCGATGAATTCTTGGAGCCCCGCCTGCTTCATAATTTTAGGGATTTTTTGCTTTTCTTCAGCGCCTTTTGCATCAAAAATAGGCACGCCATAAACTCCGTCGTAACCGGGCTTGAAGGGTATCTTTTGGTTCCTATTTTTGATTATATTTTCGGCAATTTTTTCAGATATTATTTTTTTTAGTCTATCTTCTTCCGCTTCCAACAAGACGGCAAACTCATTTCCAAATTCCCCGATAAGCTTGTAATATTCCTGCCACACCTGCCTTGAACTTACTGCATTTCCGGTTGTGCCTGCAATAACCTCTGAAAGGGAGATTATATTCTTAAATGGAACTGCATTGCTGGGGACAAAACCTTCTTCCCTGTCTGCAAGCATCTCAACCCTCTGGGCAACTCCCACAGTCAATGGCGTTCTGCACCTTGGGCATATGTTATTCAATTTTAAAGCATCCCTCGGGCTCAGGCAGACATTGCAGTTTCTGTGGCCTGTATAATGATATTTGCCCTCGTGCGGCCACATTTCAATTGTCTCAAGGAAACCTTTTCTTTTTCTTATCGCTTGCAATAATCCATCATAGCTCCAATCCATGTCAAAAACATTGGCTTCCCTTCCAAGGCGCCATGGCCAGAATGAGTGGGCATCAGAGCTGCTCAGCAAAGTGTACCTGTCAAGCTTTGAAATCCTCCAGTTCATTGCAGGGTCGCTTGAAAGGCCTGTCTCAATAGCATGTATCTTGTGCGAATATTCCTTGAAGCATTCTTCGACTGAATCAAAGCCCGTCATGCTGCCGAAAATCCCGTACCATGGGGTCCATGCATGGGCAGGAATTACTTCAATGCCATCGTCAATTTTCTTCATCATTTCCACTAATTCTATGCATGAAAACCCGAAAATTGGCCTGCCGTCATAGTCAAGCCTGCCTTTTTTCAATAAGGCGGCATTTATCTGCTCGACAATTTCAAAATTTCTTGCAAGCAGCAATGTATGGACTCTTCTTCCTTTCCCGTCCTGGGAGTAAATGTTTGAGATTTCTCCCTGCAGGACAAAATGAAATCCTGATTTTGAAGACAGGATTCCGGAGCCGTCTTCTTTCAGCTCGCTTTTCAGTTCAGCAAGCCATTTTGGATGCGTGAAATCGCCTGTGCCAAGAAGGTTGAGGCCTTTCAGCCTCGCATATTTCTCAAGATTTTGCAGGGTTATATCTTTTGAAGTTGCTCTAGAGAATCGAGAATGAATCTGCAGATCGGCGATTATTTTCATAAAAGGATGGAAAAAATAAGATTATATAAAGTTTTCATAACATTTAAATAATCCCATCAAAATAATCCAATCATGGCAAACAACGACATTCTGTCAGAATTCAGCTCAGGTGATGTGAGCCATTTCAAAAAAGACTTTATCCAGATGATAAAGGTCGGCGCGGAAATCGACAGGTACTATGCCGAGGCGCAGCATGATCTTGACGTATTCATCCCAAAATTTGAAATCTTGACTGAAAAATTCAACAAAAAATACAAGGGGCTCAAAATAAAGACAAGGAAAGCAGTAGACTCCTACAAAGTCAGGATTTTTGTCAGGGAGAGGGATATCAAGGAGTTCTTTGCAAAAACAGCCTCAAGGATTCCAGGCCTGAAGTCTATAGGAAGGACCGGATTCAACCAGATTGACATAAGCGATGCGGAGAAATTTGCAAGGTTTCTGGACTCTCCCCTAAGCAGGCTTTACATATCCTACTCAGACCCGGAAACCGGAACAAGCACGATTGCTGCCTTTGCAGACTCAAAAGAAAAAATGATTGAGCTGATTTACAATCCAGTGGAGATCGCCAACGAAAATTCTGCAGGCTTCAGGATATGCGCATTTTATGCCTTAAGCAGTGGGCTTGACAAAAAAATTGAAATTTATGGGGATGCTTCAACTTTTGGATTTTATAACCTACTTGATGAATTTGAAAAGAGGGAATGGTACGACAAGTTCAATCCGAGGTGGCTGGAATGAATTCTATACTAATCAATTAGTGGTAAAAGCGAAGGAAGATTTTTAAAGTAAAAAATCATTCCGTAACCCATGGAACCAATTACCCAAAGGATTCAACTTATTGAAGCACTTGGAAGATTATTACCTCATTTAGAAGGAAAAGTATATCCTGCTGACCACATGGATTTGAAAGAAGTACATACCAGATTGACAGCAAATCCCGGTGATAGCGAATATGCAAGATCTCATGTATCTCCAATAGCAAGAAGCTTGGCTGGAATTATACAAACAGATGAAAAATACCAAGCAAGCCCTGAGGGAAGGGCGCTTCTTGAAAGGGCAAAAGGATTATTGGATGATATAATGGAGACTTATCAGGGATAAATTTACATCCCCATGGGCAGCTTTCCCCCAAATTTCTTCATTATCTTGCTCATGTCTCCTTTGCTGCCCTTGAACATCTTCACCATTTTCTTGCTCTGCCTGTACTGCTTGATAAGCTCCCTGATTTCATTTGCAGGTATTCCGGAGCCTTTTGAAATCCTTTCTATTCTTGAAGCATCGATTACTTCAGGCTCTTCAAGCTCTTTTTTTGTGAAACTGTTCATTGCAGTGCGCCATTTTTTCAGCTTGCCTTCCTGAATCTGAAGCATCTCTTTTGGCAGCTTTAACTGCGAAAAGCCAGGTATCATCTCGACAATTTGCGAGAGAGGGCCCATTTTTGACATTGCTTCCATCTGCTCGTACAGGTCGATCAAGTTGAATTCCCCTTTTAGGAATCTCTTGCCAAGGTCCTCTGCTTCCTCAACATTTATCACTTCCTTTGCCTTTTCCAGCAAAGCCTCTAAATCGCCAATCCCGAGGATCCTGCCGACAAAACCGCTTGGATTGAATTGCTCCAAATCATCAATTTTTTCCCCTACACCAATGAATTTGATTGGGGCTCCGGAAACAGAGCATGCAGTCAAAGCCCCCCCGCCTTTTGCTGTGCCGTCCATCTTTGAAACGATAATGCCGTTTACACCGCAGCTTTTATGGAACTGCTCGGCTTGCTTTTGCGCAGCCTGCCCTATGTCAGCCGATATGACAAGCAAATTTTCATTTGGCTGGATTGCCTTGTTCACTTCTTCGATCTCAGAAATCAAGCTATGTGACAGGGCATCCCTCCCGGCAGTGTCTATTATCAGAACATCAAAATTTTTGTGCTCATTTTTAAAATTGTTCCATAACTCTATCGGGTCTTTTAGCCTCTTGTCCAGAAAAACTTTTACATTTGCATTCTTTGCCACTTGCTCGATCTGCTCCATTGCAGCAGGCCTGTGGATGTCCAGTCCAACCAAAGCAACCTTGAAGCCCCTTTTTGTGTAGAATTTCGCAAGCTTTCCTGCTGTTGTCGTCTTTCCGGAGCCAAACAGGCCGACAAGCATTATCTTGAATGGCTTTTGCTTTATCTCTATCCTATGCTGCTCCTTGCCAAGGAAGTTCACCAATTCGCCATAAACAATGTTGATTATCTGCTCTTTTTTGGTCAGGCCTTTTGGAGCCTCTTCATTCAAAGCCCTATTCTTTATCTTTTCAGTCAGGTTAAAAACAAGCTTGACATTGACATCCGACTGCAGCAAGGCCCTTTGAATGTCTTTTACCAGCTCATTGATCAGCTTTTCGTCCACAAAAAGGGATTTGGCTATTTTCTGCAGGGTATTTTTCAATGACTCGCTTAATTTGTCGAGGACCATATTACTCCATCTCAACCTTTACTTTTTTCTCTTCAATATTCCTAAGCACCTTGCTAAGAAAATCCTCAATCTTCACGTCAAAATAAACCTTATTGTCCAAAGTCCTGACAGCAACCGCATTATTTGCCTCTTCTTTCTCTCCAACAGTCAGAACCAAGGGGATTTTGTGAAGCTGTGCCTCCCTTACTTTGTAACCAAGGCTTTCTGTTCTTGCGTCAACATCAACCCTGATGTTATTTTTTTCAAATTCTTCTTTTATTTTGTCAGCGTATTTTTCAAACCTATCAGCTACAGTTAAAATTTTAACCTGAACAGGAGCAAGCCATAAAGGAAGCTTTCCTGCATAATGCTCTACTAAAATGCCCATAAACCTTTCAACAGAGCCAATCAATGCCCTGTGAATCATTACAACTCCGTGCTTTGAATTATCTGCGCCGACATAAGTGGCGTCAAATCTTTCCGGCAATTGAAAATCAAGCTGGATTGTTGCAAGCTGCCAGCCTCTTCCTATTGCATCCTTAATGTGAAAATCAATTTTTGGGCCGTAAAACGCCCCTTCTCCTTCCTTTATCTCATATGATATTTTCTTTTTCTCAAGCGCCCTCTTCAATGCCTCTTCTGCTTTGTTCCAGTCCTCGATTTTTCCCATAAACTTTTCCGGGCGCGTACTCAGCTCGACCTTGAACTCAAAGTCAAAAACTTCGTTATAGATATGATGGACAAAATCCAGAACCCTGAAAATCTCATCTTCAATCTGCTCGGGCGCAAGGAATATATGAGCATCATCCTGCGACATCTTTCTCACCCTTGTCAATCCGGATAAAACGCCGCTTAATTCATTTCTGTGCAACGGAGCAAAGTCCGCAATCCTTAACGGCAAATCCTTGTAGCTTCGGGACTTGGACTTGTAGATTAGAACATGAGATGGGCAGTTCATCGGCTTCAAAGCAAATTCTTTTCCTTCTGACTGCAATGTAAACATGTGCTCCCTGAAATGCTCCCAATGCCCCGATGTGATCCATAAATTCTTTTCATACAGCAGAGGAGTTATAACCTCATGATATCCTCTTTTCCTGTACTCTTCCCTGATAAAATTAAGAAGCAAATTGTAGATTATGGTGCCTTTTGGATAAAAGAATGGCGCGCCAGGGCTTTCTTCAAAGAAATTAAACCATTCAAGCTCTTTGCCTATTCTTCTATGGTCTCTTTTTTCAGCCTCCTCAATAAGCTTCAAATGCGAATCAAGCATTCCTTTCTCAGGGAAACTTATTCCGTAAATTCTCTGCAATTGCTGTTTTTTTGAGTCGCCTCTCCAGTATGCTGCTGCGATATTTGTAAGCTTGAAGGCTTTTATTTTTCCTGTGCTTGGGGTGTGAGGGCCTCTGCACAAGTCGATAAAATTGCCCTGTTTATAAGCGCTTATAGGCTGCTTTTCCCTGTGAAATTCTTCAATGAGTTCTATTTTGTAGGGATTGTCCTTGAACAGCTTTTTTGCCTCACCTTCATTCAAGTCAACTCTTTCCACTTTGAAATCTTTTTTCACAATCTCCTGCATTCTCTCCTCTATTTTTTGTAAATCTTCGGGAATGAAATGATGCGCAATGTCAAAATCATAATAGAACCCCTCTTCAACAGCGGGGCCTATTGTAGGTTTGGCGTCTGGAAAAAGCTCCACAACTGCTTGTGCAAGGAGATGCGCTGTGCTGTGCCTGAAAGCGTCAACTCCTTCCTTATCCCTGTAAGTTATAATCTGCAATGAAGAGTCTTCGTTTATGGGCATGAAAAGGTCTTTTAGCTTTCCGTTTATACTTGCAATCAGCGCATCCTCCCCAAGCCTTTTCCCTATGCCAAAAGCTATCTCGCCTGCGGTAATCCCCCTATTGTATTCTTTTGCGCTCCCGTCCGGCAATGTTATCTTGATTTTTGTCATTGTTGCTTTTGAATTCAGAGTTTTTTATATAGTTTTTGGTTATTTTTTAAATCGAGAAAATAAATAATGAGAAGCTTTTAAGCTGTACTAGTTGTACTTTTTACTAAAAATCTAACTGAGAAAAAGTCAATTATATTCCCTAATTTATTTTTTTGGTTCATTTTACTTGTTTAATCATCTTTGTGCTGAGGATTGCGGCGCATAAGTACTCAAGTAAGACCACGGAATTCCATGCTGTTTGAATTGACCTCCATATCTTCCACCTCCGTGGAGGATATCTTTTGCCACAACTTCGCTTGGAAACAGTGTTATTGAGATTACTCTTTCAAGGTCTATAGCGTCTCCCAATTCAATGGTTCTTCCCCAAACTGGTTCCTCCCCAATTATAATTCTCTCACCTAATGCTTTTGAAAATTCTTCGTCATTTCCTATATCCTTTTGAATTGTTCTACGCAAACCGACTCTTTCAGTAAAATATAATCTACCAAATCTTAACCTTCCACCATTAGTATCATTGTGATAGTCACAAATCTCAAACCAATTATCCGGATGCCCATCTCTATTTTTGTATTTTCCATATCTTTCTTTAGGTCTACTGGAAGTAACCATATAGTTTGGTTTTAATCCTTCAGGAATTAATCCTTTCAGAAATTCATCTAATTCTTCTGCTGTAAATAAACCATTTTTAGGTGAAACAAAATATTGGACTATATGGGCACGACCTTCTATATAGGAGTCCCTAGTGTAACCCAATATTTTTTTCCCACTAATATGTCCTACATCTTGCCCATTCCATCTTCCGTCTAAATTTGGATAATCTACATAGTCGATTATAGTTACCTCTGGATTTGTTTCCAAAGCCTGCCTTAGTGTCTGTAGTTTGCTCATTTTATTTATCTAAATTTCACTACTTAATGGGTAAAGTATAAGGTTTATTAAACTATTCATATTAATTTTTTTACAAATTCGATAAATTTATAAATAAATAGTAATTTATAAAAATTTATGTTAGAATTAGACATTTATGACAAAAGAATATTGAATGAACTAGACAAGTACTCAAACATTTCCTTAGTTAGACTTTCAAAAAAATTCAAAAGGTCTAAGCAGTTTATTCTTTACAGAATGAAGAAAATGGAACAGGAAGGATTAATCCTAAGTTATAATGCAATCATTGATGCTGAAAAAATGGGTTTGCTGACTTACAGATTTTACATTAAAATGCATAATTTCAATAAAAGCGATAAAGAACATTTTGAAAAATATGTTGCCAATCTTAAGGACGAAGTTTTTGTTTTTGCTGTCTTGCATGGAAAATGGGATTATGCTTTAATCGTTGGCGTTAAATCTACTCAGCGGTTGCATGAAATTTGGGATACTATTCATAACAAATTTAGAAAGAACATTCTGAATTATAATTTTTGTTTGTACTCTCCGATTTATAACTTTAACAAATCCTTTACTGAAGATAAGGATGTCTTAGAGAGGATTTATGGAGTAGATTCTAATTTGTATCAAGGTAAAAAACAGGATTTGGATATTCTTAAGATGTATGCTGCCAATACAAGGATTCCTTTACTGCATATTGCCCAAAAATTGAAAATTAGTTTGGATACTGTCAAGAACCGAATTAAAAAATTAGAAAAGGAAAGGGTTATCTGTGGCTATAAATTGGGTTTGGATTTGACTAAGCTCGGCTATGACAATTATAGAGTTGACATATATTTGAACTCGCCATCAAGAAATAAAGAACTTTATGAATTTTTCAAATACAATCCAAATATTTACCAAGTTCACTATACTATTGGTGGCGCTGATGTGGAAATAGAGCTTTTTGTTAAGAATTTGCAACATTTGATTGATGTAATAGAAAAAATAAAGATGAAATTTAGTGATGTACTTAATTATATTGATTACTTCTCTTATGCGTCTATTATTAGGATGAATTATGTTCCTGATTAATGAGATTTAAATTATGATTCTTTCTGTTGTTAAAATCCAAAACATTTAAATACTATTACTTTTAAAGATTCTAAAAATATTAACAAAAGAACAAAAAATAAGAATTATATTAAATATAATAATTTTAAGATGGAAGCCAAATTCATAGGCAAGGCGAAGCTGACAAAGCAGGGCCAGCTTACATTGCCGCAGGAGGCGAGGCAGGACCTCAAGATAGATGCGGAATCCGATGTCTTCTGGTATGAGTTCAACGACATTCTTATCCTGGTAAAAGACCTGGTTAACCCGAAAGAATTGGTCAGTTTGGTATTCAACAAGAAAAAGAAAAAATGAGAATAGATGATTTGGCAAGGCTGATGGGAAAAAGAAGGGAAGAAGTTGAAGAGATGCTGAAGGCAAGCGACATCATAGAGCTTGACTTGACAGAGCTGGATTAGGGCAATAAAATGGTAACGCTTCCTTTTCAGAGGCCGCTGGGGCTATGGGCGCTGGTAGCAGTTGCAGTATTCATAATACTTTATTTGAGAAGGCCAAAGCCACAGGAAAAGATAATACCCTCCTTGATGTTTATCATGAGGGATGACAAAAGGTCAAAGCAATATTCTTTTTTCCAGAAATTGCTGACTAACCTGCTCTTTTTTATCCAGCTTCTGTCTATTGCGGGCCTTGCCCTTATTGCAGCTGCGCCGTCAGCAAAATTGGAGTATGATGTAACGCTTGAAAATACTGTGGTGATACTGGATGTAAGCGCGTCTATGCAGGCAAAGGAAAAAGGTGTTTCAAGGTTTGACAATGCGCTAAAGGAGGCAAAAAAAATTTTGAGCGGCAGAAACAGCATCATATTGGCTGAGAATGCCCCGCTGATAGTGCTTGAGAACGAAAACAGCGAAATTGCCCTTGACACGCTTTCAAAAGTAAAGCCGCGCTCAACTACAACAAATATCGGAGATGCATTGCTTCTTGCAAAGGATATACTGGGAGACAAGCCCGGCAGAATTGCAGTTTTCAGCGATTTCATTGCAACAGAAGGGCCCGACATTGAAGTTGTCAAGGCAGCCTTGTCTTCCGACAACAAGCTGGTTGATTTTGTTGATGTGTCAAACAATGCAAAAAACACCGGCATCATAAAGCTTGAGGTTGCAAAGTACAACACCAAGGTTTACATAAAAAACTTCAACAGCGAGGCTGCGCAGAGGACGATAAAAATAGTGAAGGATGGCAAGACAATAACCCAGACCAGCGTGAAAATCATGCCCAACTCAATTGAAAATTTTGTATTTGACACGCCTGCCGGCATTTCAAAAATAGAGCTTGAGCCGAAAGATGACCTGGAAGTTGACGATGTTGCTTATGTAGCCACGCCTCCAAAGACAAAAATCAGCGTTTTGCTTGTGACCAATGAGAAAGAAAAGACAAATCTGGAGTTTGCGCTTGAATCTGCAAAAGACATCGAGTTGAATGTGGTCAGGCCGCCTGTGCTGACAATAACAACAAAAAAGGAAAAGCTAGACCCTTACAGGCAGGATGTCATAATTCTGTACAAAATCAGGAAAAACGAGATAGTGCCGGGGACATTTGAGGATATGGAAGAGTACGCCAAAAAAGGAGGGAACCTTATCATAGCGGCGCAGGATGATCTGAACGACTTAAATACAAAGGATGCAAATATAGTGGAGGTGAAGAGCAGGATAAACAAGGGCACAAAGGTTTGTGTCGAGGCAATCAACCAGATAACCAAGCAGTTTGAAAAGGAAAGGTGCTTTACAACAGCATCTTCCTATTTCGGGGCTGACGCTGAAAAGGGCACCATAACATTCGCCTCTGCTGATGATAAAACTCCATTGATTGTTTATGGCGGGAAAGAAAAGGGAAGGGTTGCCTATTACGGGATAATGGACGACACAAGCGATTTCAAGACATTACCTTCCTACCCAATTTTCTGGGATTTGCTGATAAATTTTATGGTGGGAACTGAAGATATAAAAGACTTCAACCTCAGGACAGGCAAGATAATGACGATAAACGAGCAGAAAGTCAAAACGCCTTCATCTTCGCTGACCACCTCAAAGCTTTTGATGGACGAAGCCGGCATTTACGAGTTCAACAGCAAAAAATTCGCTGTAAACCTTATTGATGAGAAGGAGTCGGAAATAAACCTGCGGTCGAAAATAGAGACACAAAAAGAAAGGGAAGAGCTTCTGGAAAGGAGCTCCAAGGAGCATGATTTCAACCTCGAGGTGCCGATTTTGCTGCTTGTGTTCATTTTCATGCTGGCAGAATTCATATACATAAAAAGACGAGGTGATGTATAGAGATTTAAGTGAAAAAATAAAAATTTTCAATCCCGAGAACGTCCTCTTGAAGTGAGGCTTTATGCCTCACAAAGACTTGAACGGAGTTCAAGTTCCCAAAAATGCTAAAAGCATTTTTTAGGATGTCAACGGACTTCGCCGTTGGAGGAAACCAGTTATGGATAGTTGCATTAAACATTTTAAGAAGTATAATGCAACAGAACTCGGGAGGGGGCACCCCTTCAAGTTTTTACATTGCATGGGTCTCCAAAGTAGTGTTTGAAATCGTATACAAAATTATAAATAATAAAAACATTCAAAAAATAAAAAAATGGCATTTATAATACCGGATTATTCAAGCATCTATTGCATATCCAAATACTGCGTTAGGTACTCGTATGTGATTATAGCGATAATTCCTGTTCTTTTGTTCATATTCTGGATGACAAGGAAAACGTTTGTCAAATTTGGAAACAGGTTCGAGCTTGAAGCCTATCTCAAGTCCAAGAAAACTGACAGGATGATCGTACTGGCTCTTAGAAGCTTGGCTTTCATATCCCTTCTTGTAGCGCTAGCATCCCCTTTCGTGCTGGAAAGCAAGACTGTGCCCGGCGATCCAAGGCTGACAATACTGGTTGACAACTCAAGCTCAATGGTGCTGTACAATCCAAGCATTGCATACGACTTGTACAAGAGGCTTGAAGGCGCAATTCCTGTAAATGTCAGGACGATTGCAACAGGCGAGCATTCTGCCATCGGAAACGGGATATTGAACAACATAGAAGGAGGAGACAATATAATGGTGATAACCGACGGCGTGAACAATGAAGGAAAATTATTGGGCGACATAATGCTTTTTGCCAGCAATGTCAATTCTTCAGTCAGCACTTTGAGAATGGACCCCGTTAAAAGCGATGCAGGCATTGTGATTGAAGGTCCCGACGAGCTGATAAAGGACACGGAAGGGGATTTTGTTGTCAGGGTTAGCGTAGTGGGGAAAAATATTCCATACACGCTTCAAGTGGCGTATGACGACACAAACTTGGTCCTTGAGGAAGAGGCAAGCAGCTCAAAGGAATTTGCATTCTCAAGAAAATTCCCTGAAGGGGAATACCACAGGCTGACCGCAAAGCTTCTTGATGTGGGTAATGAAGATTATTTCAAGGACAACAATGTTTTCTATAAGAGCATAAAGATAGTTCCAAGGCCGAAAGTCCTCTATTTGACCGAGAAAAATTCGCCTTTGGCGCAGGAGCTCAATAAGATATACCAGCTTGATGTCAGAAGCACTATACCCAGTGATTTATCCGAATACATGGCCATAATAATAAACGACATAAGGGCATCCAAATTAATTTCTTCTGTCAGCATGCTCAGCGACTATGTGTCTGACGGAAATGGGGTGATTTTCATAGGAGGCGAAAATTCTTTTGAAAGGGGCGGCTACAAAGGGACATTGCTCGAGACTTTGCTGCCGATTAAAATTGGCGCGAGCGAGGAGCAGAACAAAAGCGACATAAACATTGTTGTTGTGATAGACAGGTCTCAAGGCACTGAAGATTACATTGCAGTAGAAAAAGCATTAGCTTTAAGTGTTTTAGATAGTTTAAGTGAAAAAAATAATGTGGGTGTTGCCTTTTTTGGTGGTGCCCCCTGCCAATCCCATGAAGTTAGTGTTGATGGAGCCCCGTTAGGGATAAAACCCTTAAAGGAGAATAAAGAAAAATTGAGAAAAGCCATTTCAACAGTCAAGTTTGATGGGCAATCATGTTTTGACGTAGGACTTCAAGGCGGTTTCCAAATGTTGAGCAAAGTTGGAGGGAGCAAAAATATTATCCTTATCACTGACGGTAAAACTACATACCAAACATTAAGAGATAATACCCTAGAGGCTGCAAGGCGTATCAACAATCTTGGAGTCAAAGTATTTGTCGTAGGCGTAGGCACAGACACTGAAAATATCAATGCCAGTTTTAAGACTAATAAGTTCTTAGCTGATTTGGCAGTTTTAGGGGGGGGCAATTACTATAAAGCAGGCGAAGAAAATAAATTAAAAATTGAGTTTGCAGACAAAGACCCCTCTAAAGGCGAGGAATTTTACAACACGCTTGTCCCGATTGACACAACGCATTTCATAACCCTTGGATTGGATGACATGCAAGCAACTCTTTCAGGGTATAATTATGCTGTTCCAAAACCTGCTGCAAGGCTGCTTGTGACTACCCATAAAAACATCCCGATACTTGTGGTGTGGCGATTTGGGCTTGGAAGGGTTGTAAGCATCACAACTGACGATGGCTCAAGATGGGCAGGCGATTTATTGAACAAGAAAAATTCAAAGCTCATCACAAAAAGCATAAACTGGGCAATAGGGGATCTTGCAAGAAAAAAATCCTATGACGTGAAAATAACAGACACCGTGCTTGGAAAGCAAACTGCCGTCAATGTGATAAGCAGGGATATGCCAAGCTCGCAAGGCCTTGCATTTGCCAAGATAGATACAAATCTTTATTCTGCAAGCCATACCCCGGCAAATACCGGCTACCATGAAATCTTGGGCGCGACTTTTGCGGTAAATTACAATGACGAGTACGCAAATCTTGGCATAAATGACGAGTTTACAAAGCTTGTTGAGAAAACAGGGGGAAAGATTTTTGAGCCTAATGACACCAAAGGAATCATAGAGTTTATAAAAGCGAAATCGAAAAGAATTAAAATAGATTCGACAGATTACAGGTGGCCCTTTGCAATCGCTGCAATGCTTTTGTTTTTGGCCGAGATTGCCATAAGGAGATACAGGGAAAATTTGCAAAACAAATAATAAAAAGCAATATAAAGCAGAGGAATAACTAAAAAACTAAAATGGCTATAATGAAAAAGGACGTGAACATCGGACTGCTTCTTTTGATTGTGGCTGCCTTGCTAATGTTCAGCGGCTTCACAGTTTATTACCAAACGACCTTCAAGAACGTGTCAAGGAGCTATGAGACAAAGCTCAAGGAGCTTGAAACGGTAAGCAGGGAGCTTGAAAGCAAAAGGGGCCAGCTTAACGAGACAAGCATCCAGCTCCAGCTGAAAAAGCAGAAGGAAGAGGACTTAAGCAAGAAATTCACCGATGTAAGAAGCGAGAAGGAGCAGCTTGAAAGCGACAAGGCAAAGCTCCAGACAGAATTATCAAGCACAAAGAGCCAGTTGGCTTCTACATCCGCGGAATTATCAAGCACAAAGAGCCAGTTGGCTGCGCAAGTCCAGCTCGCGCAGGAATTGACAAGGCAGGTCAATAATCTTAAATCAGACGTTACTAAATTAAACAAAGATATTGATGATTTAAAAAAGAAAAATGCTTGCTTAAAATCAACAGGAGGGGCATCAGAAACTTGCTAAAATGAAGCCATTTCAAAATGTTGTAAAGGAGATCAACAGGACTTTGACGGAGATGATTTTGTTTGAGAACATTGTCAACACCACAATAGTCTTCCTTGTGTTTTACCTTATATTGACGGTCATAGACTTCAGCCCATTTTTGGCTTTTATTCCTGCACTTGCCTACCTTGGATTTTACTCCTACATGAGCTTCAGGTCCTACAAGCCGGGAATTGTGGAGAGCAAATACTCGCCTCTGAGGGAAAAGCTGAGGACTGCAGCCGACAATGTGGGATTGGAAAATCCTGTGGTTGAGGAGCTCCAATACGAGGTTACAAGCGAAATGAAGAATGTAGGCTTGTCAATGTTCATAAATCCAAGAACCCTGTCTTACAGGATATTTGCAGTTATGGTGCTCTCATTCCTGATAATATTCACATCGACATTGAACATAAAATTTTTGGAATTTGCGAGGAAGGTTCCTGACATATTTGCGATTTCAAGATTAATGTAAGGGAAGAGGGCGATGTGCAGACGCAAAAATTCGAAAGCACTTTTCCGAAGGACTTGACTGTGAAGGAGACCTTGGCTTATGAGGAGAATATTCCACAAGAGCAGCAGGAATTGGTGAAGAATTATTTCAAGAAACTGGCAGAGGGATAAAAAAATCAATGATTTTAAAACCGAAATCAATCTAAAAAACAAAAAAATTTGAGGTGAATTGTGATGAGGAATTACAAGCAGATTTTCGATGAGCTGAAAAAGGAAATGGGCAAGGTCATTGTCGGGCAGGAAGATGCAATAGAGCAGGTTCTCATTGCGATATTGTGCGATGGAAATGCATTGCTTGAGGGCTATCCGGGCCTTGCAAAGACATTGATGGTGAGGACGCTTGCGCAGCTGATGGACTTGAAGTTCAGCAGGATACAGAACACTCCTGACCTGATGCCATCGGATATAACCGGCACATACATAATAGAGGAAGTGTCCGGAAAAAGGCAGTTCAAGTTCCAGCCCGGGCCTATTTTTGCGAATGTGGTGCTTGCAGACGAGATAAATCGTGCGACTCCCAAAACCCAAAGCGCTTTGCTTGAGGCAATGCAGGAAAAGCAAGTGACTGTCGGAACCAACACTTTCAAGCTGGATTTGCCTTTTTTCGTGCTTGCAACCCAAAATCCCATCGAGCAGGA
>JACPMW010000029.1 GCA_016185805.1 Candidatus Woesearchaeota archaeon | reverse complement strand
TCTCCGGCCAATGATTTTGCCGAGTCGGAAATGGCATTCACATTCTGGTGGTTAAAGGCTGATGACGCTGAAAAAATGCTGCTTAATTGCGCCAGTCCATTGTTATAGAGCTGATTGCATTGGATCTGCCTGCTTGAAATTGATTCTTTCTGGACAAGCTTTTTTGTCTTGTCAATATATATCCTTGTCACCAGACTCAGCCTTGAAAATGCGTTCTGCATGTTGCAATTGTAGATGTCCAGACTGTCTGCATAGACAGCCCCCATCAAAGATGCCTTTCCTATGTAGGGAGCGCTTCCTTTTGCCTGCCATGAAATTCCATCTTTTTGCCAGAATTCCAATGTGCCCTTTTCAAGGTCCCCGTTAATCTTGATGGCCGTGACATCAAAGTCGGGCATTTTAGCAAGGGATTTCGGAAATTCAACCATATCGCTTAGAATTATGAACCTTATCCTGTAATTGTTGGAATTTTTAATTTCTGGGATTGATGTGTAAAACTCCTTTTTTAGCTCAGAAGGCAGTGTTTTGTTTATATCCCTTGCAAGCTGGTTATTGCCGATTATTATGTAGCGGAACTGCGGGCTAGTGATGAAAAGAAAGTTTGTTGCCCTGTAAGGAACGTTAAAGGGCATGGTTTGTGTTATGAGCTTGTCCCCTTTTATCAGGCTGGGCGCGAACAATATGAGATTTTCGTGCTGCTTGGACACTATGCCAAGAGAAACTCTGTTGCAGCCTATCTCTATATCAGAGCTTGGGATGCTGATTATGTTTGTGGTGTCCGTGCTTACTCCGGCTCCGATTACTATGGCCTCTATGCTCTTCAAAACAGTCGCTTTTGTTGAGGTCTCTGCAACGCTCTTTTGTTTTATGACTATGGCAGTAAAGAACAAAAGTATTGCAGCCCCTGCAATTAATACAAATATCCAGTTGAATTGCACTTCAAATGCCTTTTTATTCATGTCAGGAACTTGCCCACTGGCTTATTGTGGCATGGTTGCCCTTGCCCTCAAGCCTAATGTTTATCTTGCCGTTGACTGCATTTATGCAAAGAACATCGGGATCAACTGATATTTTGCCGGCATAAAATGATTCTTTTGCTATGTTCTCCACCAAGAAGACATTTCTTCCGGTGCCTGACAGTATGCTGTCCTTTATGATGGGGTCTATATCGCTTGGCATATCGGGGCTATTGAATGACTCAACAAAACATGCCTTTGAATAGCCTGCGCACAATTGGAGCTCTTTTTTTTTGATGCTCCCAAAATCAGGGGATATCCCGTCAATTGCATTGACCAGATCATTCTTGAACTTCAAGCAAGACACCTGCTCGGCCCTTTTTTTGAAGTTCTGCACCGCATTATACCCATAAACCAATATAAAAGATATCAGGATTATGGTAAGAATGTAGATGAATATCTGGCCGTATAGCTGTCCCTTGATCATTTGTCAAAAACCACCATTTATACCACTAGGTACATATCGCTTGCGCAAAGTGTCCAAGTGGTTTTTGAGCATCATCAAAAACCTTTGGTTTTTGAGATTTTCTTTTTTGATTTCGCCAGTTCGTAAAGCTTTTCCAGCCTGTCTTTCGGCTTTTGCTTTGGCTTTTGGCTTTCCTTGGCCCTGCCTGAAGCAATTTCAGTTAATTTTGAGAAAACTTCCTGCTTTGAGGGTTTTTGGGGTTTGGGCTGCTTTTGCTCTCTTTTAGACTCGACTTTTGTTTCCTGCTTTGTTATTTTTTCGCCGGCAAATGGCTCAAACAATTTCGTTCTTGCCTTTTGCTTTTGCTCCTCTTTTTTTTTCAAGAGCCCTTTTATAACTTCTTGCTCTTTTTGCTTTGGGATAGGGCTTGGCATTTGTTTTGATTCCTGGCGCACGGGCATCCTTGCAGTTTCAGCCTTGGCCACTTGAGTCTGGGCTTTTCTTTTTTCCATTCCCCTGTATGCCAGATAACCAAGTACAGACAAGATTATTGCTATTCCAATTATGAAACTTAAAGTTTTTGCAAGGCTGGATTTTGGAAAGTCTTCTGGGTCTACAGGGCTTGTGCCTTTGTCAATTTCCTCCTTGTCTGAAAAGCCATCTGCATCAGTATCCTCTGAATTTGGGTTGGTGCTTTTGCCGTAGGCATTTATCGTATTATACTCTTCCAGGCTTGTCAGCCCGTCACTGTCTGCATCAATGCCTGCATCGTTTGGGTTATTTGGATCAAGGTCATTTTGTATTTCCCATTCATCCGGCATGCCGTCATTATCCGTGTCCTTGATTTTTGCGCTTTCCTGCTCGTCAGGGATTCCGTTGCAGTTCCTGTCATTTTCTGCGCAAATTTTGCATACAGAAGAAATGCACTGCAATCCTTCTCCGCAGTCTTCATTTTGGGAGCAGGTTTTGCCTTCAAAACATTTTGTTGGGCAATGGCCTCCGCAGTCTGCATCTGACTCACCTGGGCTTAGCTTGCCGTCCAGGCAGCTCTCTTGCGGCTTGCAGAATCCGAAGCTGCAAAAGCCGCTTTCGCAGTCATTATTGCTGCTGCATGCCCTGTTATTCTGGCATTTTTTGCATGCTCCTCCGCAGTCTGTATCACTCTCTTCCTGATTCCTTACATTGTCATCGCATTTTGGGGCAGAGCATATGCCGTTATTGCAGAAGTTTGTTGTGCAATCGGTGTTGGAAATGCATTTTTTGCCAACGCTGCATAAATCACACCCCAAGCCGCAATCAATATCTGCCTCTTTTTCATCTTTCACCCCATTTGTGCAGTTTAATGGCTTAAGGCTGGTGTCTACTGTCACTCCATCACTTTCGCTTATATTGCTGAGCAATCCGACAATGTTCTGTGCCCTAACCCTGAAAAAGTATTTGTTTCCGTTTATCAGCTCCAAGCTGGTTGAATTTGGCTTGGTAGCGATCAGCAGCTCATTGTTAAGCGTGCTTTGGGTTGTATTCAGTATAACCCTTAAAGTCCCATATTCAAGGATAGAATATTGATGAGAGCTTACTCTGGATTCGTTGTCTATGCTGTTCCACTTAACTCTCAAATGGTCTGTGCTAAAAGTGAACTCTGGATTGTTCTGAAGGGCGCTGCTGTCGTTTACAGACAATATTATTGGGGGGGATACGTCAATCGTGAAGCTGACTGACGCAACATCAGAGAATTTTTGCAGGAACTGGTCCTTGCAAACCACATAGAATTTGTGCTTCCCAGGCGATAGGGTCAACTGTCTTGTATGGCTGTAGCCAGGCGCTCCAAATATCTCTCCATTCTGGGCCGTTATATCTAACTCGGAAAACTTGCATTGTGATTTCTTGTTTGTTTCGATGGCAAGAACTGCATTTGTTGAATTAAAAAATTCAGGCGTGTGGGATATTATGGATATCGGCACTGTCAAATCAACCTTAAAGGAAATTTCTTTGGTGTCTGATACAAGTTCCGCTTTATTTTTGCAGGCTACAAAGAACAGGAAGCTTGCTTCACTCTCCACAGTTATGCCCTGCTTGCTTATCGTCTTGAAATTATTGCCGTCAAACCCTTCAAATTTATTTTCCATGCTGTCAAATTCCCTTGAAATGTTGCTGAATTTGCACAAAACTGGCTCGTCGCTTTCGACTGTCAGGCTCGTGGTTGACGGTTTTTCTATGATTGGATTGGGGAATGCGAATGCGCTCTTTAGGATTGGGGGGGTAGTGTCTATATTTATGCTGAATGACCTGAATGAAACTCCTCTTTGATCCTTGCACCTCACATTCAGCTTATGAATCGAGAAATCGTTGCTTGGTATCTTGCTGAAACCTGATATTGTGTGCTTGGTCCCGCCTGTTTCTGTGAAGGGATCCATAAAATCGAACTCAAAATTGTTGTCAAGCGAATATCTGCAGGCTGCATCGTTGTCTGTCTCTACAATAATATCAAAGACCGGATTTTGGGCTACGCCGAATCTTGGGCTTATAAGAGATATCACGGCGGGGTTTGCATCAACGATAAAGGAGACAGATCCTATCACTTGGTTTTTTGCAAAGTCCCTTGCAGAAACTTCCAGATTTTTGTTGCCGTCGCTCAGGTTTATTATTGCTGTGAATTCCTTGTTGTTTATTGTGGAAAGCGAGTTTTTAATGTCCTCGCTGTTTATATTCACTGTTTCAAGGTTGACTTCCTTGTCAAAAACAAGCTTGATTGCGACAGCTGATGTGTTGAATATCTCGCCGTTTTGAGGCATTATGCCCAATGTGGGCTTGCTGTTATCAATCACTATAACCTGAGAAAGTGAAGGGTCCATGAATATGTTATTCTTGTTTTTTGCATTCAGCTCAAAAGTATACTCCCCAATGGGCAATGCTTCTGTTATCTGGAAACTGAATTTTGCATTTAGATCGGTGCCTGCCTGCAGCGGCACTATCAATCCTGTATTTTTGTTGACAAGCCTTGAGTGTGTTATGGCTGCAGGCTCAAAAAACTGTACTTCAATGGTTGGCTTTTGATTGCTTGTGTATATCTTGTCAAGAACTTTTGTTCCGTCTGTCACATTCAGTGAGAATATCCTTGGTCCATCAGTCTTGTCATGCGCTTCTATTATTATTTTTTTAATCTCTTCGATATTTTTTGCAGGGTCTTGGGAGTAATACCTTATTACATTTGAGCCGTCGCTCAAGCTAAGCAGCTTGTTGCCATTGCTGCCATCAAAGGCATTCAGGTTTGTTATTATAACCGTCCGGCTTGATAGAGATGAATTATATGGGTGTCCATTTGCACCACAGGGCTCCACGCACATAAAGGTAAGGTAGTCAGGGGAGGTTTTCAGGATTATTGAGCTGTTGATGCTTGTCCTGTCATGAATCTGGATTACAAGGCTGTCAACAACACCCTTTTTTATGATTGGCAGCAATGTTGCGTTTGGAGCAAAATAATCTGCCTCGCAGGAATTTGTTGTGCAATCGGCCTTATTGTCCCCGTCTGCGTTTTTGGCGCATGCATTATTTATGTTCTGGCACACTTTTATGCCGCACTCGTCAAGGGAAGGGTTTTTTATTCTGTTGGTTTCGTCATGCGCAATCTGTGCATTGCTGCACTGCTCTGCATCATAGTCCTTGCACACCACATCATCACAATTTTTGGATTTTCCATTCCTGAAATAGCATTTGAAATCGCTTTCTGACAGCGCGTTTGACTTGTCTCTTGTGCAAAAATCAAAAACCTCGTTAAATGCCCTTGTGTTTTCAAGCGATTGCGTGCCTTTTTTGTCGCACCACTGGCAGTTGTACTCTATGGAGCTTGTGCAAACTCCAATTCCTATCTGGTCTGCAAGCTTTTTCCACTTGCAGTTGCTGATTTTGCAATTGTCTCGAGTGCATGCGTCCTCTGTCTTGTAGTCATAGCATGACATTGAGGGGTCACAGCCAAAGCATGAATCAACAGTTGAATGTGATCGGTCATAAAAGCAGTACCTGTCTGTCTCGCAGTCCTGCTGCGTGTAAAACAACCCGAAAGGATTTGCTGCATTGTAATTGCAGCTTACCTTGCTCAAGCAAGATGGCTTGTTGCTGTTGACAACGCAGATTTGGGATGAAGAGCAGGAAGTGCCCTCGCTTATAAGCTTGTTTGTTGAATCGCAAAAGAATGCCTTGTTGAACTTGTCTCCAAATTTTGTCTTGATTCCGTCATTAAAATTTTTCAGAAACAGCTCTGGGAAATTTGTGTTGAGATAATTTTTATATTTAATATAGTAGGATTGATGCACGCAGAAATTGCTTGAGTCAAATTTGTCAATGCATTCAATGCTGCCGAGCGATGCCGCTTTGGTTATTGTAGGATTAGCGGTCTGCAGGTTGTACCTTGCCTTCACTTGGTAGGTATATGTCGTGTCTGCAAGAAGATCGCCGGATGCGTCCTCAAAAGAGTTTGTATTGGTTATGCCGACAAGCACAAAATTGGTGCAGCCGCTATCCTTGCATCTTAAAATATCGTAAGAGACTGCTGTCTCGCTGCATTCATCCTTCCATTTCAGCAGGAATTTCCTCTGGCCTTTTAATGGGATAATTTCAAGATTGCTTAATTTTGGCACATAAGAAGGATTGCTGCATCCAACCCCTTCTTTTACGCAGCTTCCTCCTGTTTCTTCTTTGTCTGCAGGGCTTGTGCATCCCAAGTCACCGCCTTCAAAATCAGAGCATCCGTTGTTATCATTATCCAAGCCATCATTGCACTGTGGAATTGGACAGACTTGGTTGCAATTAGTTTCCCCTTTGTGGAAAATCAAGCCAGTAGCCTTGCATTGCGCTTCAGGGGCAATTGTCCCTCCCAATTCCGAGCAGCAGCAGCCAAGGGAGCAGGCTTCCACATTTAAGCATGCCTTATTCGGAAAGAAAAAAAGTGTAGAGCAGTCATTTGAATTTACAGGCCCGTCAGGATTTTGCTGCGACTTGTAATAGCCTTGGAAATTTACCTCCGGCTTTGGGCAGCATTCTTTATCCCTCAAAGCAAGCCTGTCTGTTGAGCATGCAAGCTGGCCAGCTCCTGGATTGCTGCAGCATCCAACCTCATCTGCAAGGGCATTTATAGAAATGAGTGCTCCAAATATAAAAACAAAAAGTACAATCACCTCTTTTTTACTTGCCATATTCATATCCTGTTGACTGTTATTATCTGGTAGTCTGACAATTGCCCGTCGCTGACTTCAATCCTGAAATTGATTTGGGGAATGTCAAGCTTTTTAGGCAATTTTGGAGTTATAGTGAAAGTCAAATTGTCTTCGTCAGGGTCTTCTGCCCTTAATTTTGAGTTTCCAACCAAATCAGTCAGGTTTATCACATATCCGTCAGGAAAATTTAAATTGCCAGCAGATTTTTGCTGCTCGCCAATTCCTGACACGAAACTTCTATCAGAGGTGCAATAATAGGCTTTGCTTGGTGCACCGATAAAAGCAGGATTTTGTATAGTTACAGGCTGGCCTGCTGAAATTCTGTTGCCATTTTCTTTTGACCTGCACAGGCCTGTGCCGCAGCATTCAACAATTGAGCCTGGCCCGCTTCCGATGCACATATAATCTGCGCCTGACAAGGATTTTCTCCAGAATTTGCTGTCGCATTTAAGCCATGTTGAGCCATCTGACAAGTATTCCAAGCCGATGCAATCAACATATTTTATATTGCCGAACTCAAATTTTGATTTGAGCCAGTTGGACGAGTCTGGACCGATGGCGCACAAATTTCCAGCATTTATTTTGCCGCAATCGTCAATGTCATCGCCGCAGCAACTTGATTGAGACCATTCGCTGCCATAAATGCAGTCGCATGCCTCTGGTGACTGGTCTGCATCACTCTGGTGGGCTATGCTGGGGTTGGTTCCGTTGCAATAGCATGCTGAATGCTTTACACACCTTAAGCTTGGAAGGTAATAACTAAATTGCTCTTGGGAGAGCACTCCAAATCCGAATCTTTCGCTGCCCCTGTAACAGCCGGATTTTTGCACGTCGCATGGAGGATAGTTGCATCCTATTGGGTAGCAGTCAAAATTTTGATTACACATCTTATTATTGCAGCATGGCTGGCTTAAGCCCCCGCATGGCTTGCAGATGCTGGACTCGCAAATGAGATTTGAATTGCATGAGCTTCCGCAGCATGCTTGATTAAGGTTGCCGCATTCCTCGCCTTCCTGCCCGTTTATAATAAAGACAGAAAGCATGGAGCTTATGGTTATGGTGAATGCGATGACTACTTTTTTGTTTAATTTTGCCATTTTCATTTTTTATCTTATGTAGTAAAGAGCTGGCGCCCTGTTCCTTCTCGCAAAAATATATTCAAATGATTTACCATAAAGCAATGCGTTCTCATCCGTGACAATAACAATATCATCCTTAGAGAAAACATCCTTGACAAGCTTTATTCTCCTGCCTTCCTTCTCATTTTTTGGGTCTCCAATGTCAAACTTGATGTCTTGGATATCACTCTCAACCAGCTCTTTCACGAAATAATATGAATCCTTCAAGCCTATGCTCAATGTAGATGAAAAATCATTAAGCTCTGCAAATTCATTTGCATTCCTGTTAATTATTGATATGGGCATTTTTGTGCTTATTGCTATGCTGCCGCTTCCTATAATGACAGATGTTTTCGGAGGCTGCATTTCTATATTCATTCCTTGCTTCTCGAAGATTTCAGAGTTAACGCAGCTTTGAATATTGCTGTCTATGAAAGATTCTATCTGGGACTGCATTGAGTTTGGGCCCTCAGAATTGTTGAGGGGCGGCATGTTGCTTATGCCAAAAAACCCCTTAAATGATTCTGCATTTGATGCTGCTGTCTTATAGGGAAATGCCTGCCATGGGTAATCAGGAATTTCAGATGAGTATGGAGGAACTGCAAATTTTGGGGGCAGTATGTTGTATGCAACATCCAGATTGTTGTATTTGACAAAGAAAAGCCCTTCATCTGTTTCCTGGTAATCAACCAGAGTGCCGCCTTGGCTTGAGTATATGTAGCCGCCTTGCCTGCCAAGCAATACAATAGCATCTTTTCCAAGCTTGTCGAGGCATTTGGAGACAAACTCCTTTATCGGCAGCAATTCCATTGAGGATTCCTGTGTTTTTTTGATGTTCTGCTGGCTCTGCTTCTTGACATACGATTTTGAAAGGTACAAGACAAGGCTTATCACTATGAACAGCACTAAACCAACAACCATGAGCATTGTGACTTGGGATTTCCTGCTCATTTTATTCTCAGCTTTGAAGTCAAATCAGTCCATATTGATTCCGGGTTGATTGTGGTGAACTGGCTGCCCTGCACAAGAACATAGTAATTGCTGCCTTCCTTCTTGCATGATATGCCGGAAGATGCGTCTTTTTTTGCAATGCTGAACTGCTCGACAAGGCTGCAGATGTCTGTATCAAAGCTTGTGTATTCTATGACGGTGTTCTTGAACTTTGCGCCTTCAAGCGAGCCCCTTATTGTCTTGCTTCCCTGCTGCGACATGTAAAGCTTGTCAAACTTTTTGATGCCTTTTAAATACGACTCATCAAAAGGGGGATTTGATATAAGCCTCTTGATGGAGTTTATTATATTCTTGATTGGGCTTCCTAAAAATTCCTCAAAAGATGATGACTGGTTTGATTCTGAGGGGATTGAGATTGCATTTGCGCTGTAGATGAAGCTCTTTAATTCCTTGTTGAACCATGCCTTGTTTGTTGCATCGCATGAATGGTATTGGCCATCATCCACAAGTGCGCTGTCGCAGCTTGTTACTCCAAAGATATTCAGGCTGTTTGCGGGCACATCCTCAAGAGCCTTGTTTATTGAGGTTGCTGCCACTATCTTATTTCCTGTCTTCAGGATGCAGAAATTATTTGTCTGCAGGTTTGAAAGGGTATTTGCAACTATCTCATTTGAATCGGTCAAGTACTGCAGATTGTTTAGGGCATTGTCCCTTGTGTCGCAAAAAAGGGTATAGTCATTGCTTTTGAGCTTTAACAATCTTAAGGCCAATAGCTTTGTCCTTGAGGTCCATATGCCGTTTTCACAATAATTGTCGCTGACATAGCTGCCTGAATCAACGCACTGGTTTTGCTCGTCCTTTCCGAATACATTCAAAAGACATTGCGAGCTTTTTGGGCAAAAGCCAGAAGCGCCTTCATCAACTGTTGTTTTAAGCTGGGAGTTTGTCCATTCTCCATCAATGCATCTTGAATCATTGCCAATCGGCTTTGCCAATGGGTCAAGCTTCATATTTTCAATGCATTTCTCGCCGTCCCAGCACTCATCAGCAGCGCAGCAGTCTGCTGGCTGCTTTGCATTCTGGACTGGGGCGAAGCTCACATGGCTCTTGTCTGTGCCATCTGTTGGAAGCCACTTCTCTGTGTATGAGCAGAAGTAATTTTTTCCAGGGTCATTGAAGCAATAATCATGATTTGTTATTAATTGTGCTCCTGTATGCCTGTCTGACAAGCCAAGAAAATCATCATTTTTTGTGTTGAAATTCTGCTTTTCAATCACGCATCCATGAAATTCTCCATTAAAATTTACAACAGAATCATCTGTGCCTTCGACAAATGCCACGCTTATAACCGGCTTCTTGTCAAAGCAGCCTCCTTTTCCGGCAGGGTCATTATAATATTCCTCTTTGTCATCATCCTCGCTGCAGCATTTCGTGCCTGTCCATGTCAAGCCTGCTTTTTCGCAAGTTGCAGCATTCCTTCCAATCAGAGTCCTGTCTTTTGCAAGCGAGGTTGGAACATCCAAGTCTGTGACAAATTTCCTGTCTGACCTGCAGTAATAGGTTTTTGTGTCGCTTGTGGAAACTGCATTTGCTGTAATTTGGTCTGCAACCACATTTCCAGTGATTGTGGTGCAGACTTCCTTTTCGCAGTCGTAAACTTGTGTTGGTGTGCAAATAGACCCTTTAGGGGCTGGTGTTTTCCCTTGTAAAGTTACAAAGCCAGATATTGGTTGTCCAGTTTCTGAACAAACTTGTCTGATAGCACATTGAAAATCAAAAAATGACATTCCTTCGCAATCTTTAAAATCAGTGCAGCCGGTTTTCTTGACTATTTTGCAGTCTTGAGTTGTTGTAGCTCCAAACTTAAATGTTGAAGCTGCCTCGTTTTCAAATTTTTCTGGATTGACAGACTGGCCTGTTGAAAGCCTTTTTCCATCAACACGACTTTTGCAGGAGCCATCACCGCAGCACTCAACTATTGATTCTCTGCCTCTTCCGATGCACATATATTCGCTGTTGCCAACTGTTTTTTTCCAGAAGGTGCCTTCGCATTTGAGCCAGTTGTTTCCATCCGAAAGATATTCAAGCCTTGAGCAGCCAACATATCGAATGTCACCCAAATTTGGCGTTGAAGGCAGCCATTGCGATGATTCTGCATTTGCATCAATGCTGCATAAAACACCTGAGCTTATCCTTCCGCAATCCTCTGCATCATCTCCGCAGCATTTGGCTTTTGCATTCCAGTCTGTTCCAGAGATGCAGTTGCAGGCTCCGCTTGAGTCATCTGGATTTGTCTCTTGGGGAATATTGTCAGGAACTCCCCTGCAATCACATCCTCCTGACCTTTTGCACTTGTTTTCTGAAAGATAATACCTGAAATCGCTTGTTGCAAGTTCTCCAAAACTAGCTTTTATGTCACCAGCCTTATAGCAGCCTGCGCTTTGTATCGGGCATGGTGGTGGGGGTGGTGGAGATCCTCCTCCGCCTCCTCTCCTCCTTCCAGCTTCAACAGATATTGCTAAAAACAACAGAAATATGGCGGAAACCGCAAATATCACATAGATTCTAGAATTTTTTTTAGCATTAATGATAATTACCATACTGCCTCTTTTTTATGACTAAAATTATGCTCAAAAACACAAGCAAATAAACCAATGTGTTGCCATGTTTTGTGTAAAATGTTGGATAGTCATTTAAGTAAATATCCCCTATTAAAATCTTTTGTTTTTTAGGCTCTGCCACATAAACGGCTTTTCCAAAGGGGTTGATAATTTGTGTTATGCCGTCGTTTGTTGCCCTTAAAACATACTTTGCATTTTCTGCTGCCCTTAATTTCGTGAATTGGGATATAATATTCCTGCCTCTTCCAAAATCCTGGTTGTTGGACATTGACACTATAAACTGGGAGCCTTTGCTGGTGTAGCCTCTTGCTATGTAAGGCATTGACTCTTCATTGCAGATTATGATGCCAAATTTTCTGTCATTTTGGGTGATGGTGCTGGTTGAGTTTCCCCTTACCACTTCACCATCAAGAAAGAAGGGCTTTACCGAGCTATACGAATCTAGCGAGCCGTCAGGCTTGAGCACGAAAGCAGTGTCTTCATACTTGCCTGTCCCGCCAATATAAGAGATTGAGCCGATGATTAGGGTGGCATTTGCAGCCTGCGCTGTTTTTTGCAGTTTTGTAAATATTTTGGCGTTTCTTGTGATATCATCCGGCAGCGCGTATTCCGGCCAGATTATAATGTATGGTTTTTCCTTTGCTGCCTGCAATGTCATGTTGAGATATGTGTCTAGTATTGTTCCAAATGCGTTTTCCTGGCGCCATTCCCATTCATAAGGGAAATTGCCCTGCAGCAAGGCTACTTTGACCTTACCTCCATTCTGTGGGATTTGTGAATAGTTGCTGTATATGATTGATGTTGCAACAATAATAAAAATAAAAATGCCAAATAGCATTACACGTTTGTCTCTTTTAATAAAAAGGTGTGCTACTGTCGAATTAAACAGCAGTACGATGAATGTTATGCCATAGCTCCCAAGATACCATATTAAAGGTGCTGTATCAGGCTGGAATATGGAAAAATCCATCCAGTAGATTTCTATAGGCAGCAGAGAGTATGCAAATAAAATTATTATCCACACGACAGGCGGCAGCAGAACAACATACATGCTTTTTATTTTCTTTGACAGAAAAGAGACTGATGTCAAAAATAACATAAAATAAGCAGTAAAAATAAGAATGATGATTGTATAAAGCACTGCATCATAATTGAGCTTAATGTTGTAAACCCAGCTAAAAAACATTGTAGAGGTTATAATCCCATATACCAAGCTAACCAGAAACATTTTTCTGTAATCTTTTTTAAGAGCCATGTATATCAAAGGAACAAAAGCAATCCAAATAAAAAAATAAAATCCATAAGAAATCAGGACAGACATTGCAATAGAGGGAAGAAGCAGCAATATGTCTTCTTTATCCAAGACATATCTTAAATTTAACAGTTTCATGCTATCACCCAAAAAGCGATGCAACAATTTCCATTGCAGCTTTGGTTGTCTCAAAATTAATATCCTGCTTTGGAAGCAGTTCCTGGATATCCCCAAGTATTATTATTGAGCCGTTTGACGCTCCAAAGTTCATTCCGCTGGACAAAGTGGAGTATTTGATAGCACCAATATGCTGCTTCAATTCGTATGGCTCCATGCCAATTGAAAATCCTTCCTGAAACTCTGCCAATGTCAAATCTGTGCGGTTTTTGCCATTATGCCTTATCTTGCCAATTGCTGGCGCAAGTATCGAGTACTCAAAGCCAGTATATTGCAGCGGAAGCACGTCAGTGTCAACGCTCACCATTACATTTGTAATGCCTTTCTTTTTCATTTCATTCATCTCTTTATTTAATATGTGTTGAAAATTGCTCTCTTTCAAATCTGCATCAGAATATACTGAAATTTTATCAAATATGTCCTTTCTCGTGAAATTCTTATCCGCAGATGTTCCAATGATACTTTTGGCAGCCTCGGAAGATCCGATAAAAACAACATAATCGACATACCCTTCCAATAACAGCTTTCCAAACACATTGGCTTTTGTTACTATGTTCTCATTATCCTTAAGGCCATAAATATCCACATGTTCATCAAATACAAACAGCCCTATTTTTGACTTAGGCTCTATAATTTTTGCTGCCTTAAATGTTAGCAAAGATATAGCATGATCTGTGCCTGCGAAAACTACATCTGTTTGCTTGCCAATGAAACTGTTGGCGATGCATCTTGTGATATTTTCCACAAAATTTTCTGTGATGTAATACATTTCCTTATCATCTAGGTTGGAATATGTTTTGATGATTAAGCAATCCATGTATTCAAAGTGAATGTCCAGGCTTGAATGATCTTTCTCTTTGGTAAGATTATAAGATATAGTGGCAATATTCGCCTTATAATAATTCAACAACTCTGACGGCAAAATTGTTTTAGGGTGCGGGTTTTGGCTATAAACCTCCTTAAGATAAGATAGGCTTATGCCAGAGAAATCGTCAGAATTTATCTCAAATTTTTTACCTATGGTTTCTATGGAGTCATTTAGAAACATTGCTACATCCTGGCCATACTCAAGATCATCATAGTAATTTGTTTCTTTTTGCAGATTTATCCACAAAATTACTTTTTCATTTTTTTGTGCATTTATAACTAAAAGCGCTGTAAATAGCAAAGCAATTAAAATCAATTTTATTTGCCGGCTTATACTCATAAATGTGATAAAAGAGAATATTTTGTATTCTTACTCGTCCCAAGCATTGCTAATAAACTCATTGTGTCGTGGGGGGCTCTTAAGTCGTACGGTTTTTCAGAGAAAGATGCGATTACCATCCTTGGATTATATTTTTGACATAATATAATATTCTGCATCATTCTGCCCATCAGCATTGATGCAGTTTCTGGGTTTTTGCTGAGCAGCATGCTGTAGGAAAACCCGATTGCCACCTTGTTTTTGCTTGCAAGCTCGCATAGTATGTGGTTTAAGCCTGATGCCCTTTGATGCAGATGGTCCCTTTTATGGAATTCCTCAAAACCGTAGATTATCTTTACCTTGCCGCTTTCAATAACTGCCCGGTCATTGCTGGAGCTTTTTGCCACAAGCATTTTTGACTGCTTTGCTGCCTTGATTAAATTCCTTTCATTGACCAGAAATCCTATGTCTATAGGAATGTTGAGATGTTTTGTGATTGACTCAAGCTTTTTTGCTGTTCTTTCCCCATCATAGCTGTCAAAATCATAGAGAAAATACAGTTTTTTGATGCCGAGATTTGATGCTATCTCGATGAACTCCGTTTCATTATTTTTTGGCAATACTATATCTGAATCCATGCCCTGAAAATTTTGGCGTATTTATATAAAGCTATTTGTTCCACAAGAAGTTAAGGAAGTATATCCTTTCAAAAATCCATGTTTTGATAACTTCATTTAAAAACAAAAGTATTTATAAATAAAGCACCTTTTTAAATGTCAAGAATCCAAATGCCTTTTAAAGGCTTTATAAAGGATTCT
This sequence comes from Candidatus Woesearchaeota archaeon, assembly GCA_016185805.1. Classification (GTDB taxonomy): domain Archaea; phylum Nanobdellota; class Nanobdellia; order Woesearchaeales; family GW2011-AR4. The sequence goes on along the minus strand of JACPMW010000029.1, from coordinate 15,762 downwards.
TGAGCATGCTCAGAAATCTTAGGAGATTTCTGACATATTTATAAATAAACCATATAAAACAAGCTGATTTAAGCCTTAAATTATTATTTGGGGGTGTTTTAAGGTTTTATCAATTAAAATCAGACTTTTAGAAGGAGGAATCTAAAAATGGCTAAGAAAGAAACTAAAAGAGACATAAAAGTGGTTAATATTGTTGTTTCCACGTCTTTAAAGCACGATATACCTCTTGAAAAGATGGCTGCGACTTTAAGCAATACTGAATATAACCCAGAGCAGTTCCCTGGGCTTGTAATTAGAATAAAAGAGCCTAAAACGTCTGCCTTAATATTCTCAAGCGGCAAGGTTGTATGCACTGGTGCCCGCTCTATGGACAAAGTGGAAGAAAGCATTAAGAAGATAATAAAGAGCCTGGAGAAGATAAATGTCAAGATAACCATAAAGCCGGAAATCAAGATACAGAACATAGTTGCTTCAGGAAGTGTGGGAATGGACTTGAACTTGAACACTTTGGCCATGAAGCTTGAGAATACAGAGTATGAGCCGGAACAGTTTCCAGGATTGGTTTACAAGCTTGCTGCTGCAAAAGCCACCTTCCTTCTGTTCAGCAACGGCAAAGTGGTGTGCACAGGCACTAAGTCAGAGAAGGAAGTGCATGCCGCGCTCGACAAGCTGATTGAAAACCTTAAAAGGGTCAAGGCTTAGCTTTTTGATTAACAACTGATTGCTAGGCTTGTGAATTTGGATACCACTGGACATTTCCACGCAAACTATATAATACATAAAAACAAGCTGGTGCTTATGGAACTTAATGTTATAGAGCAGATAAAGAGGTTTCAGGACTTCATAGACAGCAACTACTATAATTCCCTGCTCGACAATGTGAGAAAAGGGAATAGGTTTTTGCTGATTGACTTTGCGGAGCTTTCTAAATACGACCCTGATTTGGCTGCTGAGCTTCTTGACGCGCCAGAGGAAACCATAAAGGCAATTGAAAAGGCAATCGAGCAATTTGATGTAGATGGACTTGTTAATTTCAAGATAAGATTTTATAACCTGCCGCAAAGCCAGCGCATGATGATAAGGGATGTCAGAAGCAAGCACTTAAACAAGCTTTTTTTCATTGAAGGAGTTATAAGGAGAAAATCCGATGTAAGGCCGCAGGTTACATCAGCCAGGTTTGAATGCCCTGTGTGCGGCAACATAATGAATGTACTTCAGCTTGAGGGAACTTTTAGGGAACCTACAAGGTGCGGCTGCGGAAGAAAAGGGAAATTTGTCATGCTTGACAAAGAGATGGTGGATGCCCAAGGCATTGTAATTGAAGAGGCTCACGAAAACATTGAAGGCGGTGAGCAACCAAAGCGCATTAATGTGCTTTTGAAAGACGACTTGGTAAGCCCACTAAGCGAGAAAAGAACATCTCCAGGCAGCAAGGTTGAGGTAATTGGAATAGTAAAAGAAGTCCCCATAATCTCAAAAAGCGGAGCAAGATCAACAAAGCTTGACCTAATGATTGATGCAAATTATGTGCAACCAACTGAAGATACTTTTTATGAAGTCACAATAAGCGATGAAGAGGAAAAAGATATCTTGGATATAGCAAATGACCCAAAAGGGTATGAAAAGCTTGTCAATTCAATGGCTCCTTCGATTTATGGATATGAGAAGATAAAAGAGGCTTTATTGCTGCAGCTGATGGGTGGTGTAAGGAAAGTAAGGATGGACAAGATAGTGAGCAGAGGGGATATGCATATTTTGCTGGTTGGGGATCCAGGCAGCGGAAAAAGCGCTCTGCTAAAAAGAATAACCCAAATTGCCCCAAAGGGCAGATACGTCAGCGGAAAGGGCGTCAGTGGGGCAGGCATAACAGCTGCTGTTGTAAGGGACGAATTTTTGAGCGGATGGGCATTGGAAGCAGGCGCAATGGTTCTTAGCAGCGACGGGCTGGTTTGTGTGGATGAATTGGATAAAATGAGCTCCGAGGACAGGGCTGCAATGCACGAAGCGCTTGAAAACCAGACTGTCAGCATTTCGAAGGCAAACATACAGGCAACTTTGATAGCAAGAACAACCGTGCTTGCAGCCGCTAATCCCAAGTTTGGAAGGTTTGATCCGTATGGAATTATTGCTGACCAGATTGATCTGCCACCAACTTTAATCAACAGGTTTGACTTGATTTTTCCGATAAAGGATTTGCCGGAAGACACGAGAGATGAAAAGATGGCAAACCATATACTGGCTTTGCACCAAAGACCCGATGTAAACGAGCCAGAGATTTCTACAGGAATCTTAAGAAAGTATGTGGCTTATGCAAGGCAAAGGATAAGCCCGAAATTAACGGATGGGGCTTTGGAGGAGATAAAAGAATTTTATCTGAGAATGAGGAAAAGCGGAAGCGGGGAGGGAAGTATAAGGACAATCCCTATATCGGCAAGGCAGCTTGAGGCTTTGGTGAGATTGAGCGAGGCCTCTGCCAGGTCACGCCTGGATGAAAGGGTTACCCGAAAAGATGCAAAAAAGGCCATTGAGCTTCTTGATTATTGCCTGATGCAGGTTGGATTTGACAAGGAAACAGGCAAAATAGACATTGACAGGATTGCAACCGGAATTCCTGCATCTTCCAGAAACGACGTCATGATTTTGAAGGAAATAATATTGGAAATGGAGTCGAAGCATGGTAAATTGATTCCAATAGAAGAGATTGTCAATGAAGCAAAAGGAAAGGGCCTTGACGAAAATAAATTTGAAGAGGCCCTTCAAAGACTGATAAGATCTGGCGATGTGTATGAACCAAGAAGGGGCTTTGTAAGCAGGATATAAAATGCAAGTGCCAGAGCAGAATCAATTCCAGAAAAGGCAAGTTGCAATTAAAACATCTATTTCTTCCATATTAAAGTGGAATTTCACCAAAGACAATATAACAGGCTCGAGAGTCAGCGTAATGGCGACTTTGGTCTATAAATCAGAGGATGTTTATTCGGGAGCAATCATTGATGATGGAAGTGGCAGGGTATCACTGAAGAATTTTGAAAACAGGATTATTTTTACAAATGTGGATGTTGGTGATGTTGTTTTGGTCATTGGCAGGGTGAGGGAATTTAGCAATGAGAGATACATTCTTCCCGAAATTGTAAAGAAGATAAGCATGGAATGGATAAATGTAAGAAAACTTGAATTGAACGGGCTTGAAGACGATAAAGTTGCTGACCCTCCTGATAATGGCAAAGATGAGGAGATTGGCCTGGGCAAAGATGTTTATGAGATGATAAAAAAGCTTGATGACGGGAATGGCGTTGCTATCGAGGATTTAATCAAAAACAGCTATTTTCAAGATACAGAGAGAATCATAAACAAACTTCTGGAAAACGGGGATGTGTTTGAAATCAAGCCCGGAAAGATAAAAGTCCTAGAATAACACGGGAGTTATATACACCTCCATAAATGCAGCTGCAACCAAGAAGCCGACTGCTATGAGCACCAGTTCTGAGAAATCCCTCATTATCGCAGGAAATTTTTTTGTCTTGAAGTGCTTTTTTATTATTGCAACGGAGATTATGCCGCCAGCTAGCCCACCATAGAAATAAGCGGCTATTTCCGGGATTCCATGGAGTGAATATTTCAGCAGCCCCAATGACACAACATGAAAATAATTTCCGGCTTCAAAAAGGCCAAGCGAACTTGTATAGCTGCTTATGTTTGCCCTTATAAAATTGCCTATTGCTGCTCCTATGACTGTGGCATTCCAGCTTAATATGAATATGGCGCCTGCACCATACACAAAAGAAAATAAAATGGAGAATGCAAGCACCTTAAAATTGTTGAAGAATATCTTCCAAAAAGCGTTCATGTTGTGTATGACATTGCCGGATACCTGGTTGTTTATTGCCTGTATAGTGCCTGTCTGCTTGTCAAAAAGCTGGCTGATTGTGGATGTTGGGAGCATAACATACCATACAGCACATGCGATTGTAATCCCTATGAAAAGGTACATGAAAAAAGAGATTGCCTTGTTATGCTCCTTTAATATCTCGGATTCCTTGTCCATAAGCAGGTCTTTGCTTTCTTCAAGGCGCATGGTATTGTAGAATATGGGAAGCGCTGCCATTGTTATCATGAACACCATGATAAGGCTTGCCTCGTTCCTGAAAATCCAAAGCGAGAGGAATATCCCGATCGAAGTGTACAAAAACCCGAGAAAAAACATCTCCCATGGCTTTTTCTCTGCCTTGAACGGGTTTAAAAAATACTCAACTACCATATTGGCATTTTGAAATGCAGGATTTATATATCTTTTGAATTGGAGTTTTGATTAAATTTATAAAGAACACAGGCTTCTTTAAGTGCATGGATGACTATCAAAAAATGCTTGGGGAAGTGAGGAAGGCCCTTCCTGAAATTGTCTTTATCAAGGAAAGGTTTGAGATACCAAAGGTTCTTGGGCATATACAGGGCAACAGGACTGTGATATCCAATTTTTTGCAGATAGCGTCTGACTTAAGAAGAGAAGCTGATCATTTTCTGAAGTATGTGCTCAAGGAGCTTGCCACCCCAGGCGAGATTAAAAAAAGCGGGGCATTGATTTTGGGGACAAGGGTGCCTGCATCAAGAATCAATGAAAAGGTGAGGCAGTTTGCAAATGAATTTGTGCTTTGCTCTGAGTGCGGCAAGCCTGATACAACTTTAATCAGGGAAGAGGGAATAAACTACATGAAATGCACCGCCTGCGGCGCAAAGAATGTTGTCAAGGCGAAGATTTAATTATATTCTATTAGACTAATTTGTTTAACACCGATTAAACATTATAAAAACTGCGTTTAATGGTTATTAAATAAAATCAAATTTTCACTTTTTAAGACCTAGTCAATAACAGCTTAAATAAATAGGAAATTATTTATAATATTATTGAGAGTACCTTTTTATGGGTAAAAAACCAGAAACTCCAAAAAAAGTAGAAGTCATTAATTTTCCACAAAAAGGCATATGGGACAAACTTCAGATAATTGCGACAATTGCCGCTTTAATAATAGCAATAATATCTACGTCACTTTATATATATGAAATAAATAAAATTCCAGATATGGAAGTTTCAGTCTTTTCACCAACCCCTATTCTTGGAAAAACTATATTTAATTTTACAAACCATTTTTCAAAACCTTTAGAATTTGATATTTCATTAATAAATAAAGGCAATAAAAAATCAGAATCTAATGTTGGCATTGAAATTGTATTTAATAGAAAAGTAAATATCTCTTTAAAACCAAATGTAAATTGGAAAGAATCTTCATCCGGTCCTTATTATGCTTTTATTTATAATAATGATTTATCTATTAATAAAGGTGGTGGTAGAGACATTGGAACTTTTTATTTACGCATACCAAAACAAAATGATGATTTATTGATTGCAATATTTATTCTTGGAGGAGATTTTGAAAGAAAAACTGGTTTGGTATATTATGATTATATTAATGAAAAATATATAGTAAAACATTATACAAATCATACTGAATCTATACAGATTTGGAATGAGAATATTGGTATGTGGAATAAGTAATAAACTATGCTTGTGATGTAGAAAACCCCTAAAGGTAAGGATTTTATTTTTAGGAACAAAATTAACAAATATCTCACACATTAATCCAACTTTAGTTTTCAACCAAACCATCTCCCTAGTCCTTCCTGCTTGTCTTTATCCTTGCCAAACAAGCCTTCTACCCTGTCTTTTGTCAAAAGCAGAGTCTGCTTTATATAAGGAGGCAGGTCGTATTTTTCCGACAAAGAAATTGCAGGCTCCAGATATTTTATTATCGAGCCTTCAGACACAGTAAAAATAAGCCTGCTGCCGCATGCAAGGCATTTCCCCGTCAAAGGAGGCCTTCTGTATTTCTCGGTGCACTTGCTGCACCTGAATTCCTGCATTGAAAATTTCCGCAAATTTCCCCTTATGTCCCTTATAAGGTGCTTTTCTATAACCAATCTTGCGACATCTGCAGCATCAACTGCCCTTATCTTGTCTGCCAATTCCATCTGGCCTTTTAATTTATCCTCCATTGAAGGCAATGTTTTGTAGGACGAGCATTTTACTCCACTGTTTATGTTGCTGACAGGATGAGTATACCTTATCCCGTCACTCTTTTGAGAATTAAGTATGTTTGCAAGCCTTTCAATCTTAACATTCCACGGCAATATGTATGATTGGGTTGCTTCGTAAAATTCGAGAGGATACCTCTCTGCAATGTCCAAGTCAAATGCCATGTCATCAACTTCTGTAGGAACCAGGACTGATGTGAGCACCAAGGGCGCATCCTGCGTTGATCCTCTTGAATCTGGAAGGAACTGCCTCGAGAAATTAAGCAAAGCATCCATAAGCAATGTAACAGAGGCCTCATCACCATCACAATTATGGACAAGGATGTCATTAGCAAAAAAGTTGTGCTCTAAATCTACGTTTAAACAGTAACTTTCCTGTTCTCCAAGCTCTTCTATCCTGCGTATCTTCGGGTATGCGTAATTCTCATCGTGGTCTATTTTCATCCCATAAGGCTTTTTGCCGCATAATCCTTCCAAAATTTTTTGCTTTCTTTCTGATATGAACCCTATTTCTTTAAATTTTTTAACAAAGTTGGACGGAATGATTATCTTTGTTATCCTGAATTTTGGGATTTTTCTTAATTTTTTAATATAAAATTCCTTAACTTTTGGGCCTGGTTCTTTTTCATACTCGTAGAATTTTGTGAATATTCCAAATCTTGAAAACACGAAGCTTAAGTCGTGTTTTAACCCTTCACTAACTGTATCGCACGTTACTCTAATATCACTTGCGCTTACGCTTCCATCCCCTTCAAAATATCCCCTAAGCAATGCCGCTATCTTATCTTTTTTCAAATTTAAAAATATGCTTGGGATTCTTTTTGCTCCTGCCTTGCTCCCCATACTAAGGTACGTTGTGAATAAATCAAATAAAATTTTTGATGAAAAAACTACCTGGTCAGAATTTTCGTGAGAAGGTCTCAAACCAAAGTGTGAATAAAATATATCTTTGATAAAGTTTCTTATATCGCTGTTTCCTGCAATCGAGATTTGATAATACCCTTTTTTTGAACTATTTTTTCTCGAGTATCCTTCAGATATGTAAAGACCCAAAACCTCAAGCAGCCTCTCATCTAATTGCACGTTTATCGGAAGAGAAATATTATCTCTTTTTGCAGCTATTCTGGCAGTAGATGGTAAATCATTAAATGTCTTGTTGTGTTTTCTTAAAAATTCCACAACAAATCGTATCGGAAAGCTGTCCCTTTGGCAATAATTGCTGTGCTTGCTAAGCTTTTCAAATTTCATAAGATAATCAATCACGCCACGCACCATTATATCATTTCTCTGAGAAAAAATTTCCAATAATGACAGTTTCTCAATATCTATTTCTTCAATATTTTTGTAAATGTTTACCATTAATCTGTCTTCTTGGGTGAGTTCACGCGCCTTTTTTTGCCTTTTGCCTTTCAAATATACTTTATGGCTTTCTGTTAATTCTATGCTTCTTCCATCCTCGAGAAATATACGGAGCATTTTGCTGGGGTTATGCTTTGTTATTTCTTTTACTTTCATTTTGCCAGGGTTGCTAAATACATGAAGATTATCCATGTCCTTTTTGAGTGTACCAAAATTATCGATTGGAATGCTAGGATTTTGGCTTTCGATAAAATCACCTATTTTTTTGATTTCCCACTGGCCGTCTTTATTTACAGGAATATAACTGTTATATCCAAGACAATCTCTCCTGGTGGCTGCATGAAACAGCGGATGGGCATAAAATCCCTGAGTCTTTGAAAATCCGATAATTCTTCCAACTATGCCTGCAGATGTGTGGGGGGCCAAGGCAACAACAATATGCCCAATCAAATCCTTTTCTGATTTAAGTTTGTAAAATTTCTCAATACCGTAAAATGAGGATAAAAGCTCGTCAATAAACTTGCTTGATCTGTAAAGAATCTTGTCAGCGCCTTCCTCGGGAGCGTCCTCGCATTTTGGGAGTATTATATCTTGCGGCTTAAGCTCCAGAACTTGCCCATCATCGACTAATTCAGCTCCATAAATATCCCTGCTGTAACCAAGCTTTTTCACATCATCAACAGTTATTCCTATTTCCAATGGCTTGAAGTGGGTTATGGGCAGCTGTGTCATGTCATACCTTGTGGTGCCGTCCCTGTTGACATACATCTCGTGCTTTGCCCTCAGAATGCCTTTTGCAAAATGCTCCGGGATATGGTATTTGCTCGAAGTGCCCCTTACCCCTTTTATCAAATCCGGGTACTGCTCCATCTTGAGCTTCTTGAGTATGCTCTTAAAATAATGATTTATGTCTATTTTTTGGTTTTTGTATTGGGATGCTCCCCCATGGACACATTTTGTGCTTGGAATTAGGCCGCATAAATTGCAGTAATTCATTTTCTGTGTTTTTGTGTCACATTGCTCGCATGCGCTTAGTATCGTCTCTTTTTTGCAGTTGTTGCAGAAATAAAGTGGGTATTCCGATTCTATGCTGCCTATCTCAAAGGCGCTTTGGAACGACCTTGTTTTTCCGCCTTGCTTGCCAACAGGAAACAATGTATGCGGGTCGCCGTCAAGCTTTCTTATTTTTGCCTTTTCAGGCCTTCCCATACGCGCTCCTATAAAGGTTCCGGACTTGTCCTTAATCCTTATTCCGGAAACCGAGTTTATCAAATCCAAGACATCTTCCATCTCCGAATTTTTGAATTTCGCATAAAAATCACTATTGCCCATGTTCAGCAGATTATACAGTATTTCTGCATCATCCTTTTCCACTATCGTAAATTCATTGTTGACAAAAATATGGGGGGCTCCTATCAGCTCAAGCACCCTTTTTCCGATTTCGTGTTTGGGAAGGATAATTTTATCCGCTATTCCTTCCACAATTTCTATTTTGGCGGATTCCAGCCATTTGAGAAGCTCGAAAAATTCTTCTTTTTGGATTGTTTTCCAATGGTAAGTGTAGCGGGGATGCAACGGTATCCCAAGAGCTTTGCTCAGTTTTATTGATGTTTTCGCATCTGGCAACTCTTCGAAATAGCTGGCAACAAGTTTTTCCATATAATCCTGGCTTATGTCAATTAGCTCCGGCAATTTTTTCAATGCTTGGGAATTTGCTAATTTTAGCATCTCTTTTTCCATCTCGAGGGCCCACCACTCTTCACAATATCCTGCAGGAACAAGCGTATGCGCCCTGTTAAAGAAATCTCCATAGCTTATGAGGATATCCCCCAAGAACAGGATTTCCTTGATTGAATTTGAAGCCTGTTTTGCCTTTTGCTCGGTGTCAAGCCTAACAACACTGTCGTCGTTAAGCTTGACTATCGGCCCTTCGATAAAGTCACAAACTGATACCGCTGTTGCCTTTCCCGGCCTTTCAACTTTCAGCTGGGTGCCTATTGCTATGTATTTGTTTAATATCACCATTGTAGCAGGGTGTATCGCTGATGCCGAATAGCCAGATGTTCTGCATCTTCCATATCTGAGCCGAAATCCTCCTGCTGCAAGCGGATGGGTTAATACTGGTCTGCCTGCAACAAGGTCCTGGATATAAGTGTATATTGGAACGACACCTTTTTTGACTGACTTTTCCTTTGCCTTTGTCTCTTTCTGAATATGGACAAAATCCTGCAGGAACATCCAATGCCCGAGCCCGAACTCGTCACCCCATTTTTTTATCTGCGCCAGGACTTTTGCAGCCTTCTGGGCGATGCATTCACCGACAACAAGGCACGGGCCGCTCCTTATCCTGTTTGTCTCTATCCTTTCAATGTCCTTGTAGTTTGATACCTCTATCTCTTCGGAGGCGTCACCGTCAATCTGGACCGGCAAGTTTCCGACAAGAAATCTTATTTCCCTTTCACTGGGCAAATATTGCAAATTTGTGACTCTTTCATGATAATCATAAAGCTCCGTAACCATGCGCCTTATCTCTTTTTCAGACGGGTCGTAAACATCATACCCCATATTTTTCCGTATATAGTCGGCTATTACGACGCTCATGGCGCCTGCTGTCCCTCCTGCACTTCTTATAGGGCCGGAGTACATCAGCGAGAAGTATTCCCTCCCATCCTTTCTTTTTTTAATTCTCAGCCCAACAAAACCTTCAAGGGGTGATGCAACTACACCAAGGGTAAGATACGCCAATCCCATCCTTATGCCTGTTTCTATCGCTTCTTTTTGTGTGGAAAAATCACAAAATTTCTGCTGTGTTGTTTCAAGGGATATTTTCAAAGCGACTCTCCAGTCAAGCTTTCCATGAATATTTTCAAGCTCCTTTATCCGCTGGGGTATCCCTTTATTGATTATTTGGGGGGCTACAACGCTGACAAGCCCTTCCACACGCTCTGCCATATTTTTTGCCAGAGGGATATTGACTGTTTCTTCCGGATCGTATCCTTTAGACCTTGCGATATTCGCAACACCATACGCAAAATCCACTTTTTTGGTTATGGCACTTACATAACTGTCCATTTTATTGCCCAAACTTCAATATTTTGACGTCTCTGGTCTGGAGGTTTATTATTGGAACCCTGCTTGGCTCGGGGTTATGTCCTACTTTTTCCTGGAAAAGTGTTTTGCTCTGCCAGCAGCTCCCACATATCAAGGTGGTGTTTTTGTAATTTGCTGTTGCGGTCTTGTGTATATGCCCGCTTATGAAAATGTCCGGAATTTTTTCGATGACAAGCGGGTCTTTTTTTGTGTCGGGAATATACTGGGTTGATAAATGGGATGGGGCCAAGTGCCTTCTTTTCATCAGGAATTTCATTATTAAGTCTGCCCTGTCGTATCCCCCCTGGCTTCGCAATGAATCAACCTCTGCAACATAATAGTCAAAGGAATAACCATGATACATCATCACGTCAAACCCTTCAAAGTCTGTTGAGGAGTTGATGTTTATCATTGAAGGGTTTGAAACCATTATTGTATTGTTTAAATCATACATCGGCTTGGCGAAGTCCTTGGATAGCTGTGGCTGCGGCTCGGAAATGCGCATTGCATCATGGTTGCCTGGGCAAATTATTAAAGGGATGCTGCTGGGTATCCTGCTGAGCAATGCAGCACATTCCCTGTATTGTTGGTACACATCTTTTGTGATTAGCTCCTTGTCCTGCTCCGGGTAAATGCCGCACCCATCCACCAAATCACCAGCTATAAAAATACACCCTACATTTTTTGCTATGTTTTTTTGCTGCTCGTTGCCTATCTCCCCATTGATCCATTTGAGGAACTTTTCAAAATCATCCGGCAGAAATTTTGAAGAACCGACGTGCAAGTCGGACAAAAATAAGGCATATTGCTCATGGGCTGATTTTTTAATCTCTTTGTTTGGCATATCCGGCCAAAGCAGATTGTTGGCGAATATCACCGTCTCTACACTAACCCCAACCACTCCAATTACCTCATCCAAAACTATGTCCTTGGCTTCCTTGAACAGCGCAGGCTTGTTTTTATTGACTATGACTTTCTTTTGCCCAGTTGGATCTTCCAGCAAAAGCATGAGGTTTCCGTTTTTAGTGACTTGCTTGCTGTTGACCATTCCTATTATGGAAACATCCCCCTTCTCCCTCTTATTTTGTATTTTGCTTATGGAAATTGTGTCATTGAGCTCCTGCCTTTGCTTCAGAATTTTTTCTATTGCCTTATACCTGTTGTTGAAGTGATCAACAAAATCCTGGGGTTCCCTTTTTTTGGGGTCTTCCTTATAAGAATAAGTTACTTTAATGTTTGTTGCTGCTGAAATTTTTGGTTCTTTCGGCTTTGTTTCGATAGCTGGCTTGCCTGTTTCCTCCCAAATAAGAATATCTTTGCTCTCCTGCCCTGCTTTTAGCATCTCTTCAATTTTTGGGATGTCCTTTGCTTCATCCAGCCTGTTTAATAATTCTGAATTTACCAAAAAACCTTTTTTGAGGAAAAGGCGGATTATTTCCCGTTTTTTTTGAGCAAGTTCCTGTTGTATCATCAGATCCTTATGCTTTCCTCAAGTATTTTTTTGATTCTCGGCAACATGGCTTCCGGGATTTCCACCGATATGTCCCTTGTCCTTCCATAGCGGCCTTTGGATATTACTTTTGCGTTTATTATGCCAAGCATGTCAAATTCAGATATTATGTCTGAAACCCTCCTTTGCGTCAAAATGGTGGTGTTTGTCTTTTTGCAAAGCGCCTTGTATATTTCATAAACTTCCCCAGTGAAAAGGGCGTTGCCCCTATTCGGTTTTAGGGAAAGTATCGAAAAAAGAAGGAGGTGATATTGTTTTGGCTGGGTGGTTATGATGTCAAGAATCCTGTCCTTTTCTATTTTTTCTTCTGCTTCATCAATATTGTCAATCATAATTGCCTTGAGGTTTTTCCTGTCTGCAACTTCTCCAGCTACTCTTAGAAGCTCCAAAGCTCGGCGTGCATCGCCATGGTCTCTTGCGGCATATGCGGCACATTTTTCTATTACCCCCTCCATCAACACCCCTTTATTGAAGGCCAGCTCAGCCCTCTGCTTCAATATTGATTGTATTTGGAGCGCGTTGTATGGTGGAAACACTATCTCCTCTTCAGAAAGTGAAGATTTAACCCTTGGGTCCAGATTGTCAATAAACATGATGTCGTTGGATATCCCCAACAGGGATATTTGTGATTCTGTGTCTTCGTTGATTCTGGTCAAATTGTAAAGAACATTGTCACCGGCTTTACTTACAAGCTGGTCAATCTCGTCAAGTATAATTATATAGTTCCGCTGCTGCCTGTTTAGGGCCCTAATGAAGGCCTTGTAGACTTCTTCAGTTGGCAAGCCCGTTGGTGGTATTGATTTCCCAAGCTCTGTTGCCAACTGGGCTATCAGGCGGTATTCTGTATCAGTGCTGCGCTTCAGCTTGCAATTAATATATAAAATTTCCAAAGGAATGTTTTCCCGCTTTGCTATTTCGGTAAGTTGCTGGGTTGTATATTTTGCAGTTAGTGTTTTTCCTGTGCCTGTTTTGCCGTAAATAAAAAGGTTGGATGGTTTGTCACCCTTTAAAACAGGTGCAAGAATATTAGCCATTTGTTTGATTTGGTCTTCCCTGTGATTGACTGTTTCGGGGATATAAGACGATTGAAGTGCCTTTTTATCAAAAAAGACGCTTTCTTTCTTTAGAAATCCTTCAAAAAACGTTTCCAACCCCCTTTCCATGATGTTTTCCAAATGAAATGGAGGTATATAAGCATTTGCTTTGTTGTACGCACCCCTCCGTTTCTTATGGAAACAGTATAGCCTTTTATAAAAATATTTAATATTATATTTTTCCATATAGAAAGAAAATATATAAATCAACAAACAAAAAACAAAAAAACGTGTTTCCACGGGAAGCGAAAGGGTAACCCAAACACAAACACCCATTGACAAAAACACAAAGAACAACCCACCAAGAACACCAAAATTTTGAGAAGTTGATTAATTTTTAAAAACAAGTTCCTTTCCGTGTTTTTGGACTTTTTTGGGTTTTCAAAACCATCCAAAAATTTCAGTTTTCCACAACCTTTATAAATATAGTATCGTTTCTTGGGAGCATATATCAGCCAGCCTGAAAAGACTGCCTTTTCAGTACAGTTACTTGAACTGTTTTCTATAAAAGGCATTCAACAAAAGGCTTTTTTCCGAACATGGAACTAGATATATTAGTCTGATTAACGACGCAAGATGCCAAGAACCAGAAAACCGAGGGCAGGAAGCATGCAGTTTTGGCCGAGGGTCAGGTCTAGGTACACAACCCCGAGGGTCAGGAACTGGGCTCCTAGCATCGAATCCAAACCCTTGGGGTTTGCCGGCTATAAAGTCGGAATGACACATCTTTTAATCAGCGACAACCGCGCACACTCCCTAACCAAAGGCAAGGAGATAATTTGTCCAGTCACCATTATTGAATGCCCACCAATAAAAACTGCTTCTATCATATTTTATAAAAACACAAAAAACGGCTCAGAAATAATTTCTGAAATTTTTTCAGATTCGCTTGACAAGGAAATCGGGAAGAAAATAAACACCCACACAAAAAAAGGAAAAGAAGCAAATGATTTTGATTTTTTGAGGATGCTCTGCTACACCCAACCCAAGCTGACTGGCATAGGGAAAAAATTGCCGGAAATATTTGAAATCGCTGTAGGCGGCACAAAAGAGCAGCAGCTCAATTATGCAAAAGAAAAACTGGGCAAGGAAATGGGCGTGAATGAGGTATTCAGAGAAGGGCAATTTCTTGATGTGCATTCCACAACCAGGGGCAAGGGATTTCAAGGACCGGTGCGTAGATTTGGGGTTCAGCTAAGGCACCACAAATCTGAGAAAAGCAGGAGAAACCCTGGAACTTTGGGGGCATGGAGAGCCCAAGGCCATATTATGTGGAGAACTGCCCATGCAGGGAAGATGGGATATCATTTGAGGACAGAATATAACAAATGGCTGGTCAAGATAGGGAACAATGCAGAGGAAATTAATGCAAGCGGCGGCTTCATAAGTTATGGATTAGTCAATAACCCCTATCTTCTGGTGAAGGGATCGATAGCAGGAGCCAAAAACAGACTGATAAAACTTACAGCACCGGTGAGGCAAAAAACAATCATGGAAGCACCACAGATAAGCTACATAAGCACACACTCAAAACAAGGGAATTGAAATGAAACTTAACATCATGGACAATTCAAACAATAAGGTTGGGGAGTTGCAGCTACCCTGGCAATTTGAAGAGGAATTCAGGCCGGATCTGATACAGAGAGCAGTATTGGCACTTCAAAGCCACAAGCGGCAAATTTATGCGGCAAGCGAAGGTGCAGGAAAGAGGGCGTCTGCGAAATTGTCAAGAAGAAGAAGGGATTACAGGGGCTCTTATGGCTTTGGGATATCGAGGGTGCCCAGAAAAATACTCTCACGAAGGGGGTCAAGGATGAACTGGGTTGGTGCATTTGCACCAGGCACCGTAGGCGGAAGAAGGGCGCATCCTCCAAAGACTGAGAAAATATTGGAGAAAAAAATCAACGACAAGGAAAGGGTGAAGGCGATAAGAAGTGCAATCGCGGCAACCATCTTAAAAGGCATTGTAGCGGAGCGGGGGCACATAATGCCCGATAGCTATCCTTTTATCCTTGACGACAAATTTGAACTGCTGGACAAGACAAAGGATATTATTGACTCATTCAAAAAGCTGGGCCTCGAGAGTGAACTGCAAAGGACAGAGCATAAAAAAATAAGGGCTGGCAAAGGAAAATCAAGAGGCCGAAAATACAAAAAAAGAAAGGGCCCGCTGATAGTAGTTGCAAAAAAAGGAAATATCTGCAATGCAGTTAAAAACATTCCGGGAGTTGATGTTATGGATGTAAGAAGCCTTAATGTAGAATTGCTTGCCCCGGGCGCAAAAGCAGGAAGGATGACGCTATGGACAAGCTCTGCAATCAAAATACTTGAAAAAGAGAATTTGTTTAAGTGAAAATGGACCCATACACTATAATAAAATATCCACTCTCAACCGAAAAATCAATAAGGTTGATGGAAGCCGAAAATAAGCTTATCTTTGTGGTTAACAAGAAAGCGACAAAAAGAGAAATCAAGTCTGCAGTAGAGGAGATGTTTAAAGTAAAGATAGAAAAGGTGAATACCTTCATAAATGCAGACGGCGAGAAAAGAGCATACGTCAAATTTTCCTCAAAAAACCCGGCAATAGACATAGCTACTCAATTAGGACTAATGTGATGGTGA